>NZ_JBSFDW010000013.1:142264-189046 GCF_053594115.1 Streptomyces sp. NPDC001970 | reverse complement strand
CCGGGGCTGGGCGCGGGTGAATCGGTGACCTGGCTGGACGCGCCCGAGGGCGTCCTCGCCCTCGCCCGCGACGGGTTCGTCTGCACCACCAACACGCGCGGCACGGAAGTGGAGCTGCCCGTACCGGGTCGCGTGCTCCTGTCGTCCGCGACACCCGAGTTCACCGGTGGGACCGTTCGCCTTCCCGCCGACTCCAGCACCTGGTGGGCAATCTGACATGCGACCGGTACAGTCCAATCCCATGACCGCACGGCTTGCCGACATCGCAGCCCAGGCGGGGGTCAGCGAAGCCACGGTCAGCCGAGTGCTCAACGGCAAGCCAGGCGTGGCCACGACCACCCGCGAATCGGTGCTCGCCGCACTCGACGTCCTCGGCTATGAGCGCCCGGTCCGGCTGCGCAGACGCAGCGCCGGACTTGTCGGACTTATCACGCCAGAGCTGGAGAATCCGATATTTCCGGCCCTGGCCCAGGTCATCGGTCAAGCGCTGACCCGCCAGGGCTACACGCCCGTGCTGGCCACCCAGACCCCCGGCGGCTCCACCGAGGACGAGCTCACCGAGATGCTCGTGGACCGCGGGGTCTCCGGCATCATCTTCGTCTCCGGACTGCACGCCGACACCAGCGCCGACATGCAGCGCTACGAGAAGCTGCGCGCCCAGGGCGTGCCGTTCGTCCTCGTCGACGGCTTCGCGCCGCAGGTGCAGGCCCCGTTCATCTCGCCCGACGACCGGGCGGCGATGCGGCTCGCGGTGACGCATCTCGTCGCCCTCGGCCACACCCGGATCGGCCTGGCGCTCGGCCCGAAGCGATTCGTCCCGGTTCTCCGGAAGATAGAGGGTTTCGTCAAGGCGGTCGGGGAACAGCTGGGCCTGACGGACCAGGAGATCGAGGCGGAGCTCATCCAGCACTCCCTCTACACCCTGGAGGGCGGCCAGGCCGCGGCGTCCGCGCTGATGGACCGCGGCTGCACGGCGGTGGTGTGCGCGAGCGACATGATGGCGCTCGGCGCGATCCGCGCGGCGCGGCAGCGCGGACTCGAAGTGCCGGACGACATCTCGGTCGTCGGCTTCGACGACTCCCCTCTCATCGCCTTCACCGACCCGCCGCTGACGACGATCCGCAAACCGGTGCCGGCGATGGGCCAGGCGGCGGTACGGACGCTGCTGGAGGAGATCGGCGGGACGCCCGCGCCCCACAGCGAGTTCGTCTTCATGCCGGAGTTGGTCGTACGCGGTTCAACGGCTTCGGGACCCGGGGTTGCACCCAGTTCCTAGGTAGTACTCAGGACGTACCGCCTGCCGTCGGAACCCGCCCGGGGGATGATCGGACGAGAGTGGCGCATCTGGCAGACTCTCTCCCTATGGGTGAATCGACCGTGAAGACTTTGGAAGGCCGGACGGCCCCTCCGTCACCCATGGTGAGCGAGGAGAGTCCGGCCCCGGAGCGCGGACGGCTGCGCGGACTGCGAGCGCCGCGGCGGCCCCGGATCTGGTTCGAGATCCTGCTCATCGCGGTCAGTTACTGGACCTACTCCCTCATCCGCAACGCGGTGCCGGAGCAGAAGGCGCAGGCCCTGCGCAACGCCGACTGGATCTGGCAGGCCGAGAAGGCGCTCGGCATCGCGATCGAACAAACGGTCAACCACGCCGTGAACTCGGTGACATGGCTGGTCGTGACGATGAACTACTACTACGCCACCCTGCACTTCCTGGTGACCATCGGCGTGCTCGTCTGGCTCTACCGCCGGCACCCCGGCCGCTATGCCGCGGCGCGATCCGTCATCTTCGCGACGACGGGCGTCGCCCTCGTCGGGTACTACCTGTACCCGCTGGCCCCGCCGCGCCTGATGACCGGCCAGAACTTCATCGACACCGTGCTGGTGCACCACACCTGGGGCTCGATGGCCTCGGGCAATCTGAAGAACATGTCGAACCAGTACGCGGCGATGCCGTCGATGCACATCGGCTGGTCGCTGTGGTGCGGGCTCATCATCGTCGCGCTGGCGTCGGCGCCGTGGGTGAAGATCCTCGGCGTGCTGTACCCGACCCTCACGCTCATAGTCATCGTCGCGACGGCCAACCACTTCTGGCTCGACGCGGTGGGCGGCCTCCTGTGCCTCGCCTTCGGCTACGGCGTGTCGTACGTGCTGTACGGGGCGATGCCGCACCGCCTGCCACGACAGGTCGCGGTCGTGGAGGGGGCTGTCCCCTCCACCCCGGTGGAACTGAACGTCGCACGACGCTGACATGTCGCCGAGGCGGCATCTGAGGGCCCCCGGTCACAGCCAGTAAGTGCGGTGGGCGTACGGCCCGCCCCGGTACGGGTACCGGTGCCGTTCCGACTCCACCCGGGGCGGCCTCATCGTCCTGAGCACCGTCCAGTGAACCCCGGGTCCGTCCTCGGACGCCGGACGGGCTGAAGAGGTGGAGAGCCGCCTTCACCTCGCACCGCGGATCCCCCACACCCCGACGGCCCGGTGGTCACGGCCGCAAGCGCCCCACCGGGCTCGTGCCCGCGGACAGCGCGGCTGCGCGCCTTCAGTGGCGCACGGCCTGCGAGCGCAGCACCCCGGGACGCCTTCGCACGCGCCTCATGGGGCTGTCCCTCCGGCGGGCTCGCGCCCTGGACACGGTCCCTCTACGCCCCGTAGAACAGCTCCTCGACCACCGCCCGCGCCCTCCGCGTCGTCCGCCGGTAGTCGTCGACCATCTCGCCCACGTGCCCCGGCCCGTACCCCAGGTACCGCCCCACCGCCCCCAGTTCACGGGACTCCGAAGGGAAGGTGTCGCCCGCGCGCCCGCGGACCAGCATGACGCCGTTGCGGACGCGGGAGGCGAGGACCCAGGCGTCGTCGAGGATCTGGGCGTCCTCGGTGGAGAGGAGACCCGCGGCATGGGCGGCCGCGAGGGCCCGGCGGGTGCCCGTGGTGCGCAGCCCGGGCTCGACCCAGCCGTGGCGCATCTGGAGGAGCTGGACCGTCCACTCGACGTCGCTGAGGCCGCCGCGGCCCAGCTTGGTGTGAAGGGTCGGGTCCGCACCGCGCGGGAGGCGTTCCGTCTCCATGCGTGCCTTGAGCCGGCGGATCTCGCGGACCGCGTCCTCGCCGAGCCCCTCCGCGGGATAGCGCAGCGGGTCGATCAGCTCGATGAAGCGCGCGCCCAGTTCCGCATCGCCCGCCATCGGTTCGGCGCGCAGGAGCGCCTGGCTCTCCCAGACGAGCGACCAGCGCCGGTAGTACGCGGCGTACGAGGCGAGGGTGCGCACGAGGGGGCCGGTCTTGCCCTCCGGACGCAGGTCCGCGTCGATCAGCAACGGCGGGTCGGCGGTAGGGAGTTGCAGAAGGCGCCGCATCTCGGCGACGACGGTGTTCGCGGCCTGCGCGGCCTCCTGTTCGTCGACGCCTTCGCGCGGCTCGTGCACGAAGAGGACGTCCGCGTCGGAGCCGTACGAGAGCTCGTGCCCGCCGAAGCGGCCCATGCCGATGACGGCGAAACGGGTGGGGAGGGTGTCGCCCCACTGGTTGCTCACGACCGCTCGGAGCGCGCCCGCGATCGTCGCCGCGTTGAGGTCGGTGACCGCGTAGCCGACGCGGTCGACGAGCGCGCCCGGGTCCTGTTCGGCGGGGCTCTCCTCGGTGCCGTACGAGCCGATCAGATCCGCCGCGGCCGTGCGGAACAGCTCGCGCCGCCGCACCCCGCGGGCCGCCGCGACCGCAGCCTCGGCGCCGTCCGCGCGGCCGACCGCGGCCAGCACCTCCTGCTCCAGGTGGTCCCGGCTGCGCGGCTTCAGCCCTTCCGGGTCGCCGAGGATGGCCACCGCCTCCGGGGCGCGCAGCAGCAGGTCGGGGGCGAGGCGGCCGGCGGACAGGACGCGTGCGAGGTTCTCCGCGGCGGCGCCCTCGTCGCGCAGCAGCCGCAGGTACCAGGGCGTCTTGCCGAGCGCGTCGGACACCTTGCGGAAGCCGAGCAGGCCGGCGTCCGGGTCGGCCGAGTCGGCGAACCAGCCCAGGAGCACGGGCAGCAGCGTCCGCTGGATCGCCGCCTTGCGCGTGACCCCGGACGACAGGGCCTCCAGATGGCGCAGGGCGGCGGCGGGGTCGGCGTAGCCGAGCGCTTCGAGGCGCTGCCTGGCGGCCTGGGTGCTGAGCCGGATCTCGCCGGGCGCGAGCTGCGCGACCGCGTCCAGCAGTGGCCGGTAGAACAGCTTCTCGTGCAGCCGCCGTACGACCGCCGCGTGCCGCCGCCACTCCTTGTTGAGCTCGGCGACCGGGTCGGTGCGCAGCCCGAGCGAGCGTCCGAGGCGGCGCAGGTCCTCCTCGCTCTCCGGTACGAGGTGGGTGCGGCGCAGCCGGAACAGCTGGATGCGGTGCTCCATCGCCCGCAGGAACCGGTACGCCTCGTCGAGCTGGGACGCGTCCGTGCGCCCCACGTATCCGCCGGCCGCGAGCGCCCTCAGCGCATCGAGCGTGGTGCCGCTGCGCAGCGACGCGTCACTGCGTCCGTGCACCAACTGCAGCAACTGGACGGCGAATTCGACGTCGCGCAGCCCGCCCGGGCCGAGTTTCAGCTCGCGGTCGATCTGGGCGACGGGGATGTTGTCGACGACCCGGCGGCGCATCTTCTGCACGTCGGGGACGAAGTTCTCGCGCTCCGACGCCTGCCAGACGAGCGGGGAGACGGCCTCGATGTACTCGGCGCCCAGCTCGGGGTCCCCGGCCACCGCCCGGGCCTTCAGCAGCGCCTGGAACTCCCAGGTCTTCGCCCACCGCTGGTAGTACGCGAGATGGCTGGAGAGCGTACGGACCAGCGGGCCGTGACGGCCCTCCGGACGCAGATTGGCGTCGACGGGCCAGATCGCGCCCTCGACCGTGGTCTCCGAGCAGATCCGCATGAGGTGGGAGGCGAGCCGGGTCGCGGCCTTGAGCGCCTTGGACTCGTCGGCCCCGTCCGCAGGCTCCCCGACGAAGATGACGTCGACGTCGGAGACGTAGTTGAGCTCATGGCCGCCGCACTTGCCCATCGCGATCACCGCGAGCCGGCAGAGGGCGGCGTCCTCGGGCGCGGCGGTACGGGCGATGGCGAGCGCCGCGCGCAGCGTCGCCGTCGCGAGGTCGGCGAGCTCGGCCGCCGTCTGGGCGACATCCGTGGTCCCGCACACGTCGCGCGCCGCTATGGACAGCAGGCAGCGGCGGTACGCGACGCGCAGCGAGACCGGGTCGGTCGCCTCGGCGAGGCCGCGCTCGAACTCCTCCACGCCGGGGTGCAGATCGACCGCCTCGTACGTCACCAGCGCGTACCAGTCGCGCGGGTGCCGCGCCAGATGATCACCCAGTGCCTCGGACGCGCCGAGCACGCCGAGCAGCCGGTCCCGCAGCGGTTTCGCGGAGATCAGGGTGTCGAGGAGCCCCTGCCGCTCGTCGGGGGCCTGTGCCTCGACGAGACGTACGAGCCCCCGCAGCGCCAGGTCGGGGTCGGCGGTGGCACCCAGCGCGTCGAGGAGCACGGAGTCGGTCCGTACGGGGGCCATCTCCGGCAGGTCGAGGAAGCGTTCGGCGACCGCAGGATGGGTGAAGCCGTGCCGCAGCAAACGGGTGAACGTACTGCTTCTGCGCCCCGGCACCGTCATCCCGCCGCCTCCGATCACGCACCCGATCAAGGTCCCGGTCCGAGCCTAACCGGAGGGGACGGTTTGCGATGAGTCCGGTCGGCGGGCGGAGTCAGCACTTCACGGGGACGATGTGAAGGACGAGGGACCGAGAGGACTCCGCCATGCCTGCTCAGGCACAGACGCAGACGAAGACGCAGGAACCGCAGACCGATCTGGACACGCGCTACAGCTCTCCCGGCGCCACCGCGACTCCCTGGGCCGAGGTCGTGTCGCGTCTGGAGAAGGCCGAGATCTTCTGGCTCTCGACCGTGCGTCCCGACGGGCGGCCCCATGTCACCCCGCTGATGGCGGTGTGGGCGGACGGAGCACTCCACTTCGCCACCGGGGAGCAGGAGCGCAAGGCCCTGAACCTCGCCGCCAACCCGCACGTCGTCCTCACCACCGGCACCAACGCCTACGGCGAGGGCTGCGACCTGGTGGTGGAGGGCGAGGCGGTCCGGGTCACCGACGAGGAGCGGCTGGCCGGGCTGGCGGCGGCGTGGGAGGCGAAGTACGGCCCGGACTGGCACTTCGAGGTGCGGGACGAGGCGTTCGCCTCCAGGGACCACGGGGGCCGCGCCCTGGTCTTCGGGGTGGCGCCCCGTACCGCCTTCGGGTTCGGCAGGGGCGAGCGCTACACCCAGACCCGCTGGCGTTTCACCGGCTGAGCCCGAACCCCCAGGGGCGAGTGACCGAGTGACCGAGTGTTCGGAGACACCCCATGGAATGGACCCTCGAGGTGGTCACCGTCCCGGTCACCGACGTGGACCGGGCCAAGGAGTTCTCCGTGGACGGATGCGGTTCCACGGCCGACGTCGATGTGTCTCCCTTCGAGGGCGCCCGCTTCGTGCAGCTCACCCCGCCCGGTTCCCGCTGCTCCGTCGTCATCGAGGCCGGCCTGCCCGACTCGCCCGGCCGGCCGCGGATGGCCCCGCGCTCGCTCCAGGGCCTGCAGCTCTGTGTCACGGACAACGACGAGGCCAGGGACGACCTCGTGCACCGCGGGGTCGAGGTCGGCCCGGTCCAGCGGGTGGGGCCGTCCGGCCGGGAGGAGGGCAAGGGAAGGGAGACCTGGAATTCCTCCCTCTTCTTGAGGGACCCTGAGGGCAACGGCTGGGTCGTCCAGGAGGCCCCGGTCACACTCGCCGAACGCTGACGGCCGGCTGGTCCGGCCCGTACGGAACCACCCCCGGGCGGCGCCCATGGAATGGACCATCGAAGTGATCGTCATCCCGGTCACCGACGTCGACCGGGCCAAGACGTTCTACGCCGACCAGTGCGGCTTCGTCGTCGACCACGACACCAGCATCGGCGACGGCGTACGCATCATCCAGCTGACCCCACCGGGCTCGCCCTGCTCGATCGTGATCGGCTCGGGCATGCCGCCCGCACCGGGGCAGACGACCATGACCCCGGGTGCGATCCAGGGTCTCCAGCTCTGCGTTCCGGACATCGAATCCGCGCACGACGAACTGCTCGCCCGCGGCGTCGGGGTCAGCGCCGTCCAGCACGTCGCCCCGACGGGCTGGGCTCCGGGCAAGGGCGAGCAGTGGAACTCCTTCGTCTTCTTCCAGGACCCCGACGGCAACGGCTGGGTGGTCCAGGAGGCCCCGGCCCCGCTCGCGGACCGCCGCCACCTCGTGTGACGGACGGTGAGTCCGGGTGATGTCGGTCGGTGGTCTTGGTGGTCTCGGTGGTCGGGACTACGGCACGGCGACAACGATGATCAGTACGTCCTCGAACCTGTCGTCGAAATGGTGGAAGAACTTGCGGCTGCTGTAGTCGTCATCGTCGTCATCGTCTTCGTCACAGCTCTGGCGGTACTCGTACCCGCCGCGCCATCCGGAACAGTCGTCGTCGTCCCTGGTCTGGCTCGAGGCGAACGCCCCGGTTGTCGGCATCACGCCGAGCGTGAGTCCTGCGACCCCTGCGAGGAGTGCAGCAACGATCTTGTGGCGCATTCCCATGCACCTCCGAGCACTTTTTGGCCCATGACATTCTTCAGGCTATTTCCACATTCCTCTCCCCTCCGTGCGCTGTCAAAAAGAGCTCCGGGCCGACGGTCGGTGACCGTCGGCCCGGAGTGCCGTGCAGGCGCGATACCCGCGTTGACCTGCGCTTACAGCACCGGCAGGTTCTTCCGCAGCTCGAAAGCGGTCACCTCGCTGCGGTACTCCTCCCACTCCTGCCCTTGTTGCGCAGGCGCTTGTACGCCTCTGGTGCCGCCTCGAAGGATCCGAAACGAGCCCCTTCCGACCGGCGTCGGCCCCGTTGCTGCGGCCGGCTTCCGCCGACCCGTCCGTACGCCGGTAGCCGAACCGCAGCCGCAGCCGCAGCGGGTCGTCCCGGTGCGGAGGCCGCACCGGGACCAGCAGCGCCCCGGGGAACGGCTGCACCCCGAAGGTGCCCGTACCCGTGGCCGGTCCGGACACGGCAGCGAGCCCCTGCGGGCCCGTCCGCAGCCACCCCATCGATAGCGCCTTCCACGGCCCCGGCCCCCACAAAACGGTCCAGTGTTTCCCGCGCGGGTGGCCAGTTGCAGCGGCACGGTGTTGATGGTGCTGTTGAGATGAAAGAGGTGGCAACACCCGGCCCGATGCACAACCGGTCGATACGAGTCCCTTTCCTGTTCATCTATTTCGCGCTCATCTATTTCGAAACGGGAGCGGACATGGGCAACACGAACCAAAGCCTTCACGCCGATGTGCTCGTGATCGGGTTCGGCAAGGGCGGGAAGACGGTGGCCACGACGATGGGTCGGCTCGGCAAGCGCGTGGTGCTGGTCGAGCGGTCGGAGAGGATGTACGGCGGCACCTGCCCGAACGTCGGCTGCGTACCGACCAAGGCACTTGTCCACCATTCCCGCAAACGTCGGCCGGAGGACGTGCCGCAGGAGTGGTACGAGCGCTCCGTCGGCGAGGTGCAGGCGCTGACCAAGCTGTTCCGCGGCGTCAGCTACGACGTGTTGAACGACATGGACACCGTCACGGTGATCACCGGCGCGGCCGCGTTCACCGACCCGCACACCGTGAGCGTCGAGACCGGCGACGGCCGCCTGACGGTCACCGCCGAGACGATCCTGATCAACACCGGGTCGGAGCCGATCGTCCTCGATATTCCCGGCCTGCGGACCAGCCAGTACACCGTGACCAGCCGCGAACTGATCGACACGACCATCCTGCCGGGACGGCTGGCGATCATCGGAGGCGGCTACCTCGGCCTGGAATTCGCCTCGATCTATGGGCAGTTCGGATCCCAGGTCACCGTGCTCGAGGCAGGACCGAAGATCTTTCGCCTCGTGGATGACGACGTTGCCGCTGTCGCCGAGGGCATCCTGGTGGACGAAGGCATCGAGATCATCGTCGGTGCGGACAGCACGGAAATCCGTGACGGCGAGACCTCCGCGACCGTCGTCTACGAAAAAGACGGCCAACAACACACCCTGGAAGCCGACGCGATCCTGGCCGCCACAGGCCGCGCACCGGCCACCGGCAATCTGGCGCTGGACGCTGCCGGTGTGCGCACCACCGAGCGCGGCGCGGTCGAAGTCGACGAGCACCTACGCACCAGCCAGCCGCACATCTTCGCCCTCGGCGATGTCAACGGCGGGCCGCAGTTCACCTACATCTCCCTCGACGACAGCCGCATCGTCCTCGACCAGCTCATCGGCGAGGGCAAACGCTCCACCGCCGACCGGGTCGCCATCCCCCACACCCTCTTCATCACTCCCCCACTGGCAACCGTCGGACTCACCGAGAAGGAAGCCCGCGCGGCCGGGCACCGAGTCAAGATCGCAAGCCAGCCGGTCGCCGAGATCCTCCCCATGCCGCGTGCGTACATCGTCGAGGAGACCCGCGGAGTCATGAAGTTCGTCATCGACGCCGACACCGACGAGATCCTGGGCGCCGCCCTGCTCAGCATCGAAGCGCAGGAACTCATCAACACCGTCGCGCTCGCCATGCGGCACGGTGTCACGGCGGCCGAACTCCGCGACACCGTCTACACCCACCCCACCTCCACCGAGGCCTTCAACGGCGTCCTCGCCACCATCGTCCGAGCCGACACGTAACAAGGCTCCCGACATGCCATCCATCCCGCAGACGCCTGTGATCGCCGAGTGGCGACGGTTCGGCCGCGCCCCGGTCAGGTCGCCCCGAGCAACCGCCGCCGACGCGCCTGCCGAGGTGCGCTGAACGCTCGAGTCCGGGCGGACACGCCCAGGTCCATGGTCCACAGCGAAACCCGGCCGAAAGGGTGACCCGCTGGGTCCCCGGCATGGTCACCTGGCGTGGACCGGGCTGCGCAACCCGGTGCTGACACGGCGCAGCGGTACCGCAAACGGGCCTGTCGCAGCAGTTGCGGGTACGCCGGCAGGCCGCCCAGAGCCACCGGGTCTGTTGCGACCGCATGTCCAGCAGCGTCGGCTGATCTCAGAGAGGGCCGTGGACAGCCAATCTCTTGGCGGCGCTGACTCGCCCCATGGCCCGCAGACGGCCCAGGGGGCCGGTAGAACGCCTCCGGGCCGACGGTCGGCGACCGTCGGCCCGGAGTGCGCGTTCAGCCGCAAGACCCGCGCTGACCTGCGCTTACAGCACCGGAAGGTTCTTGCGCAGCTCGAAGGCCGTGACCTCGGAGCGGTACTCCTCCCACTCCTGCTTCTTGTTGCGCAGGAAGAAGTCGAAGACGTGCTCCCCGAGCGTCTCGGCCACCAGCTCGCTCCGCTCCATCAGCGAGATCGCCTCGCCCAGGTTCTGCGGCAGCGGCTCGATGCCCATCGCGCGCCGCTCGGCGTCCGACAGGGCCCAGACGTCGTCGTCGGCTCCGGCGGGAAGTTCGTACCCCTCCTCGATGCCCTTGAGGCCCGCGGCGAGCAGCACCGCGTACGTCAGGTACGGGTTCGCGCCGGAGTCGATGGAGCGGACCTCGACGCGCGAGGAGCCCGTCTTGCCCGGCTTGTACATCGGGACACGGATCAGCGCCGAGCGGTTGTTGTGGCCCCAGCAGATGTACGAGGGGGCCTCGCCGCCCGAGCCGGCGGTGCGGGCCGAGCCGCCCCAGATGCGCTTGTAGGAGTTGACCCACTGATTGGTGACGGCCGAGATCTCGGCGGCGTGCTTGAGCAGGCCGGCGATGAAGGAACGTCCCACCTTGGAGAGCTGGTACTCGGCGCCCGACTCGTAGAACGCGTTCCGGTCGCCCTCGAAGAGGGACAGGTGGGTGTGCATCCCGGAGCCGGGGTGCTCGGAGAAGGGCTTCGGCATGAAGGTCGCCTGGACGCCCTGCTCCAGCGCGACCTGCTTCATGACCAGGCGGAACGTCATGATGTTGTCGGCGGTCGACAGCGCGTCCGCATACCGCAGGTCGATCTCCTGCTGGCCGGGCGCGCCCTCGTGGTGGCTGAACTCCACCGAGATGCCCATGGATTCGAGCATCGTGATGGCCTGGCGGCGGAAGTCCATCCCGACGTTCTGCGGGGTGTGGTCGAAGTACCCGGAATTGTCCGCGGGGGTGGGGCGGGAGCCGTCCAGCGGCCGGTCCTTCAGCAGGAAGAACTCGATCTCGGGGTGGGTGTAGAAGGTGAAGCCCAGGTCCGAGGTCCTGGCCAGGATGCGCTTGAGCACGAAACGCGGGTCCGCGAAGGACGGGGAGCCGTCGGGCATGAGGATGTCGCAGAACATCCGGGCGGTGCCGGGGGCCTCCGCGCGCCAGGGCAGGATCTGGAAGGTGCTCGGGTCAGGCTTGGCGATCATGTCGGACTCGTAGACCCGAGCGAAGCCCTCGATCGCGGAACCGTCGAAGCCGATGCCCTCGTCGAACGCCTGCTCGAGCTCGGCCGGGGCCACCGCGACCGACTTGAGGAAGCCGAGTACGTCGGTGAACCACAGGCGCACGAACCGGATGTCGCGCTCCTCGAGCGTGCGGAGCACAAATTCCTGCTGCTTGTCCATAAGCCACATCCTTGCAGTTCAGACGGCCTGTGCACCACCGCCAGGGCGTAGGGAGGAGCTTCAGTATCACGACCCGGGGTTTCGCCCAGATTACGCACCCCGTATGACATGCGGCACGCCGCCGCCACTACCATCAGCGCCCATGGGGGGCCTGCGGCACAACCGCATCGCACACACCGGGCGTCCCACGGCGCTGGTGAGTGCCGTGGCGACGCTCCTCGCCGCGCTCTTCATCTGTACGGGCGGCCGGGCGGACACCCGTACGGGAGGGGACCTGGACCACGCCGGCGCCCACCCGGGCGTCACGGCCGCGCCCACCGTCCCGGCCGGGGCCGAGTACACCTGTCCGTACGACCGCGGCGACTGCGGGCTCTCCGCGCATCTCAGCCCGGCCGTGCTCACGGCGCCGCCGCCGGCCGGGGCCCTGGACAGCGCCGCGCCGCCGTCCTCCCCCGCTCCGGCGCTCCACGCCGGCCGGGCGTCCCGCACGGGTGCGCTCCCCCGCGCTCCGGATCTCCACGTCCTTCAGGTGCTGCGGACCTAGCAGACCGTTCCACCTCGCACCGCACTGCATCGCACCGCATCGCGAGCGGCGCAACGACGCATCGACGTATCGACACATCGCAGAAGAAGGACGAAGACGTATGGCCGCCAAGACCAGCAGCAATGACCGCCGGGCCCGTATAGAGGAGATGCGCCGCGCCGATCAGGCCCGCGAGCGCCGCAGCCGCATCATCACCATCTCGATCAGCGCCGTCGTGGTCGCCGGGCTCGTCGGATTCGGTACGTACGTACTGAACAAGGAGTCCGAGAAGAAGGAGCAGGCGGAGGCCGCCGCCAAGGCGCCCGTCAAGGACGAGAAGTCCTGGGACGCGAAGAAGCTCGGCCGCAACCACGTCACCGAGGCGGTGACGTACCCGATGAAGCCGCCGGTCGGTGGTGACCACCACCAGGCGTGGATGAACTGCGACGGCGACGTCTACGACAAGGCGATCCCCGATGTGAACGCCGTGCACTCGCTGGAGCACGGCGCGGTGTGGGTCACCTACAGCGACAAGGCCCCGGCCGGCGATGTGACGAAGCTGAAGGACAAGGTCGGCAAGACCCCGTACTCGCTGATGAGCCCGGTGAAGGACCAGGCCGGGGCGATCATGCTCAGCGCCTGGGGCAAGCAGGTCACCGTGGACAGCGCCGACGACCCGCGGGTGGACCAGTTCTTCACCAAGTACGTCCAGGGTCCGCAGACGCCGGAGCCGGGTGCCGCGTGCACGGGCGGACTGGGCGCGTGACGCCCAAGCTGACCCGTACCCACTGGGCGTCGATCGCGGCCGTCGTGCTGGCCCTGCTGTTCGCGGGCGCGGCCACGGTCGCGTCCGCGGGCGACGACGGTGGTACGAGCACGGCGGCGGCGGCGAAGGTTCCTGCGGCGGACTCCGCAGAGGCCGGCTTCGCCCGCGACATGGCGGTCCATCACCAGCAGGCGGTGGAGATGTCCTTCATCGTCCGGGACCGCACGCAGGACGAGGACGTGCGCCGGCTCGCGTACGACATCGCCAACACGCAGGCCAATCAGCGGGGCATGCTGCTGGGCTGGCTGGATCTCTGGGGGCTGCCGAAGGTCGAGTCGGGGACCGAGCCGATGGCCTGGATGGCGTCGTCGGACGAGGGCGGGTCCCCCGCTGGGCATGGCGGTCATGCCGGCCACGGCGGGGACGGCGGACACGAGGCGCGTGACGGTTCGCTGATGCCCGGCATGGCCACGAAGGCCGAGCTGGACCAGCTCGCCAAGGCGAACGGCAAGCAGGCCGAGATCCTCTATCTGCAGCTGATGACCGACCACCACAAGGGCGGCGTCACGATGGCGCGGGGCTGTGCCGACCTGTGCACGGTGGAGACGGAGAAGTCCCTCGCCCAGGGCATGGTCGATGCCCAGCAGTCCGAGCTGGCGCTGATGGCCGACCTGCTGAAGCAGCGGGGCGCGGCGCCTCGCGGCTGACCCGGCTCGGCCTCCGCCCGCCCCGGACCGCCACCGCGCCCGGGGCGGGCGGACCCCCGAGCACAGCGGCAGCCTGCGGCCGTCGGGATCCCGTGGCGTCCCGTCGGGCACCTCGACGGCGTCGGCGGTAACGTCGAATACGGCCTTCTCGGCGTCGGCCGGCACGAGCTGGTGGGCTCGCCGCCCCGCTGCGTACCGACGTGCACGTCGGAGAGGCTGCTCACCGCCCGTCCGGGCAACCTTCGGGCAACCACGGGTGACGTCGGGGGACAACGGTCGTCGCGTGGGCCGCACTCAGGAGGTACGAACTCCATGACCACCGCCAAGGACATCATGCATCCGGGGGCCCAGTGGATCCCCGCGCACGAAACGCTCGACCGCGCCGCGCAGCTGATGCGCGAACTGAACGTGGGCGCACTGCCCATATCCGACGCCGACGAAAGGCTTTGCGGCATACTCACGGACCGCGACATCGTCGTCGGCTGTGTGGCAATGGGCCATGACCCGTCGCGGATCACCGCCGGTGACATGGCCAAGGGCACCCCACGCTGGATCGACGCGGACGCTGATGTGGAAGAGGTGCTGCACGAGATGCAGGACCACCAGATCCGCAGGCTGCCCGTGATCGAGAACAAGCGGCTGGTCGGGATGATCAGCGAGGCCGATCTGGCCCAGCATCTGTCGGAGGACCAGATCGCGTCGTTCGTCGAGCAGGTGTACGCGCGGGCCTGACCTGCGCCTCGGCCTGCTTCTCGACCCGCGCCGGGTCCGCTGCCAACCGATCCCGATCCCGATCCCGATTCCGATCCCGCTCCTGATCCAGCACCGCCCGGGCCACCGCGTCCGGGCGGTCCAGCATCACCAGATGGCCCGACGGCTCGACGGCCTCGAAGCGGGCACCGCCGAGCCGCCGGGCCAGCGTGCGCTGCCGCTCGAGCCACCCCAGGGCGAACCGCCCGCCACGCCCGTCGTATGCGGCCAGCACGGTCACCGGGAGCCCCTCCGGGAGCGGGAACCGCTCGCGCAGGGCGAGCAGTTCGGCGGCGACCGCGCGGTAGTGGGTGTTCTCCAGCAGGGCTCCGTGCAGCACCCGTGAGGTGCCGTAGCAGCGGCGTACGAGCGCGGCGGGCGCCGGGTCGCCACCGCTCGCACGGGAGAGCCGGACCACGGCGCGGCGGGTCAGGGGCCCGAGGGCGGCGGGCGCGCCCACGGCGGTCAGCGCCGTGCCGGCACCGCGCACTACGGCCGTACGCACGGCGGGGGCGGCGGGTGCGCGGGCGTGCTCCTCGATGCTGGAGTCGACCAGGACGATGCCGGAGGTACGCGTCGGGTGGAGGCGCGCGAAGACTTCGGCGTGGAAGCCGGCGATGGAGTGGCCGACGACGGTGGCGGGCCGGTCGGCGAGCCCGAGCGCGTCGAGGAGTGCGGCGATCCGGTGGGCCTCGCCCGCGGCGGACGGGGGCACGGCGGCCGGTCCGCTCAGCCCGTGGCCGGGACGGTCGAAGCGGACGACGGTGCGGTGGGGTGCGAGCAGGGGGACGACGGGGTCCCAGTCGAACCAGCTCATGGCGAGGCCCGCGCTCAGGACGCAGACGGGGCCGCTGCCCTCGACGACGACGTGGTGCGGTACGCCGCCGATGCGTACGAAACTCATCCGAGGCTCACCTTGCGCGTCTCCCCTCCCGCGCCACCGACAGCGCGAGTACCGCCAGCCACCCTGCCACGAGCAGCACCTGCGCGCGCTGTCCGGCGCCGAGGGCCCAGGTGCCGCGCCCCGCCTGGAAGGCGGCGACGGCGGCCAGGGTCCAGACGGTCGCGGCGAGTTCGAGGACCACGAGGACCGGTCCGGTACGGGCGAGGGGCGGCCACCAGCAGTAGCGGCGGGCCGCGACGGTGAGCGTCACCAGTCCGGTGAGCGCTCCGGCCATGGCGAGGCTGGAGGTGACGGCGTGCGCGCTGTGGGTCGCCGGGACGAGCCCCGCCGTCTCGCGTGCCGCGCACTCGGGATCCGCGGTGGGGGCGCAGCTGAGCGGCAGCCGCGAGTCGGCGGCCGTCGCCGCGCCGAACAGCAGCAGGCCGGCCCAGCCGGCGGCCGACCAGGGGCGCTGGGGCAGCCGCAGCAGGGCCCGGCACGCACCCGCGAGGACGAGCAGTCCGGCGGCCAGGTCGGCGGCGCGGAACAGTCCGCCGAGCGGCTGGTCGGCGGCGGCGAGTTCGCTGACGTACGCGTGGACGGGATCGAGCCCGGTGCCCAGGACGAGTTCGAGTACCCAGGCGGTGTACACGACGGAGCCCAGCGCGATGAGCAGGGCGACAATCCTGGATGATCCGTGCACATCGTGCATAGTGGCTCATGTTAGGCCGTGTCGGGCGCGGGTCCTTCCCGGGGAGTCATACCCGGTGGGGGTAGTGTGCCCCGTATGACGAGCGAACGGAGGGCCATGTACGGGCAGTTGTCACTGTTCCTGGCCCTGCTGTTCGAGATCGCCGCGACGGGTCTCGGGCTGCTCACCGCCCGGCCCCTCGTGCTCCGCGGATCCGCCGGGGACGGCGGTGCGGGGGCGCGGTCGCGGCCGGCCCCGCCCATATCGCCGAACCCGTCACCGCGCCGGACCGTCCTCGCCATCTCGTCGGTGCCGCGCCAGTAGGAGCGCGCCCGGCCGCCCCGTCCTGCCCGGTCGGCGGTGGCGGCCGCACGCCTTTGCCCGCCTTCACCCACAGCGAGGTGCACACAGTCATGCGCATGGAGCACACCCGTCAGCCCTCTCCCACCCGTCGCGCCGTGCTCGGCGCAGGGATCGCCGCCGCGGGATCCGGGCTGCTCGCCGCCTGTTCGAGCGGTGGCACGGGAAGGCAGGGCAGCCACGGCGCGCCCGCGGCGGTGGACACTCCCGAGGGGTTCGTCGAACCGAGCGGCACGGAGGTCGACGAGGCCCATCCGGATCCGACCGGACCGCTCCGCAAGCACACGTTCACGGCCACCCCGACCACGGTCGAACTGGGGGCGGGACGCACCTTCAGGTCCTGGACGTACGACGGCCTGCTGCCCGGCCGCGCGGTGCGGATCACGGCGGGTGACACGCTGGCGCTGAGGCTCGCCAACCATCTGCCGGAGCCGACCACGGTGCACTGGCACGGCATCGCGCTGCGCAACGACATGGACGGCGTGCCGGGCATCACGCAGCCGCCGGTGAGGCCGGGCAAGACGTTCGACTACCGGTTCCTGGTGCCCCACCCGGGTACGTACTGGTTCCACCCCCACATGGGCGTGCAGATCGACCGCGGGATGTACTCGCCGCTGATCGTGGACGACCCGCGTGAGCCGCTCTCGTACGACCACGAGTGGATCGTCATGCTGGACGACTGGATCGACGGGGTCGGCGGCTCCACCCCGGACGACGTCCTCGCCCAGCTCCGGCACGGCAAGCCCGGCATGGGGCACGGCGCGGGACACGAGGGCCGGGCCGCGGACGGCGAAGGCGCGTCGGACCGGCCCGACGGACCGGTGGAGGCCGGCGGCGGCGGGCTTGCGGCGGCGCGGGGACCGGCCGCGGACGCCTCACCGTCGGCGCACCACGGGAAGGGCCCACGGCGCCTGATGAGGGGCGCCCACAGCAAGCTCCTCGGCGGCCACGCGGGCGATGTCGCCTACCCGTACTACCTCATCAACGGGCGCACGGCGGACGATCCCACCCAGTTCAGGGCCAAGCCCGGCGACCGCATCAGGCTGCGCATCATGAACGCCGGCGGCGAAACGGCCTTCCGGGTGGCGCTCGGCGGCCACGAGATGACGGTCACCCACACCGACGGCTACGCCGTGCGCCCCTACAGGACCGACGCCCTGCTCATCGGCATGGCCGAGCGGTACGACGTGCTGATCACCGCGAAGGACGGGGTCTTTCCGCTCACCGCGCTCGCCGAGGGCAAGAAGGGCTCGGCCATGGCCGTCCTGCGCACGGGAAGCGGGGCCGTTCCGCCGGCCTCCACGCGCCCGGCCGAGCTCGACCGGAAGGTGCTGACGTCGGCCGCCCGCCTGCGACCGGACGACTCCACGGCCCTGACCCGGCGCAGGCCGGACCGGCTGCTCAAGATCAAGCTGACCGGTGACATGAAGACGTACGAGTGGGGCATCGACCACAAGCCCTACGACCCGGAGACGCTCCACGATGTCGAGCTGGGCGAGCGGGTGCGGCTGGTGGTCATCAACGCCACGGACATGTGGCATCCCGTCCATCTGCACGGCCACACCTACGCCCTGGCCGGGATCGAGGGGCACGGCGCCCGCAAGGACACGGCGATCCTGCTGCCGCACCGCAAGCTGGTGGCCGACTTCGACGCGGACAATCCGGGCCTGTGGATGCTGCACTGCCACAACATCTACCACTCGGAGTCCGGGATGATGACGACCCTCGCGTACCGCAGCAGGTAGCTCACCGCAGGGTCCCCGAAGGTGCCCCGGTCCCGCCCCGCTCCCGTGCCACAGGGGGCCGCAGGAGTGGGGCGGCCCACATTTCCCCACCGGGACATTGCGTCAGAGAGACGATTACACTGTCCCCGTGCCTCAACTTCGCCTCGCTCTGAATCAGATCGACTCGACCGTCGGCGATCTCGCCGGCAACGCCGAGTCGGTCGTGCACTGGACCCGGCACGCCGCCGAGCAGGGAGCGCACCTCGTCGCGTTCCCCGAGATGGTGCTGACCGGCTACCCCGTGGAGGACCTGGCCCTGCGATCGTCCTTCGTGGAGGCGTCACGGGCCGCCCTGCGCACGCTCGCCGCGCGTCTCGCGGACGAGGGGTTCGGGGAGATCCCCGTGATCGTCGGCTATCTGGACCGTTCCGAGAAGGCCCAGCCGCGGTACGGACAGCCCGCGGGCGCCCCGCAGAACGCCGGGGCCGTGCTGCACCGCGGCCGTGTGGTGCTGACCTTCGCCAAGCACCACCTGCCCAACTACGGCGTCTTCGACGAGTTCCGCTACTTCGTGCCCGGCGACACCATGCCGGTGATCCGCGTCCACGGCATCGACATCGCGCTCGCCATCTGCGAGGACCTCTGGCAGGACGGCGGCCGCGTCCCGGCCGCCCGGTCCGCCGAGGCCGGGCTGCTGATCTCGATCAACGCCTCGCCGTACGAGCAGAACAAGGACGACACCCGCCTGGAGCTGGTCCGCAAGCGCGCCCAGGAGGCCGGCTGCACGACGGCCTACCTGGCGATGATCGGCGGCCAGGACGAGCTCGTCTTCGACGGCGACTCGATCGTCGTCGGCCACGACGGCGAAGTCGTCGCGCGCGCCCCGCAGTTCGCCGAGGGCAGCGTGATCCTCGACCTCGACCTGCCCGCGGCCTCCCCCGAGCCCCCGACGGGCGTCGTGGACGACGGCCTCGCGATCGAGCGGGTCGTGATCTCCGAGGAACCGCTCCCGGCGTACGAGCCGGAGCTGACGGGCGGTTACGCCGAGCGCCTCGACGACGACGAGGAGGTGTACTCCGCGCTGGTCGTCGGCCTGCGCGCGTACGCCGCCAAGAACGGCTTCCGGTCCGTCCTGATCGGCCTGTCCGGAGGCATCGACTCCTCGCTCGTCGCCGCGATCGCCTGCGACGCGCTCGGCGCGGAGAACGTGTACGGCATCTCCATGCCGTCCAAGTACTCCTCGGACCACTCCAGGGGTGACGCCGCCGAGCTGGCCCGCCGCACGGGGCTCAACTTCCGGACGGTGACGATCGAGCCGATGTTCGACGCGTACATGTCGGCGCTGGGCCTCACCGGTCTCGCCGAGGAGAACCTCCAGTCGCGGCTGCGCGGCACGACGCTCATGGCGGTCTCCAACCAGGAGGGCCAGATCGTGCTCGCCCCGGGCAACAAGTCCGAGCTGGCGGTGGGCTACTCGACGCTGTACGGCGACTCGGTCGGCGCGTACGGCCCCATCAAGGACGTCTACAAGACGTCGATCTTCCGGCTGGCGAAGTGGCGCAACCGGGCGGCCGAGGAGCGGGGCCAGACCCCGCCGATCCCCGAGAACTCCATCGTCAAGCCGCCGTCCGCCGAACTGCGCCCCGGCCAGCTCGACTCGGACTCCCTCCCGGACTACGACGTCCTGGACCGGATCCTGGAGCTGTACGTCGACCGCGACCAGGGCAAGGACGCGATCGTGGCGGCCGGTTACGACGAGGAGCTGGTCGCGAGGACCCTGCGGCTCGTCGACACGGCCGAGTACAAGCGGCGCCAGTACCCGCCGGGCACGAAGATCTCGGCGAAGGGCTTCGGCAAGGACCGGCGCCTGCCGATCACGAACCGCTGGCGGGAGACGACGCACTGACCTGCCGGCCGGCCGGACCGCCTGTGAGGGGGTTTCCCGCGACGACGCGGGAGGCCCCCTTCGCCGTACGGTCCAGCAGGCCGGCCGTCACCGCGATGGCGAGGCCGACGACGGCGAGGACCGCGCCGACGAGGGACGGCGACATCCAGCCCCAGCCGGCCGCGATGGCGGCGCCGCCGAGCCAGGCGCCGCCCGCGTTGGCGAGGTTGAAGGCGGAGTGGTTGGAGGCGGAGGCCAGGGTGGGGGCGTCCTGGGCCTTGCGCATGACCAGCATCTGCAGAGGAGTGGTGGTCATGAAGCCGACCGCGCCGAGGACGACCACCGTGACGAGGGCAGCCCACGGGATGTGCGCGGTGAACCGGAAGGCGACCAGGACCAGGGCCAGGGCGGTGAGCGACCCGTAGAGGGTGGGGCGCAGGGCCCGGTCGGTCAGGGGTCCCGCGGCGAGTGCGCCGAGCGTCATGCCGATGCCGAAGAGGGCGAGGACGAGCGTGACGGAGGACTCGCCGAGACCCATCACCTCGGTCGTCATCGACGCGAGGTAGGAGTAGACGGCGAAGACGCCCGCGAATCCGAACACCGCGGTGAGCAGTCCGAGCAGCACCTGCCGGTTGCCGAGCGCGCGCAGCTCGCGGCCGAGGCTCTGGTGGGTCTCGACGGGTACGTACGGCACGAGCCGGGCGAGTGCGGCCATCGCGACCAGACCGATCGCAGTGACGACGAGGAACGTGGCGCGCCAGCCGAGGTGCTGGCCGAGGAGGGTGGCGGCGGGCACGCCGACGATGTTCGCGACCGTGAGGCCGAGGAACATCCTGGCCACCGCCCGCGCCTGCCGCCCCTCCGCGACGAGCCGCGCGGCGACGACCGCGCCGACCCCGAAGAACGCGCCGTGCGGCAGTCCGGCGAGGACGCGGCTCGCGAGGAGCGTCCCGAAACCGGGGGCGAGCGCGGAGGCGAGGTTGCCGACCGTGAACAGCGCCATCAGGAGCAGCAGCATCCGCTTGCGCGGGAGGCGCGAGCCGAAGGCGGTGAGCAGCGGGGCGCCGATGACGACGCCGATCGCGTACGCGGCGACGAGGTACCCGGCGGTGGGGACGGAGGTGCCGAGATCGTCGGCGACGTTGGGGAGCAGGCCCATCATCACGAATTCGGTGGTGCCGATGCCGAAGGCGGAGACGGCGAGCGCGAGCAGCGCCAGGGGCATGAAGAGAGCCTTTCCGGATTAGTTCTCCTACGGAACAAAGACTCTCAGATGGATTGTTCCCGGGCGTGAACGGGGGGTTGCGAAGGGATTTTCCCGCGGCCCCGCCCCTTCCCGCGGTGCCGATGCGCGGGAAGGGGCGGGCGGGAACGGTCAGAGCCTGACGCGCGCCGCGATCGGGAGGTGGTCGCTGGAGGTGGGCGGAAGGGTCCAGGAGGAGACCGGTTCGACGCCCTTCACCATGATCTGGTCGATCCGGGCCATCGGGAACGACGCCGGCCAACTGAAGCCGAAGCCGTCCCCCGCCGCGCCCTGCGTGGACCGCATCTGGGAGGTGACGGCGTTCAGGGAGCGGTCGTTCATGGTGCCGTTGAGGTCGCCGAGCAGGATCACCCTGCGCACCGCGTCACGCGCGATCGCCTCCCCCAGCGCGTCCGCGCTCTCGTCGCGCTGGCTCGCGGTGAAGCCCGCGTTCAACTTCACCCGCACCGACGGCAGATGGGCCACGTACACCGCGACCTCGCCCCCCGGCGCCGACACGGTCGACCGCATCGCCCGCTTCCAGCCCAGCTGGATGTCGACGTCCCGCGTGTCGCTCATCGGGTACTTGCTCCACAGCCCGATCGTCCCCTGCACGGAGTGGTGGGGGTACGCCGACGCCAGCGCCTTCTCGTACACCGGGACCGCGTCCGCCGTCAGCTCCTCCAGCGCCACGATGTCCGCACCGGACTCCACCACCTGGCGCGCGGTGCCCTCCGGGTCGGTGTTGTCGGCGTTCACGTTGTGCGTGGCGACCATGAGGTCTCCCCCGTCGTCCGCCTTGTCCGTCAGCAGTCCGCCGAAGAGATTCAGCCACACCACCGACGGCACCAGCACCGCGATGAGCGCCGACGCGGACCGCCGCAGCAGCGCGCACACCAGAAGCAGCGGAACGAAGGCGCCCAGCCAGGGCAGAAACGTCTCCGTGAGGCTGCCCAGGTTGCCGATCCGGTTCGGGATCTGCGCGTGGAAGATCATCACCAGCGCGAGGACCACGGCGCAGATCGCGAGCAGGATGCCGCGCCGCCAGATCCCCGTGTCGCCCCGCCGGTGGTCGAGCCATGCCCGGACGCGGGACCTGGGGCGGGGGTCCTTCCCGCCGTCGTGCCCCGTCTCGGTCATGTACGCCTGACGCATCCCGTTGTCCTCACTGCCTTGCCGACTTGCCGCCTTGCCCATGTACCGCCCGGCCCGCACGTCGGTGCCCGCCCGTCCTGACCCTAGGCGATGACCGACGGCTTGCTGCCGTACGGTCACGAGGACGGCCCGGCGGCGCGGCGGGTTCCGATCAGTGGCGGCAGTCCGGCGGCTGTGACAGAACGCGCATAGTGCACGTCACGGGAAGGCCGGCGCCGGCGGACGCAGCCCCTCCAGCGCCGCCGACACGATGCGTTCCGCCAGGTCGTCGGCGAGCGGGGCGTCCGGACGCATCACGGCGCGCACGAGCATGGGACCGACGATGAGGTCGTTGACGAGGTCGATGTCGACGTCGCCGCGGATCTCCCCGTCCGCGATCCCGCGCCGCAGAATCTCCAGGACGGTCACACGCCGGGGATCGATGACCGTCGCGACGTAGGCAGTCCACAGCTTGGGGTGACTCTTCATCTGCGCCACCACGTTGTGCAGAAGCGCCGAGGAGCGCTGCGCGAGACCGCGCACGCGCACGGACTCCAGCATCACGACCAGGTCGTCGCGGGCGGAGGTGCCGGGCAGTTCGGGGTCCGGGGGCTCGATGTCGCGGAGGACCTCGACGAAGAGCTCCTCCTTGTCGCTCCAGCGCCGGTAGATGGTCGCCTTGCCGACCCCCGCGGTGCGGGCGATGCGCTCGATGGAGATCTCGCCGAGCGGCACGCCCTCCTCGAGGAGGGTCACCACGGCGGTGCGGATCGCCCGTTCCGCCGCCTCGCTCCGGGGGCGGCCACGGCGGGACGCCCCTCCGCCGGGGCGGCCGGACCTTCCGGCGGGTACGCCCACGCGCGTTCCCTCCCCTGTTCCCTCGCCCGTTCCCTCGCCCGTTCCCTCGACGACACCCGCGCCGACCGTCCCGACCTCGCCTCGCACCCGCCCTCGCCTCCGCTCTTCCGTCCCGTACCGGCGCCCCGGACCGAGGGGCTCGTCCGCCGGGCCCACCCGACGGTCGCTCATCCCCGGGCCGCTCCCGCCTCCGACCGTTCCGCCGCCTCCCCCGGGACGTGCGGCGGCATGTCCGACTCCGGACGGACACGCCCCGGAAGGTACCGTGCCACGACCAGGGCCCCTACGACCGTCACGGTCGCCGCAGCCAGTGACGCAAGGTGCATGGCGCCGATGAAGGCGTGGTACGCGGGCCCGATCAGGACCTCTGCGGACGGCCCGAGCTTCTCCACGACACTCAGCGTCGCCTCGAGCGACTCCCCCGCCGTGCCCTTGGCCTCGGCCGGCACGGCCGCCGACGCCTCGAGGGTCGGCTCGATCGCGGTCCGGTACGTCGCGGACAGGATCGAGCCGAGCACCGCCACACCCAGCGCGCCGCCGATCTGCCGGAAGGTGTTGTTGATCGCGGAGGCCACGCCCGCCTTCTCCCGTGGCAGCGCCTGCATCACCGTGGTCGTGACCGGTGACATCACGTGCCCCATTCCGGCGCCCTGGACGAAGAAGGCGATCTCGATCGCCCACAACGGTGTCGAGGCGTCGAAGACGGCGAAGGAGGCGAGCCCCGTGGCGATCATCAGCATTCCGGCCGTGCAGGTCGCCTTGGCGCCGAACCGGGCGACGGTGAGCCGGGCGCGCGGCGCGAACGCCGACTGGGCCACCGCGAGCGGCAGGACCAGCAGCCCGGCCTCCAGCGGACTGTGCCCGCGCACGGTCTGCAGATAGAAGACGGAGAAGAAGGCCACGCCCATCATCGACAGGAAGGCGAGCGCGGTCGCGGTGATCGCGGCGGAGAACGCGGGGTTCCTGAAGTACGAGAAGTCGAGCGCCGGATGGTCGATGCGCAGCTCGTACAGCACGAACGCCGTCAGCACGGCCAGGCCGCCGAGCAGGGGCAGCAGCACACCCCGGTCGGTGAGGGACGCGAGTTCGCCGCCGCGGATGATCCCGTACACGAGCAGGACGAGTCCGACGATGGACAGCAGCACGCCGACCGGGTCGATCCGGCCGGGGCCCGGGTCCCGGGAGTCGGGGACCAGCAGCAGCATCGCGGCGAAGCCGACGATCACCACGGGGACGTTGACCAGGAAGATCGAGCCCCACCAGAAGTGTTCGAGCAGCAGCCCGCCGGTGAGCGGGCCCAGCGCGATGGCGATGCCCACGGCACCCGCCCAGATGCCGATGGCCTTGGGCTGCTCGTCCCGTTCGAACACATTCATCAGGACGGCGAGCGTGGCCGGCATGACGAACGCGGCGCCGACACCCATCACCGCGCGGTACGCGATGAGTTCGGCGGCCGAGCCGGAGAACGCGGCCAGCGCCGAGCCGATGCCGAACACGACCATGCCGGCGAGCAGCGCCTTCTTGCGGCCCGTGCGGTCACCGAGCAGCCCGGCCGTGAAGAGCAGGGCGGCGAAGACGAGCGTGTAGGAGTTGATCGCCCATTCCAGTTCGGCCTGGGTGGCGCCGATGCCGACGGGCGCGGGGGTGGCGATGGTCTTGACCGCGACGTTCAGGACCGAGTGGTCCAGCACCATGATGAGGACGGTGAACATGAGGACGCCGAGGATGGCCCAGCGGCGTCGGTGCACGGCTTCCGGTACACGGGGCGGGGCGGGGGGCGCCCCCGGTGGTGTGGACATGGTCCCAGTACTTCCCGGAATTTCGATACGAGACCGTTTCGTATAGAAAGATGACCGGGATGGCTCAAACACTGCGGGGGTGTGAACGGCACCACTTCACGTGACGGGCAGGGGGATGCCACCATGGATCTGGTCCGGGGACGCCGTGAGGGCGCCTCGAGATGACGAAGGAGCCGTTCACCATGACGCTTCAGGCTGCCCAGACGCAGCCCGCCGACAGCAGCAAGGCGCTGTACGGCGGCAAGGGCACTCGCCGCATCACCGTCCACGACGTCACCGCCGCCAAGGAGCGGGGCGAGAAGTGGCCCATGCTCACCGCGTACGACGCCATGACGGCGTCCGTGTTCGACGAGGCCGGTATCCCGGTCATGCTCGTCGGCGACTCGATGGGCAACTGCCATCTCGGTTACGACACCACCGTGCCCGTCACGATGGACGAGATGACCCTGCTGTCCGCCGCCGTCGTACGGGGCACGAAGCGTGCCCTGATCGTCGGCGACCTCCCCTTCGGCTCGTACCAGGAGGGCCCGGTCCAGGCGCTGCGCTCGGCCACCCGGCTGGTCAAGGACGCCGGGGTCGGTGCCGTCAAGCTGGAGGGCGGGGAGCGCTCCCTGCCGCAGACCGAGCTGCTGGTCCAGGCCGGCATCCCCGTCATGTCCCATCTGGGCCTGACCCCGCAGTCCGTCAACACGATGGGGTACCGGGTCCAGGGCCGGAGCGACGAGGCCGCGCACCGGCTGCTCCGCGACGCCAAGGCGGCGCAGGAGGCGGGCGCGTTCGCCGTGGTGCTGGAGCTCGTACCGGCCGAACTGGCCGCCGAGGTCACCCGCTCGCTCCACATCCCGACCATCGGCATCGGCGCCGGTCCCGACACGGACGCACAGGTCCTCGTCTGGACCGACATGGCCGGGCTGACGGGCGGGAAGGTGCCGCGCTTCACCAAGCAGTACGCGAACCTCCGTCAGACGCTCGGCGACGCGGCGAAGGCCTTCGCGGACGACGTCGTCGGCGGGGCCTTCCCCGCCGAGGAGCACACCTTCCACTGACGGCACCACACGTTCCACTGACGGCACCACACGCCGGACGGCACCGCAACGCGCCGGACACGGCACCAGGCACCACCGCCCTAGCCACTCCTGGCACCAACGACAGCCCGCCGATCCTCCCCCGTCGGCGGGCTGTCGGCGTGCGGGGGTTGACTGCGGCACCCGGGCGTGGCCTGAAACCGGACTCGGGGAACCGCCCGCTCCGCCCGGGGAGGCGGATGATCATGGCCGGAATCTTCTCCAAGAACCTCGACTCCGCCGACGAGACCCGGCCGTTCGAGGACGACAAGGGAAGGCTCGACGTTCTCTCCACGGACCGCGGCCCCATCGGCCGGGCCGCCTTCGAGCCGGGGTGGCAGTGGTCCAAGCACGTCAAGCCCCTCGCCGGCACCGAGAGCTGCGAGACCGCGCACGCCGCATACATCGTCAGCGGGCGGATGAAGATCGTCATGAACGACGGCGAGTCCGTGGAGGTGGGGCCCGGCGACGTCCTCGGCGTCGCGCCGGGACACGACGCCTGGGTGGTGGGGGACGAACCGTGCGTCGTCCTCGACCGGGCGGGCTTCGGCGACTACGCCAAGCCCGGGCAGGCGCCGCGTCCACTGTGTATCGGTGCGGTTGTCCACAGGCTGTCGGCCGCCTGTCGGTGGTTTGTCGGTGGCATCTGGCACCTTGTACGGCATGACGCGAAACGACAAGAACGCCGTCGAGGTACGAGGCCTCGTGAAGCATTACGGCGAGACGAAGGCCCTGGACGGCGTGGACCTCGATGTCCGCGAGGGCACCGTCCTCGGCGTCCTCGGTCCCAACGGGGCGGGCAAGACCACTCTCGTGCGCTGCCTGTCCACCCTCATCGCCCCCGACGCCGGACGCGCCACCGTCGCCGGGTTCGACGTGGTCAAGCAGCCCCGCCAGCTGCGCCGCACGATCGGCCTCACCGGGCAGTACGCCTCGGTGGACGAGAAGCTGTCCGGCCGGGAGAACCTGTACATGATCGGGCGGCTGCTCGATCTCTCCCGCAAGGACGCCCGTCGCCGGGCCGACGAGATGCTGGAGCGCTTCTCGCTCACGGAGGCGGGCAAGCGCCCGGCCTCGACGTACTCGGGCGGCATGCGGCGCCGCCTCGACCTTGCCGCCTCGATGATCGGGCAGCCCGCCGTGCTCTATCTGGACGAGCCGACGACGGGCCTCGACCCCCGCACGCGCAACGAGGTGTGGGACGAGGTCCAGCGGATGGTCGCCGAGGGCGTCACCGTCCTCCTCACCACGCAGTACATGGAAGAGGCCGAACAGCTGGCGAGCGCGCTGACGGTCATCGACCGGGGCCGGGTCATCGCCGAGGGCGGGATCGACGAGCTGAAGGCGAAGGTCGGCGGCCGGACCCTGCGGATCCGGCCCGCGGACCCGGCGCAGGTGCCCTCGATGGCCGCGGCGGTCCGCGAGGCGGGCCTGGACGGACTCTCCGGCACCCAGGCCGTGCCGGACGAGGGCGTGCTGTACGTTCCGATCCTCAGCGACGAGCAGCTGACCGCGGTGGTCGGCCTGCTGGGCGCCCGCGGCTTCGCCATTGCCGACATCGGCACCGATCTGCCCAGCCTGGACGAGGTGTTCCTGGCCATCACCGGACAGAAGACGGCGTCCGTCAACGACACGATTCCCCAGGAGGTCGCGGCGTGAGCGCCACCACCGTCAGCCCCACCCACGCCCACCTCGCCGACGAAGGCCGGATCGGCCTGCGGGGCAATCTGCGGCACATCGGCGCGCTCGTCCGCCGCAATCTGCTGTGGATCCGGCAGGACCCGGAGTCGATGTTCGACGCCGTGCTGATGCCGATCGTCTTCACGCTGCTGTTCGTCTTCGTCTTCGGCGGCGCGATCGCCGGCAAGGGCAACCAGCAGGAGTACGTCAACTATGTGGTGCCCGGCCTGATGGCGATGATGGGCATGAACATCGCGATGGGTGTCGGCACCGGCTTCAACCAGGACTTCCAGACGGGCGTCATGGACCGCTTCCGGTCCCTGCCCATCGCCCGGTCCTCCGTCCTGATCGCCAAGATCGTCGTCGAGATCGGCCGGATGCTCGTCGCCACGGCGATCCTGCTGACGGTCGGCTTCCTGCTCGGCCTGTCCGTGGCGGACGTCCCCGGGCTGCTCGCGGCCGTCGGGCTCTCGCTGGTCTTCGGCTCGTCGATCATGTGGATCTTCCTCACCATGGGCGTGACCATGAAGAACGCCCAGGCGATTCAGGGAATGGGGTTCCTCGTGCTGATGCCGCTGCAGTTCGGATCCTCGATCTTCGCGCCGACGGCCTCGATGCCGGGCTGGCTGCAGGCCTTCACGGACTACAACCCGCTGTCGTCGCTCGCCGACGCGGCCCGGGGACTGATGAACGGCGGCCCGGTCGCCCACGACGTGTGGGTGACGCTGATCTGGTCGGCAGTGATCACCGCGGTGATGGCTCCGGTCGCCATACGGAAGTTCCGGACGAAGTCCTGAGCCGGTCCAGGCGGTCGCGTACGAGGGCGGCGGCCTCCTCGAGGGTGAGGCCGCCGCCCTCCGCGCGCCGCGCGGCGAACTCCGTGTCGCCGAGGGCCGCGCGGACGACCCGCTCGGCGCGGGCGCGGCTCTCCCGCTCGACGGACGTCACCACGACATGGCCGGCCGGGAGCAAATGCTCGTACGCGCCGAGCAGGCGGGCCGCGTCAGCGGCCTGCTCCCGGCCGAGACCGGCCAGCGCCTCGGCGGCGGTCACGAGATGGACGGCGGGCATGTGCGGCACGACCATCAGCGACAGCGGGGTCAGCGCGCTCTCAAGCGCCTGGAGGGTGTGGTCCAAGGCGTCGCCGTAGCGGCCGTCCAAGCAGTCCAGCCAGGCGACGCAGCCCAGCCAGAAACCCTCGAAGATCGCGAGGGCGCCCGGGCGGAACTCCTCGGCCAGCAGGTCGAGTTGCTCCCGTGCCTCCGCAGTACGGCCGAGGCGGCCGAGGTGCATGCAGAGGCAGAGGCGGGCCGCGGGGACGACCTCGCGGGCGGTGCCCTCGCCGGCGCCGGCGAGCACGTCCCGGAGGATCGCCTCGGCCTCCTCGTCGCGGCCGAGTTCGCCCAGGACCCCGGCCAGTCTCGTCCTGAGCAGCGGCACCTGACTCTGGGCGCCGAGCCGCTCGGCACGGTCGATCGCGGCGGCGTAGTCCTCGGCGGCGCGCCGGAACTCGCCGCGCCTCTCGCGGGCCTCGCCCCGCGCGGACAACGCCCCAGCGGCGCCCCACAGGTCACCGAGCCGGTCGAAGATCTCCAGGCTGCGGTCCGCGTCCCGGCTCGCGTCGCCCGCCCGGCCGGCATGGTTGGCAAGGAGGTTGGCGCGCATGTGCAGCGCAGCGGCGAGCGCCCACGCGTCGCCGGACTCCTCGCAGCCGTGCACGGTCGCGTCGAGCACATGGAGCAACTGCTCGCCGTCCCCGGTCAGCATGATCGCGAAGAACCAGAGCGTGCCGGGGAACCGGCAGGTCTGCGGGAGCCCGGGCCGGTAGACCTCGGTGACCCCGCGCAGCCACTCCAGGCGCTCGGGCGTCGTCCAGTCGTCCAGGCCGTGCTCCATGCTGACCATCGCGATCAGCCGCACGCCCCGCCGCGCCTCCTGGAGCGGTTCGGGCGCCAGCGGCGGCGCGGTGTCCGTGACGGGCGCGTCCAGCGGCGGTGCCGGAGCGAGCGGAGGCGCGAACGGGTCGGGGCCGAGGGCCGCGGCGACCTGCGCCCAGTGCCGGGCGTCGGCCCGCAGATCCCTCATCTGCCAGTACCAGGCGAGGGAGAGGACCAGGCAGAGCGCCTCCTGCTCGTCCCCGGCGGCCACGGCCCGGCGCAGCGCGGTGCGGAGGTTGTCGTACTCCAGCTCCAGCCGCGCGACGGCACTGATCTGCTCGGGTCCGCGCAGCAACGGGTCGGTGCGGCGGGCGAGTTCGCGGTAGTAGGTGAGATGGGCGCGCTCGGCCTCCGCCCGGTCACCGGCCTCGTCCAGCCGCTCCGACGCGTACTCGGAGACCGTCTCCAGCAGCCGGTACCGCATCGCCCCGTCGGCCGAAGGCGCCGCGACCACCAGCGACTTGTCGACCAGCGCCCCGAGCACGGAGACGACGTCCTGGGCGCCGACGGATCCGGAGGCGTCGACGGATCCGCAGGCCTCGACGGATGCTGTGGCCCCGGCTGATGCGGAGGTGTCGTCCAGGGCGGCGGCCGGGGACGCGCAGACCCGCTCCGCCGCCGCCAGGTCGCAGCCGCGGGCGAAGACCGAGAGGCGGCGCAGGACCGACCGTTCCGCGTCGTCGAGGAGGTCCCAGGACCAGTCGACGACGGCGCGCAGGGTCTGCTGACGGGGCAGCACCGTACGGCTTCCGCTGGTCAGCAACCGGAAACGGTCATCCAGACGGTCGGCGATCTGGCGCGGCGTGAGCATCCGCAGCCGGGCGGCGGCCAGCTCGATGGCGAGCGGCAGTCCGTCCAGGCGACGGCAGATCTCCGCGGCCGCCTCCCGGTCGTCCTCCACCCGGAAGGACGGATGCGCGGCCGCGCCCCGGTCCGCGAGAAGGCGCAGCGCCATCGGGTCGGGCAGAGGGCCGACGGGGCGCACCGACTCGCCGGGGACGCCGAGGGGTTCGCGGCTGGTCGCGAGGACCGTGAGTCCCGGGCAGTGCTCCAGGATCTGCTCGCACAGCGCAGCGGCCGCGGCCACGACGTGCTCGCAGTTGTCGAGGACGATCAGCATGCGGCGGCGCGCGCAGTGTTCGGTGAGGCGTACGAGCGGGTCGTCGCCGTGCAGGTCGGACGCGGCCCGCAGCTCCTCCGCGCCCGCGCCGCGCAGCACGGTCTCGCGCGCGCCGAGCGCCGAGAGCACGGCCTCGGGCACGTTCTCCGGGTCGCCGACGGGCGCGAGCTCCACCAGCCAGACGCCGTCGGCGTACGCCCCGGCCGCCCGCTCGGCGGCCTCCTGCGACAGCCGCGTCTTGCCGGCCCCGCCGGGCCCGAGCAGCGTGACCAGCCGCGCCCGCGCGAGGTCCCCTCGGATGGCCTCGATGTCCGCCTCGCGTCCGACGAAGCTGGTCAGCCGCGCCCTCAGGTTCCCCACCGGGGCGGGCGCACCGGCCGCCACTGCCTTCGGCTCCGGCCCCGGCTCCTCGTCCGGGTTCAGCAGCTCCGCGTGCAGCGCGCGCAGGTCCGGGCCCGGGTGCGTGCCGAGCCGGGCCGACAGCTCGCGGCGTACCGTCTCGTACGCCGCGAGGGCCTCGGCCGTACGGCCCGCGGCGCGCAGGGCGCGGATGCGCAGCGCCTGCAGCGGCTCGTCGAGCGGATGGTCCCCGCAGAGCACGGCGAGCTGCGGCAGCGTCTCCTCCGCACGGCCGAGGGCCAGTGCCGCGGCGAGCCGGGTGCGGCGGGCGTCCAGGCGGCGCGCCTCCCACCGTGCCGCCTCGGCGGTGCGGTGCGGCAGATCGGCGAGCACCGGGCCGCGCCACAGTGCGAACGCCTCGTCCAGCAGCTCCGCCGCCCGGCCCGCATGGCCCTGCGCCAGCGCCCGCGCCGCCTCCCCCGCGAGCCGCTCGAAGCGGTGCAGGTCCACGGCCTCGGGCCCGGCGCCCAGCCGGTACCCACCGTCGGACGACACCACCGCGCCGCGCCCGAGCGCCCGTCGCGCCCGCCCGACGAGCGCCTGCACCGCCCCCACCGGGTCGGCGGGCGGCTCCCCGTCCCACACCTCGTCGACGAGCACGCCGACCGGGACCGTACGCCCGGCGCGCAGCGCCAGCACAGCCACCAGCGCACGCAGCCGCGCCCCGCCGAGCACGGCGGGGGTGCCGTCGTCATGGACTGCCTGGGTGGTGCCGAGTACGCGGTAGTGCACCGCCCCATTGTCATCGATCGGCAGGAACGCTCGCGGTCCTCCGGGACGTTGCCCCCGTGTCACGAGGACGGTCTACTCTCGTCCCGCCGCCCGCCGCCCGCCGCCCCAGGCCCCCGGACCGAGGAGCCCCGCCCATGACCACCGCCGCGACCCGCCGCAGCGAGCGCCGCATCTCCCCCGTCTTCCTCGGCATCGCCGCGATCATGGCGGTCACCGGCTGGGCCGTCTGGACGGGCTTCGCCCCCGACCCGGGCATCGCGGTGTTCCTCTTCGTCACGTCCGCATGGATCGTCTCACTCTGTCTCCACGAGTACGCGCACGCCCGTACCGCGCTCCACAGCGGCGACCTCACGATCGGCGCCAAGGGCTATCTGACGCTCAACCCGCTCAAGTACACCCACGCGCTGCTGAGCATCGTGCTCCCCGTCATCTTCGTGATCATGGGCGGCATCGGCCTGCCCGGCGGCGCGGTCTTCATCGAGCGGCACCGCATCCAGGGCCGCTGGAAGCACAGTCTGATCTCGGCCGCGGGCCCGCTGACGAACGTCCTGTTCGCGATCGTGTGCACCGCGCCGTTCTGGCTGGGCGCCCTGGACGGCGTACCGCCGGCGTTCCAGTTCGCCCTCGCCTTCCTGGCGCTGCTGCAGGTGACGGCGGCGATCCTGAACTTCCTGCCGGTTCCGGGGCTGGACGGGTACGGGGTGATCGAGCCGTGGCTGTCGCACACGGTGCGCCGCCAGGTGGAGCCGTTCGCGCCGTTCGGGCTGCTCGCCGTCTTCGGCGTCCTCTTCATCCCCGAGGTCAATCACGCGTTCTTCGACGGGATCTTCGCCGTCATGGACGCGCTGGGTGTGTCACGGGGCGAGTACGCGTGCGGTCAGGACCTCTACCGCTTCTGGACCGAGCAGTACCCGGAATGTACGGCGGTGATCAGCCGGTAGTCTTCGCCGCCTTCGCGCGCCGGACGTAGTACACGGCCATGTTCGAGGACACTCCGGCCAGCAGCACCCACACGATCCCGAGCCAGCTGCCCTGCGCGAAGGACACGACTGCCGCGGCGACGGCGAGCAGGCAGATGACGACGGCGTAGAGGGCGAGGCGGGGCATGGGGGTCGGCTCCTGTCCGGGGGCTGCTGGTGCCCGTCCAGTGTCCCCCATGCCGCCCGGCCGTCGGACGTCGGACGTCGGTTCGGACGCCGGGACTCCGGTTCGGACGCCGGATCAGACGTCGGTCACGCGCAGACCCGCGTGTGCCTTGTAGCGACGGTTCACCGAGATCAGATTGGCGACCAGCGACTCGACCTGGTGGGCGTTCCTCAGGCGGCCGGCGAAGACGCCCCGCATGCCGGGGATGCGGCCCGCCAGCGCCTGGACGAGGTCCGTGTCGGCGCGCGACTCGCCGAGGACCAGCACATCGGTGTCGATCTCCTCGATCGACTCGTCCTGGAGCAGCACCGCCGAAAGGTGGTGGAAGGCGGCGGTGACACGCGACTCGGGCAGCAGGGCGGCGGCCTGCTCGGCGGCACTTCCCTCCTCCGGCTTCAGGGCGTAGGCGCCCATCTTGTCGAAGCCGAGCGGGTTCACGCAGTCGACGACCAGCTTTCCGGCGAGCTCGTCCCGCAGCGCCTCCAGCGTCTTGCCGTGACCCTCCCACGGCACGGCGACGATCACGACGTCGCTGCGTCGCGCGCACTCGGCGTTCTCGGCGCCCTCGATGCCCAGCCCCAGTTCGGCGGCGGCGGTCCCGGCGCGCTCGGCGGCCCGGGAGCCGATGATCACCTTCTGACCGGCGCGCGCGAGGCGGTATGCGAGGCCCCGGCCCTGGTCACCGGTGCCGCCGAGGACGCCGACGACGAGTCCGGAGACGTCGGGGAGGTCCCAGGGGTCCTTGGCGGGAGCGGAGGCCTTCGGGGCGGCGGCGTTGTCTTCTGAAGTCATGCCCCCGACATTACTGGCTGGTCGGGTGGGCGCGGGCGGACCGACGTTCGACGAGATCGACCCATACGAGCCTGGCGATCGCGACGACGATCAGCACCGGCCCGGTCAGCAGCCGCACCGCGTACCGGTCGGTCCGGGCGACCCCGGCCAGGTCCAGCATCCCCTGCACGAGCGCCCCGGCATACGCGGCGAGAATCAGCGCGCGCCACGGGCCCTGAGGCCCCGCGGGCCGCCGCGACGGTGAAGCCGGCCGGGTGCCCTGCCCAGGAACAGCAGTAACGCGAGGGGCAGCGCGACGGCCGTCGACTCCGTCACCCATATCCAGGGGAGCTCATGGCGTCATGAGGCCCGGGTCCGGTGCGCGGGCATCCTGCCCGCTGCCGGCGACATCCCGTACGGGTGAGCTGCCGCCAACGGCCGGTCCGGGGGCCGCGGTTCGGGCAGGATGCGGGCCATGGATGCCGTACGCGTCGCACTGCTGCGTGAGGTGCTCGCCGGGACCGCATGGCCGGCGGCGGCCCGCCGGTTCGCGGGGGTGCTGCGGTCGTCCGTCGTCCCGCAGGGCGGCGGGCTGCTGCTGGTGGGGACGGCCGAGTACGAGCCGTGGCATCTCGCCGCGCATCTCGTGGACGAGGCCGCGTGGTCCGGGCAGCCGGAGCTGGCGCCGACGCTGGTGCGCCACCGGGTGCGGTCCGGGGACCCGGCGCATCTGGCGGTCGGGCTCGGCCGTCTTGCGGCGGCCAGGCGCGGCGAGACGCTGCTGGTGGTGGCGCCGAAGCGAGCGGACGCGGGCCTGCTGGAGCGGGTGCACGATGCGCGGCGCTCCGGGGCGACGGTGCTGGCGCTGGACGGCGGGGATGCAGAGGTGCGGGGCCTCGCGCACGAGGGGCTCACGGTGGAGGGCGGGGCGGAGGTGGACCTCGACACGGTGCAGCACCTGGTGAGCGCGGCGGCCGGCGAGAACGGTCTGCCGCCCGCGCCGCGTGGGCGGCGCCGATTCCGTGACCGCCTCTCCCGACTCGCGGACCAGCTCACGGGCCCGCCGCCGCCGCGCTGGTAGGTGAGGCACGGGTGCGGGCGCGCATGCGGGCGACACCTGCGGCGGGCCACGCGGCGGAGCCGCACGTCGATACGGCCCCCGCCCCGGATACAGCCCCCGCCGCGCCCCTTCCCTAAACCGAGGGCTCCGCCCCGGACCCGTTTCGAGGGCTCCGCCCTCGTACCCCGCGCTTCAATCTGCCCCCACACCCCGGCGGGGCCCTGGCGGGGTGTGGGGGACACGCGGCTCCTGTGGAGCCCATCAGGCGCCTGAGGACGGACACCCCGGCCCGCCGGCCGGTACCGGGCGCGCCCGGGGATCCGGCGCCCCGTCCGGGCGTAAATCTGTTGCCCGCCCCGTGCCGGGTGCGGAGGATGGCCGGTCGTGGGAGAACGATGTCGCGCGCTGCTTCCCGACCTCGCCCCGTGGAGGTCGTCGCGGGACTTCCGGCTGCTGTGGGGCCAGGGGCTGGTGACCTACTTCAGCAGCTTCATGGCGATGGTGGCACTGCCCCTGCAGATCAAGGAGCTGACCGGCTCCCCGTTCGCCGTGGGCGCGATGGGTGCCGTCGAGCTCGTGCCGCTGGTCGTGTTCGGGCTGTACGGCGGGGCGCTGGCGGACGCCGTCGACCGGCGGAAAGTCATCCTGCTCACCGAGGCGGGGCTGGGCGTGCTCGCCCTGATTCTGCTGGTGAACGCGCTGTTGCCGACGCCCGTGCTCTGGCCGCTGTACCTGGTCGCGGCTGGTGTCTCGGGCCTCGCAGGACTCCAGCGGCCCGCGCTGGACTCGCTGCTGGCCCGGATCGTGCCGCACGACCAGCAGACCGCCGCGGCCGCGCTGAACGCCCTGCGCTGGCAGCTCGGCTCGATCGCCGGGCCCGCGCTGGCCGGTCTGGTCGTGGCGTACGCGGGCCACGCCGCGGCGTACGCGACGACGACTGCCGGTTTCGTCGTCTCCGTGCTGCTGTGCGGCCGGCTCACCGCCGCGCCGCCCGCGCACGACGCGGAGAAGCCCTCACTGCGGGGCATCGCGGAGGGCGCGCGGTACGCGTGGAGCCGGCCGGTGCTGCTCGGTACGTACGCGATCGACCTGGCCGCGATGCTCTTCGCGTTCCCCAACACGATCTTCCCGTTCCTCGCGGACGAGCTGGACGCGCAGTGGTCGCTGGGGCTGATGTACGCGGCGGGGTCGGTGGGGTCGCTCGTGCTGAGCCTGACCAGCGGCTGGACGTCGCGGGTGCGGCGGCACGGGCTGTTCGTCGTCTTCGGCGCGGCCGGGTGGGGGCTGGCGATCGCGGCGGCCGGATGGCTGACGAACGTGTGGCTGGTGCTGCTGTGCCTGGCGTTCGCGGGGGCCGGTGACATGCTCAGCGGACTCGGCCGCTCCACGATCTGGAACCAGACCGTGCCGGAGTCCCTGCGGGGCCGCCTCGCCGGCATCGAGGTCCTCTCGTACAGCGTCGGCCCTCAGCTCGGCCAGGTCCGCGCGGGCGCCATGGCCGGCTGGACCGGGACGCGCGCGGCCTTCTGGACCGGCGGCCTGGCGTGCATCGCCTCGGTCGGGCTGCTCGCCGCGGCCCTTCCGAAGCTCGTGACCTACGACGCCGAGACGGACGAGGACGCCCTCCGCCGCCGCGCCCAGAAGGAGCGAGCGGCGGCGGAGGAAGGGGCGGCGGCCGTACGGGGGGCCACCCTCTGATCAGTCGGCCGTGTCCTCGTCACGGGGAGCGTCGTGCCATCTGGGGTCGGTCTCCCACTCCAGGTTCCGCTCGCGGGCCGTCGCCATCGCGTGCTCGGCGTCCTCGCGTGAGGCGTACGGGCCGAAGCGGTCCTTGGCAGGGCACTCGGGGCCCTCCTCGACCTTCTTGTGCTCCAGGCAGTAGTACCACTCACCCGGTTTGCCCACTGTGCGCTTCTTGAACAGGGCCATCGTCGGCTCCTTCCTCTGACGCCATGCTGCCCCAGCACGGCTGGTTAGACTCGCTGGCATGTCTGGCCAGTCGCTGCTCGTACCAGGGGAGCTCTCTCCCATCCGTTCCGTTCCCGGAAACATCCGGCGCCCCGAGTACGTCGGGAAGCCCGCGCCGACGCCGTACACCGGGCCGGAGATCCAGAATGCCGAGACGATCGAGCGCATGCGCATCGCGGGCCGCATCGCCGCGCAGGCGATGGCGGAGGCAGCGAAGCTCATCGAGCCCGGGGTGACCACGGACGAACTGGACCGTGTCGCGCACGAGTTCATGTGCGACCACGGCGCGTACCCGTCGACGCTCGGCTACCGCGGCTTCCCGAAGTCGCTGTGCTCGTCGATCAACGAGGTGATCTGTCACGGGATCCCCGACTCGACGGTGCTGCGCGACGGCGACATCGTGAACCTGGACGTCACCGCGTACATCAACGGCGTGCACGGCGACAACAACGCCACCTACCTCTGCGGCGACGTGGACGAGGAGTCGAAGCTCCTCGTCGAGCGGACGCGGGAGTCGCTCGACCGGGCCGTCAAGGCGGTCAGGCCCGGCCGCCAGATCAACATCATCGGGCGGGTCATCGAGTCGTACGCGAAGCGCTTCGGCTACGGCGTCGTGCGCGACTTCACCGGGCACGGCATCAATGCGTCGTTCCACTCCGGGCTGATCATCCCGCACTACGACAGCCCGCACGCGACCACCGTCATCCAGCCGGGAATGACCTTCACGATCGAGCCGATGCTGACGCTCGGGACCCACGAGTACGACATGTGGGACGACGGCTGGACCGTCGTGACGAAGGACCGGAAGCGGACCGCGCAGTTCGAGCACACGCTGGTGGTGACCGAGAGCGGCACCGAGATTCTGACGTTGCCCTGACCGCGAAGAGGGGTAGCGTTTTTACCGACAGGTCGTCGGGAACCAGTTGACTTAGGTAAGCCTAAGCAGCAGGATCCTACTGGTTCCCGTCCCCCTCGGCCCCTCGGAGGTCCGCCTTGGACACGCTGGACACGCTGGACACGTCGGACACGCCTTTCTCGACCCTGATCCGCGTCGCGTCGCACGAGCAGCACACCCAGGCGGAGACCTCGACCTTCATGAGCGACCTGCTCGGCGGCCGGCTGGGGGTGGACGCCTATGCGCGCTACACCGAGCAGCTGTGGTTCGTGTACCGGGCACTGGAGGGCGCGGCCGAGTCGCTCTCGGGCGACCCCGTCGCCGGTCCCTTCATACAGCCGGAGCTGCTCCGGACGTCCGAGCTGGAGCGCGACCTCGCACATCTGCGCGGTGCGGACTGGCAGGACGAGCTGCGGCCGCTGCCCGCGACCGCGGCGTACGCGGCACGGGTCGAGGAGTGCGCCCGCACCTGGCCCGCGGGGTATGTGGCGCACCACTACACCCGGTATCTCGGAGACCTCTCCGGCGGCCAGATCATCCGCGACAAGGCCGAGCGGACCTGGGGCTTCGACCGCAAGGGCGACGGCGTCCGGTTCTACGTCTTCGAGCGGATCGCCAACCCGGCGGCGTTCAAGCGGAGTTACCGGGAGCTGCTGGACCGGGTGAACGCGGACGACCTGGAGAAGCAGCGCATCATCGACGAGTGCAAGCGGGCGTTCGACTTCAACGGCGCGGTGTTCCGGGAGCTCGGCCAGGCCTGCGGTCCGGACGAGCGGGGCCCGCTCAGCGCCTGACGGAGGCTCGACCGGGCCCGACCGGGCCTTGGCGGTGCCTGGTCAGCGCCTGGTCAGCGTCTCGTCAGGCGAGGCGCACGCGGCCGCCGATCTCGATCGTGCCGTCGGGGCCGGGGGCGGTGAGAATCTGCGAACCCCGGCCCTGAGTGATGTTCAGGGCCCGCCCCAGCTGCCCGGTGAGCAGCAGCGCCGCCGCGCCCGTCGCCTCGTCCTCGTCGATCCCCCCGGCGCAAGCCCCGGCTCCACCGGAGCGGCTGCCGCCGCGCTCATCGATTCGCCCCGGGAAGGCCCGCGCACGGACCCGGCCGGCGGCCTCGTCCTCCCAGCCCCACGCGTAGCCCCTCCCCCACAGCCCTTCGGGCGTGGGAGGTACCCCCACCCCCGGCGGGGGCACCTCCAGCGCCTCGACCTCGGCGGCCGACGCGTACTGGCGCAGTGTCCGCGGCGGTGCCCATGCGGTGCGCGCGGTGATCCAGGTGAACTCGCCGTCGTGGCGGGCCCACACCTCACCCGCGGGCGGGTTCACGACCTCCAGGTCGAGCAGCCAGGCCGCGCCGACGAGCGGATGCCCGGCGAACGGCAGCCGCAGTCCCGGTGTGTAGATGTCGACCACTCCGCGTTCGGGATCGTCGACGAACACGGTCTCGCTGAAACCGAGTTCCCGGGCCAGCGCCTGCCGCGACTGCCGGTCGGGGTACGCACGTCCGTCGCGTACGACACCGAGGGCGTTGCCGTGGTGGCCGTCGGCGCCGCAGAAGACGCGCAGTACATCGATGCCATGGGGTCGTTCCATCACGCCGGAATTGAACCATCCCCGGGAGGCCGTCCCGACAAAGCGCGGCATTTGACCAGCGCTTGACCGGCGCGTGACCGGCCCATGGTCTCAGGCCGCTCATGAGAGCTGAATCACCATCCGGCGGGGTACCGCCCAGGTAAGCCTCGGCTAAGTTAGGTCCGCCTCACTGCCGTACCACCCCACTCCGTCCCCCGTCCCGTCCTCCGTGGAGCCTGTATGCGAGCCGTCCGCCTCACCGTCGTCACCGCCGCCGCGACCGCGGCCGCTCTGACCGCCGTCACGGGCTGTGCCGAGAAGAGCGACGCCAAGGGTGGTGACGGTGCCGTCACCGTCACCGCGAAGGACGACTCCTGCGAGGTGTCCAAGAAGGAGTTCCCGGCCGGGCACGTCCAGTTGGACATCGAGAACAAGGGCTCGAAGGTCACCGAGGTCTACATCCTCTTCCCGGACGACCGCATCGTCACCGAGCGCGAGAACATCGGCCCCGGCACCAAGGCGAGCCTCACCGCCGAGGTGAAGGCCGGTGCCTACGCGATCGCCTGCAAGCCCGGCATGACGGGCGAGGGCATCCGCCGGCAGGTCAAGGTGACCGGCGGCACCGTGGCCAAGCGGTCCCCGGAGATGGACAAGGCGGTCGCCGAGTACCGCACGTACGTCCAGCAGCAGGCCGACGAGACGCTGCCGAAGGCGAAGGTGTTCACCGCCGCCGTCCGCGCCGGGGACACCGAGGCGGCGAAGAAGGCGTACGCGGACTCCCGCATCGGCTGGGAGCGCACCGAGCCCGTCGCCGAGTCCTTCGGCGACATCGACCCGAAGGTCGACCTCCGCGAGGACGGCATCGGGGACCTGGAGAAGGGCCAGGAGTGGACCGGCTGGCACCGCCTGGAGAAGGCGCTGTGGCAGGACAAGAAGCTCGGCCCCGAGGCGAAGACGCTCGCCGACACCCTCGACAAGGACCTCGCCGACTGGGTGAAGAAGGTCGGCACCGCCGAGATCACACCGACGTCGATGGCGAACGGCGCGAAGGAACTCCTCGACGAGGTCGCGACCGGCAAGGTCACGGGCGAGGAGGAGCGCTACTCCCACACCGACCTGGTCGACTTCAAGGCGAACGTCGAGGGCGCGCAGAAGTCGTACGAGCTGCTGAAGCCGGTCGCCTCCAAGAACGACCCGAAGCTCGTCGCCGAGCTCGACAAGCAGTTCGCGGCACTGAACACGCTGCTCGACAAGTACCGCACGGACAAGACCTCGTACGTCTTCACCTCGTACGACAAGGTCACCGAGCCGCAGCGCAAGGAGCTGTCCGACGGTGTGAACGCGCTGGCCGAGCCTCTGTCGAAGCTCGCCGCCGCGGTCGTGAAGTAGCCGTGAAGTAACCATCAGAAGGATGCGACGATGAGCAGAACACCCACCGAGGAGCCCGTCGGGGGAGCCACCGAGGAATCCGCCGGGGAAGCCGCCGACGCCACTCGGGAGGAAGCCTCGGCGACCACGGGCCAGGCCGCCCCCTCGCGGCGCGCCCTGCTCGGCTGGGGAGGTGCCGGGCTCGCGCTCGGCGCCGCCGCGGCGGGCGGCGCGATCGCCGCCGTGGCGCGCGACGGGGACGAGACCGCCCTCGCCGCCGCGAGCGGCGCGGCGGTGCCGTTCCACGGATCGCACCAGGCCGGTATCGCCACGCCCGTGCAGGACCGGCTGCACTTCGCGTCCTTCGACGTGAAGACCGAGGACCGTGCGGAACTCGTCCAGTTGCTGAAGGACTGGACACGGGCCGCCGAGCGGATGACGGCCGGGCAGACGGTCGGCGACGGCGCGTACGGCGGTCTCGCCGAGGCCCCGCCGGACGACACGGGCGAGGCGCTCGGCCTGCAGCCGTCCCGGCTCACCCTCACCATCGGCTTCGGTCCGACCCTCTTCGACGGTCGCTTCGGGCTGAAGGACCGCAGGCCGGCCGCGCTCGTCGAGCTGCCGAAGTTCCCCGGCGACAACCTCGATCCGGCGCGCAGCGGCGGCGATCTGTGCGTCCAGGCCTGCGCGGACGACCCGCAGGTCGCCGTGCACGCGATCCGCAACCTCGCCCGCATCGGCTTCGGCAAGGTCGCCGTCCGCTGGTCGCAGCTCGGCTTCGGCAAGACGTCGTCGACGACGCCCGAGGCGCAGACGCCGCGCAACATGATGGGCTTCAAGGACGGCACCCGGAACATCCCGGGCACCGACAAGGCCGCCCTGGACAAGCACGTGTGGGTGTCCGGGAAGGAGGGCCCGGCCTGGATGGCGGGCGGCTCATACCTCGTGGCACGCCGGATCCGGATGAACATCGAGACCTGGGACCGCACGCCGCTGCAGGAGCAGGAGGACATCTTCGGCCGGGACAAGCGCGAGGGCGCCCCGGTCGGCAAGGCCGGGGAGCACGACGAGCCGTTCCTGCCCGCGATGCTGCCGACCGCTCATGTGCGCCTCGCCCACCCGGACTCCAACGGCGGGGCGATGATGCTGCGCCGCGGCTACTCGTTCACGGACGGCACGGACGGTCTGGGCCGGCTGGACGCGGGGCTGTTCTTCCTCGCGTACCAGCGGGACGTCGCCAAGGGCTTCGTTCCCGTGCAGCGGAGCCTCGCCGCGAGCGACGTCCTCAACGAGTACATCCAGCACGTGGGTTCGGCGCTGTTCGCGATCCCGCCGGGCGTCCGCGGCAAGGACGACTGGTGGGGCCGGGCGCTGTTCTCGTAGCGGGCGAAACGAGCGCAACAGGAAGGACGCACCGACGTGTTCGGCAACTATCTGATCGGCCTGCGCGAGGGCCTGGAGGCCAGTCTGGTCGTCTGCATCCTCGTCGCGTATCTCGTGAAGACGGATCGCAGGGACGCCCTGAAGCCGATCTGGATCGGCATCGGGGTCGCATGCGGGCTCTCGCTCGCGTTCGGCGCGGCCCTCGAATTCGGCTCGCAGGAGCTGACGTTCGAGGCGCAGGAGCTGCTCGGCGGTTCGCTGTCGATCGTCGCCGTCGGCCTTGTCACCTGGATGGTCTTCTGGATGCGGCGCACCGCACGGCATCTGAGGTCCGAGCTCCACGGCAAGCTGGACGCGGCGCTGCAGATGGGGACGGGCGCGCTGGTCGCGACGGCGTTCCTGGCGGTGGGCCGCGAGGGGCTGGAGACGGCGCTGTTCGTGTGGGCGTCGGTACGGGCGGCCGCCGACGCGGAGGGCTCGTCGGCCCCGCTGTCCGGGGTGTTGCTCGGGATCGCGACGGCGGTCGTGCTGGGCTGGCTGTTCTACCGGGGCGCGCTGCGGATCAATCTGGCCAAGTTCTTCACCTGGACCGGCGCGATGCTGGTCGTCGTGGCCGCGGGTGTGTTCGCGTACGGTGTCCACGACCTGCAGGAAGCCCGGTTCCTGGGCGGCCTCTCGGACAAGGCGTTCGACATCAGCGCGACCGTCCCGCCGGACAGCTGGTACGGCACGCTGCTGAAGGGCGTCTTCAACTTCCAGCCCGATCCGACCGTGCTGCAGGTCACGGTGTGGCTGCTGTATCTGGTCCCGACGCTCGCCCTGTTCCTCCTCCCGGTAGGGTTCGGACGGTCAGTGGGGGACGAGAAGCAGAAGGCGCAGAAGGCAACCGATGAGCAGGCTGGGTCGGGTGGCGACGGGGCTCGCGGCGACGACGGTGCTGTCGCTGACGGCGAGCGGGTGCGTGACGGTTCACGGCGAACTGGAAGTCGTACCGGCGGCGACGACAACTGAGGCCGCACAGGCCCTGAAGGACTTCACCGACGCGTACAACAAGGCGGACAAGGCGTACGACCCTGCCCTCGACGCGGGCAGGGTCACGGGCGCGCTCGGCGCGATCAACCAGGCGGGCCTGAAGGCGCGCAGCGTGACGCAGCCGGACGGCAACCCGCAGCACCGGCCGCTGGAGCTGACGGACGCGAAGTTCCACGTGCCGAAAAAGGCGGGCTGGCCGCGGTACTTCTTCGCGGACACCGACAGCAACCGCGACGTCGACAGCGGCCGGCAGGACAGCCGCTGGCTGGTGGCGTTCGTCCGGAACGGCAACGACCAGCTGTGGGAGGCCGCCTATCTGGCGATCCTCACGCCCGACGAGATGCCGAAGTTCCGTACGGACAAGGACGGCTGGGCGGAGCCGATGGCGCCGGACTCGACGGCGACGGCGGTCGCCCCGCGCGATCTGAGCGAGGAGTACGCCTCGTACATGCAGGACGGCAAGCCGGACCACTTCGCCGCCGGCGTGCACACGACCGGCTGGCGGGAGGAGCGCAAGCAGATCGCGCAACGGCCGGGCCTGTCGACGCAGTTCGTCGACCAGCCGCTGGACACCGGGGACTTCGCGCCGCTCGGTCTGGCCACGGAGGACGGCGGCGCACTGGTGTTCTTCGCGATGCGTTTCTTCGACCGGCAGACGGCGGCGCAGGGTTACCGGCCGAAGGTCAGCCCGGACGTGAAGGCGCTGATGACCGGTGAAGTGAAGAACACCCTCACGAAGGAGTGGATGTCCAGCCAGGCGGTCCTGCTGGCTCCGAGCGGCGCGACGGGCCCTGCCGTGACGATAGTGGGGCGGCTGCAGGGTGTGACGTCGGCGAAGGGGTCGTAGGCGGGCGGCCTTCCGCACCGCCGGTGTCGCCGAATCGGCCCGCCCGGCGTTCGAGGCCGGGCACACGGGTCCACCGCGGGCCCACCGGCCGCGCGACGGCACCCGCTCACCGAGCCCGCCCGGCGTTCGAGGCCGGCTGACCGGTCCACGGCTGTGGGGCGACGAGGCTTTCCCATCCGGCCCGGCGTCGGCATGCGGCAGGGCCCGGGTGGTCTCAGCGGTGCAGCGGCCACGCCACGGAGGGGCGGTCGTCGTCGTGCTCGTCCGCCTGGTCCGCGTATGTCGCGCAGGCGTCGGCGAGCACCTCGAGCAGCGTCAGCGGGTCCGGCAGCGGGTGCTCGGGGCCGCGGGCCCACTCGACGGTGAGGCCGTTCGGGAGCCGAGCGGGCGGCACGAGCACGTAGCTGCCGCGGCTGTGCCAGCGCAGCCCCGGGTGCTCGTCCATCGTCTCGGGATGGCAGTCCAGCTCACACGGCCACCACTCGTCCTCGTCCTCGGGCGTGCCGCGGGTGGCGGTGAAGAACAGCATCCGTTCTTCTCCCCCTACGCCCTGCGGCGTGGGGGCACCCCCGGACTCGGCGACCGGGCCGACGTCGATGCCCTCGGCGAGGAGCCGCTCCAGGGCGGCGCGGCCCGCCTCCAGCGGCACGTCGAGGACGTCGTGGACCATGCCGGTGGCGGTGATGAAGTTCGCCTCGGGCTCGTCGGCCGCCCAGCGCTCGATCTTGTCGCGGTCGGTCGTGGACTGGGTCTGCCAGGCGAAGGAGACGGGGTGGCGGGCCGGGGTGGGGCACCCGATGCGCTCACAGGAGCAGCTGTAGCCCGAGGGGTACGCGGCGGGCGCGAGCGGCAGTCCGGCGGCGGCGACGGCCAGCAGCAGGGGCAGGCGGTGATCGGAGGCCTTCCCGGAGTCCTCGCTCGGGCGCCTGCGCAGCCACTGCGGCAGTCGACGGTCCCAGGACATCCTGCTCTCCGTGCCGCGGTAGCGGCCGATACCGTCGCCCATCTATCCCCTCACACCTCGCTGCTCGCCCCTGGCGGACCCTGCCATGGTCGCACCATCGCGCGCGCCGGGTGGCCGCGCCCCCCGATCGTGTGGCCGGTGCCTCACTCAGCGCCTCGGCGCAAGGCCGTACAGCGCGTACTCGACGATCTTGTCCGCGTACTCGTGGGTGAGCGGGAGGGTGCGCAGCAGCCAGCGGTGGGCGAGGGGGCCGACGAGAAGCTCCAGGGCGATGCGGGGGTCGACGCCGGGACGTACGTGACCGGCGTCCTGGGCGGCGCGCAGCCTGCGTACATACAGCTGGAGGGAGGGTTCGAGGAGCCTGTGGACGAACTCGGCGCCGAGGGCGGGGTCGACGACGCTCTCGGCGGCGAGGGCGCGGGCGGGGGCGTCGTAGGGCGGCGAGTTCAGCTCGTCGACGGTGGCGCGCAGGACGAGCTTGAGGTCGGCCTCCAGGTCACCGGTGTCGGGAAGCTCCGGCTCGCCCTGGGCGGCCTGCTCGGCCCGGTCGAGGAAGGCTTCGAGGAGGACCGCGGCCTTGGAGGGCCACCAGCGGTAGATGGTCTGCTTGCCGACGCCGGCCCGGGCGGCGATGCCCTCGATGGTCGTCCTGGTGTAACCGACCTCGCCGACGAGGGAGAGCGCGGCATCGTAGATGGCGCGGCGGGAGCGTTCGCTGCGGCGGGAGGCGTCGGGGACCCTGGTGTCTGCCATACGGGTCAATCTACCAGCGGCGTGACGATACGTATCGTCTCTGCGCTCGGCTGTACTCGGGGCGTACGTGTGATGAACCACCCGTTCGGATCACTGCGCGGCGCCGCCGTACACCGCACCATGGCAACACGCACAACCGTGCGTCGCAGCGCTGCCGCTCGTGAGGAGCCCTCATTGCCCCGTGACGCCAGACCCCGCCGCTACCTCATGTGCCCACCCACGCACTTCGAGGTGACGTACTCCATCAACCCATGGATGGACCCCGGGAAGCCCGTCGATCTGCCGCTGGCGCTCGCCCAGTGGGAGACCCTGCGCGAGCGCTACCGTGCGCTCGGGCACACGGTGGAACTGCTCGAACCTGAGCCCGACCTGCCCGACATGGTCTACGCCGCGAACGGCGCGACCGTCGTGGACGGGCGCGTGCTCGGCGCACGCTTCGCCCACCGCGAGCGGGAGGCGGAGGCCGCGGCACACCTGGAGTGGTTCCGCGCGCACGGCTTCGCCGAGATCCATGAGCCGGTGCACATCAACGAGGGCGAGGGCGACTTCGCGGTGACCTCGACGTATGTGCTGGCGGGGCGGGGCTTCCGGTCGAGCCCGCTGTCGCACGACGAGGCGCAGGAGTTCTTCGGAAGGCCGGTGATCGGACTGGATCTGGTGGACCCGCGCTACTACCACCTCGACACGGCGCTGTCCGTTCTCGACGACGAGGCGGACGAGATCATGTACTACCCCGGGGCCTTCTCGCCCGGCAGCCGCGCGGTCCTGGCACGGCTCTTCCCCGACGCGCTCGTCGCACGTGAGGCGGACGCGGCGGCGATGGGGCTGAACGCGGTGAGCGACGGGCGGCACGTGCTGTTCCCGCAGGAGGCCGTGGGGCTCTTCGGGCCGCTGCGGGCCCGGGGCTTCGAGCCGGTCGGGGTGGACCTCGGTGAGCTGTTGAAGGGCGGCGGCAGCGTCAAGTGCTGCACCCAGGAGCTCCGCTCCTGACCTCGGCGGGGTACGGGGTGCCCCGGGGCCGCCGGCCCTCGGCAGGGGTGTGCCGCCCCTGTCCGGCGGCTCCGGGGTGTCCGTCCTCAAGCGCCGGACGGACTGGAATGGCGTACCGCTCCCGTGCGGTGAACCACGGTGTCCGTCCTGAAACGCCGGACAGGCTGAGATGTGGACGCCGCCGCCCA
>NZ_JBSFDW010000013.1:133889-142167 GCF_053594115.1 Streptomyces sp. NPDC001970 | reverse complement strand
CCACAAAGCCCGAACGCGGCCAGGACGGCGCACCCCCCGTACCGCGAACCCGCATACCGCCCTCAAACACCGGACAAGCTGAGATGTGGACGCCGCCCACAAAGCCCGAACGCGGCCAGGACGGCGCAGTCCCCCGTACGGCCAACCCCCATGCCGCCCTCAAACACCGGACAAGCTGAGATGTGGACGCCGCCGCCCACAAAGCCCGAACGCGGCCAGGACGGCGCACCCCCCGTACCGCGAACCCGCATACCGCCCTCAAACACCGGACAAGCTGAGATGTGGACGCCGCCGCCCACAAAGCCCGAACGCGGCCAGGACGGCGCAGTCCCCCACAAAGCCCGAGTAGGGCAGGGCAGCGCGCCGCCGCCATACGGCGGACCGGGTGTCCGCCCGCAATCGCCGGACAGGCCGCGAAGGGGCGCCGCCGTCACCGAACCCGGGTGGGCTGATGCGGGTGCCGCCGTACCCGAAGCCCGGCGGGCTGGGGCCCGCGCACATCGGGCCGGTCCCGGGACTCGCGGCCCGAAGCTGCCGCAGGGGGATCAGGGCGTCAGCCCTCGTGGCCCAGACTCCCGCGGGGCCGGGGGGCCCGGCCCCGCGGGGGAGCCGCGCATCGGCCCCTACGGGGGCCACTCCGCGCCCCAGCCCGTGTCGCGGGCCGCGCGGTAGAGGTCGCCGTGACGTTTGGTGACCGTCGTGCGGTGGAGGGACTCGTCGGTGGAGCAGAGGTCCAGGAGCACCTGGCCCTTGCGGATCTGGGGCTTGCGGACCACCCGGGAAGCCGTCGGGGTCGCGGGGAAGCGGGTGGCGGCGACATAGCTGAACTTCTCGTCCTCGTAGGCCAGCGAACCCCCCTTCACCTGGCGGTGCAGCGACGACCGGCTCACGCGCGCCGCGAAGTGGCACCAGTCCGTGCCGGGCACGATCGGGCAGGCGGCGCTGTGCGGACACGGCGCCGCGACTCGCAGGCCCGCCGCGATCAGCCGGTCGCGGGCCTCGATGACGCGCTCGTAGCCGTCGGGCGTGCCGGGCTCGACGATCAGCACCGCCTGGCCGGCCGCCGCGGCCTGCTCCACGAGTGCCGTGCGGTCGGCGTCGCCGAGTTCCTTCAGGACGTACGAGACCGTGATCAGGTCCGCCGGTTCCAGCCGCATCGCCGCGCCGATCCTGGCCCGCCGCCACTCCGCGCCGCGCAGCGCGGGCGAGTCCGAAGCGGCCGCCAGCTCCCGGCCGAGGGCCAGCGCGGGCTCCGCCCAGTCCAGCACGGTGGTGCGACGGTCGCTCTCCGGCCAGGCGTCGGCGACCGCCCAGCTCGCCGCGCCCGTACCGCCGCCGATGTCGGTGTGCGAGGCGGGCGCCCACTCGGGCGCCGCCGCCCTGAACGCGGCGAGAGCGGACCGTACCGCCTCGAACGTCGCGGGCATCCGGTACGCGGCGTACGCGGCCACGTCCGCCCGGTCGCGCAGCACGGGCGCGTCCGTCGGCGTCTCCCCCCGGTAGCTGGCGATCAGCCGGTCCACGGCCTGGGCGAGACGACCTTGCGGCAGACCGTCGAGCAGTCCGGCGAGAGCGGCGGAGAGAGTGGCGTTCACCGGCGAATTCTAGGCCGGAATTCGCCACCCGGCGGCGCCGGACCGAACCTCTGTGCCCACGTGGCCAGTTGCTAGTCTGACGGCCGTTGTCCAACGGCAGTGCTCATCGGGGGGACCATGAGACAGCGGGTCGTGCGCATCGCCCTGGTGGCCGGAGTGGCCGTACTGGCGCTGCTCCTCCTGCTGGCCACCTGCGGCGGTGGCGCAGGCAAGGAGCCCAGGGGCGGCGGGGACAAGCCGAAGAAGCCGACCAGGACCACCGGCCCGGCGACCAGACTCACCGTCCCGCCCGCGTACGACACCGCCAGGGGCTGGGAGCTCCCGGACACCTCGTCCGACTACGCCATCGCCCGCGAGACCGGTCTGATCGCCTACCTCGTACGGGAGAAGGACGACTTCCGGCTGCGCACCGTGGACGCCGCGACGGGCAAGCCGGGCTGGGCGGACGAGCCCAGGTCCGCGCTGGCCGGCCCGCAGAACTTCCCGCGGCTCTTCGCGGTCACCAAGGACGAACGGCAGTTCTTCGTCACCTGGTCGTTCGGGAAGGCCGGACGCGACCCGCTCACCCCGTCCGGCACCTTCGTCTCGCTCGACATCTACGACGCCGTCGACGGCGAACGGCAGCGCGTCGAGGTTCCCTGGCCCACCGCGCCGACGGTCTCCGGCACCGGTCCCGGCATCCTCATCGGCGACGGCGGGGCGCGCAGCGCCGTCGTGGACCCGGTCACCGGCGGTGTGACGATCATCGCTCCGAAGGATCTGCGCCACCCGGTGGGCTGCACGACCTGCCGGCAGCTGACCGAGGTGCGCGGGCTGACCGCGAAGGGCCTGCTGGTGAGCGGGGCCAGGGAGTTCTGGGTGCGGGGCGGCTGGTTCAGCCGGAACGTCGCCCCGGCCGGCGCCGACCGCACCTACGGCGTACCGACGTCGCTCGCCTCGGGGCAGGTGCTCGTCCGCTGGCAGAAGGCGCCGAAGACCAAGCGCGCCACCACCCATGAACTCTGGGCCGTGCACGACTCGGCGACCGGGAAGGCGCTGGTCACGGCCGAGTGCCACAAGCCGGCGATCGAGCCGGGCGAGTATCCGCAGGCCGTGGTCTCCCCCGACGGCCGCTATCTGATCGCCGGGAACCTCGCCTTCGACCTGGAGGAGCGGTCCGGGTACTGCTTCGAGGAGCCGGACGGCACCCACCCGTTGACGCTGACGACGGTGACCGACGAGGGCATGGCGTACGGGGCGACGAACACCCGTGGCGCGGCGGAGGCCCTGGCCGGCGGTGGCACCCCGTACGAGGTCGATCTGGCGACGGGTCTGCCGGAGCCGCTCTCCCTCAACTCCCGGTTGCCGAGCACCGAGGCGTCAGGGGTGGGGCTGTTCCGCTGGACGGACGCGAAGGACCGGCTGCATCTGATCGGTTACGCGCGCGCGGACTGAGACTCTCCGTCGGCTCGGTCCGTGTCCGCACCGCCCTTGTCCGTACGGTCCGCGTGATCCGTACGGTCCGCGTGATCCGTACGGTCCGCGTGATCCGTACGCCGCCACGGGCGGCACAGCAGGACGAACGAGGCCATCGCGCCCAGCGCACACACGAGCTGCACCACGGCCATGGGCACCGCGGTCGCCTCGCCCGCGATCCCCACCAGCGGGGATGCGATCGCACCGATCAGGAACGAGGACGTGCCGAGCAGCGCGGAGGCCGAGCCGGCGGCGTGCGGGGTGCGCATCAGCGCCTGGGCGTTGGTGTTCGGCATCGCCAGGCCCATCGCGGACATCAGAACGAAGAGACCTGCCGCCAAAGGTACGAGCCCGACCTCGCCGAAGACGCCTGTCGTCATCAGCAGCAGCGCCACCGCGGCGAGAGTGATCACGGCGAGGCCGAAGCCGAGCGCCTTGTCGAGGCTGACCCGCCCGACGAGCAGCTTTCCGTTGATCTGGCCGACCGCGATGAGCCCGATCGAGTTGAGCCCGAAGAGCAGGCTGAAGGTCTGCGGCGAGGCGCCGTAGATCTCCTGGATGACGAACGGCGAGGCCGAGATGTAGGCGAAGAGCGCGGCGAAGGCGAGCGATCCGGCCAGCATGTAGCCGGTGAACTTGCGGTCGGCGAGGAGACCCCGCATGGTGTGCAGGGCCGCGCCGACACCTCCGCCGTGCCGCCGCTCGGGCGGCAGGGTCTCGTGCAGCCAGCGCCACACGACGAGGGTGAGCAGCAGTCCGACCCCGGTGAGGACGTGGAAGACGCCACGCCAGTCGCCGACCCGGAGGATCTGGCTGCCGATGAGCGGGGCGATGATCGGGGCGACTCCGGAGATCAGCATCAGGGTGGAGAAGAACCGTGCCATCTCCACGCCGTCGTACAGGTCACGGACGACCGCGCGGGCGATGACGATGCCCGCGGCGCCGGCGAGACCCTGGAGGAGCCGGAAGGCGATGAGCATTTCGGCGCCGACCGCGAGAGCGCAGAGCGCGGTGGCGGCGACGTACACGAGCATGCCGATGAGCAGCGGTCGGCGGCGGCCCCACCTGTCGCTCATCGGGCCGACGACGAGCTGGCCGAGTGCCATGCCGGCGAGGCAGGCGGTGAGCGTGAGCTGCACCGTGGCGGCGGGCGCATGCAGCGAGCCGGTGACCTCGGGCAGGGCCGGGAGGTACATGTCCATGGACAGCGGCGGAAGAGCGGTGAGGCCGCCGAGGACGAGCGTGACCAGGAGGCCGGCGCGACGCGCGACGGCCGACGGCGACGTCGGGGACGGTGCCGGTGCGGCGTGGGATATGTGTCCTGTGGTCTGGCCGCTCTCCGGCATCAACAGCTCCTGCTTCTTGTCGTCGCCCCCTATGCTCTCAGCTCGTCCGAAGTGGTCGAGACCTTTCCACGTATGACCGAGGGGCAGGGCATGGGAGACACGGTGCGGTGGGGTGTGCTGGCGACCGGCGGGATCGCGGCGGCGTTCACGGCCGAGCTGCAGGAGATGCCGGACGCGGAGGTCGTCGCGGTGGCCTCGCGCACGGACACCTCGGCGCGGGCCTTCGCCGAGCGGTTCGGGATACCGAGGGCGTACGGCGATTGGGGGGCGCTCGCCGCGGACGAGGACGTGGACGTGGTGTACGTCGCGACGCCGCACTCGGCGCACCGCGCGGCCGCCGGGCTCTGTCTGGAGGCGGGGAAGGCGGTGCTGTGCGAGAAGGCGTTCACGCTGAACACCGCCGAGGCCGAGGAGCTGGTGGCGCTCGCACGCGGGCGCGGGCTGTTCCTGATGGAAGCCATGTGGATGTACTGCAATCCGGTGATCCGGCGGCTGGCGGAGCTGGTGCGGGAGGGGGCGATCGGTGAGGTCCGTACGGTCCAGGCCGACTTCGGTCTCGCCGGTCCGTTCGCGGCGGACCACCGGCTGCGGGACCCGGCGGTCGGCGGCGGGGCGCTGCTGGACCTCGGCGTGTATCCGGTGTCGTTCGCGCACCTGCTGCTCGGCGAGCCGGATGTCGTCCAGGCGCATGCGCTGCTCTCGGACGAGGGGGTCGATCTGAACACGGGGATGCTGCTGGGCTGGGAGTCGGGGGCGTCGGCGCTGCTGTCGTGCTCGATCCTCGCGGACACGCCGATGACGGCGTCGGTGACCGGCTCGGCGGGCCGGATCGACCTGCCGCGGGGCTTCTTCCACCCGGACCGGTTCGTGCTGCACCGGGAGGGCCGTGAGCCGGAGGAGTACGCGCCGGGGAACGACCGGTACTCGTTGCGGCACGAGGCGGCGGAGGTGATGCGGTGTCTGCGGGCAGGCGGGACGGAGTCGCCGCTGGTGCCGCTCGACGGCTCGCTGGCGGTGATGCGGACGCTCGATGCGGTACGGGACCGCATCGGCGTCCGCTATCCCGGCGAGCTTGCGGCTATGCCGGTGTGAGACCGGGGTTTCCGGCCTCGGTGACGAAGGACGCGGCCGTGGTGAGGGGCGCGCCGGGGGTGGTCACCGCGGAGACCGTCCGGAAGTCGGCGCGGGCGTGCTCGGTGGTGAGCGTGACCGTCGTATAGCCGCGGCGGCCGTTGTAGAACTTCATGTGCGGGTTGGCCTGGGTGAGGTTGTCCCAGTTCGCGGGCTTGTCGGCACCGTCCTTGCCACTGCTGATGGAGGTGGCGACGATCTCGGTGCCGACCGTGCGGGACGCCGGGTCGTCGAAGTCCTGCTTCAGGTCGAAGGCGTAGCCGACGTGGACGTCGCCGGTCAGCACGACAAGGTTGTCGATGCCGGCGGCCGCGGCGCCGTCCAGGATCCGCTTGCGGGAGGCGGGGTAGCCGTCCCAGGCGTCCATGGAGAGCTTGAAGTCGGGGCGCGGGACGTCGCGCCGCTGGGCGAAGGTGACCTGCTGCGGGACGACGTTCCAGAGCGCGTTCGACGCGTTCCAGCCGTCGAGCAGCCAGCGCTCCTGGGTCTCGCCGGTCATGGTGCGAGCCGGGTCCTCGGACTCCGGCCCGGGTTTCTGCCAGCCGTCGCCGTACGCCTGGTCGGAGCGGTACTGGCGGGTGTCGAGGATGTCGAACTGGGCGAGCCTGCCGAAGCGGAGACGGCGGTAGAGCTGCATGTCCGGGCCGTCGGGCTGCTGCGGCTTGCGCAGGGGCTGGTTCTCCCAGTACGCACGGTAGGCGGCGGCCCGGCGCAGCAGGAACTCCTCCGGCGGGACGTCGTTCTCGGGGATGTCGTCCGCGTAGTTGTTCTCGGTCTCGTGGTCGTCCCAGGTGACGACGAAGGGGTGCGCGGCGTGCGCGGCGGCCAGGTCGGGGTCGCTGCGGTAGAGCGCGTAGCGCAGCCGGTAGTCCTCGAGCGTGATGGTCTCGCGGTTGAAGTGCGCGGGCAGGCGCCGGTCGGTGTAGTTGCGGGCGCCGCCGACGGCGTTGACGGCGTACTCGTAGAGGTAGTCGCCCAGGTGGAACACGGCGTCGAGGTCCTCGTCGGCGAGGTGCTCGTACGCGGTGAAGTAGCCGTCGTGGTACGCCTGGCAGGAGACGGCCGCGAGCTTCAGCTCGGAGATCCGCGCGCCGGCCCGCGGCGCGGTGCGGGTGCGCCCGGTGGCGCTGATCCAGGTGCCGGCGCGGAAGCGGTAGTAGTAGACGCGGTCGGCGTCCAGGTTGGCGACCTCGACGTGGACGCTGTGGTCGAACTCCGGGTGGGCGGTGGCCTGGCCGCGTCTGACGACACGGGTGAAGCGGTCGTCGTGGGCGAGCTCCCACTTGACCGTGATGCGGGAGTTCGGCAGTCCGCTGCCGGGCTCGTACGGTCGGGGCGCGAGCCGCGTCCACAGCAGTACGGAGCCGGGCAGCGGGTCTCCGGAGGCCACTCCGAGCGTGAACGGGTTCTCGGTGATCTTCCTGAGGTCGAGCTCGGCGGCGCTCGCGGCCCCGGCGGTCGGAAGGTCGGCGGCGAACGCGAGAGCGGCGGCGGCGCCGGTGACGGTGAGGAAGCGACGGCGGCCCAAGTGGCGTGCGGCGGCGCGGAATTCTCCGGAATGTCGGCGTTCGGGTGTCATGTACCCCTCCCATACGACTGTTGTCAGCCGCATTGGAGTCGGGCGTGACGTCACACGGTTGTCCGGTACACAACATCCGCGTGTCGGACGGATGAGATCCGGGTTCGTGTCTCTGCCGTACGCTGCGGGCCCATGGAGGCAGAGCACAGAAGTGCCGTGATCACGGGTGCGGGTTCGGGCATCGGGCGGAGCGTGGCGCTGGCCCTCGCGGGCGCGGGCTGGTCGGTCGCCGTCGCCGGCCGCCGCGCGGAGGCCCTGGAGGAGACGGCCTCCCTGGCGGGCGACGACGCGGACGTGCTGTGCGTCCCCGCGGACGTCACCTCACCGGACGAGGTCACGGCCCTCTTCACCGCGGTGCGGGATCGGTACGGGCGCCTGGACCTGCTCTTCAACAACGCGGGCACGTTCGGACCGGGCGGCGTCCCGCTCGAGGACCTCCCCTACGAGGCGTGGCGCCACGTCGTGGACGTCAACCTCAACGGCTCGTTCCTGTGCGCCCAGGCGGCCTTCCGCCTGATGAAGGACCAGGACCCGCAGGGCGGCCGCATCATCAACAACGGCTCCATCTCGGCGCATGTGCCGCGGCCGATGTCGGTCGCGTACACGGCCACGAAGCACGCCATGACCGGCCTGACCAAGTCCCTCTCCCTGGAGGGCCGTCCGTACCGGATCGCCTGCGGCCAGATCGACATCGGCAACGCGGCGACCGAGATGACGGCGCGCATGCAGACGGGTGTCCTTCAGGCGGACGGCCGCCTCGCCGTGGAGCCCGTGATGGACGCGGCGGATGTGGCGCGGACCGTGCTTCACATGGCGGAGCTCCCGCTGGAGGCGAATGTGCAGTTCGCGACGGTGATGGCGACGACGATGCCGTACATCGGCCGCGGCTGACGCCTCCTCGGGGCTCCGCCCCGGGCCCCGGTACCGCCCCGCGGAGCGGCTGCCGGGCCCTGACCGGCACCACCGGGTGCGCGGGTCCCTGGCAGGCAGTCGGTGCCACCGGGCGGGCGGGGTTGCGGGTCGTGGCCGGTACCGCCCGATGGTCCCGAGTGTCCGTCCTCAAACGCCGGACGGGCTGGAGTTGCGCCCCGCACCCCACAATGAGGCGAAGCTGCCCGCCCCCAAAAAGCCGGACCAGCCGGAGAAGCACCCCGCACCACCTGGCGAACACG
>NZ_JBSFDW010000013.1:0-133792 GCF_053594115.1 Streptomyces sp. NPDC001970 | reverse complement strand
ACGAGCGCCCGCCCCAGACACCGAACCGGCTGGAGTTGCGCCCCGCACCCCACAATGAGACGGAGCACACGCCCCCAAACACCGGACCCGCTGAAGACGCACCCGCACCGCCCAGTGAGGCGAAGCTGCCCGCCCCCAACAACCGGACCAGCCGGAGAAGCACCCCGCACCACCTGGCGAACACGAGCGCCCGCCCCAGACACCGAACCGGCTGGAGTTGCGCCCCGCACCCCACAATGAGACGGAGCACACGCCCCCAAACACCGGACCCGCTGAAGACATACCCGCACCGCCCAGTGAGGCGAAGCTGCCCGCCCCCAACAACCGGACCAGCCGGAGAAGCACCCCGCACCACCCGGCGAACACGAGCGCCCGCCCCAGACACCGAACCGGCTGGACTTGTCTGCCCACCCCGCACCCCACAGTGGGCCCGAACGTCCGCCCTCAAACGCCGGACGGCCTGGAATGCGGCCCCTGGGGGCGAAAAAGGGCCCAGGGGGCAGAGCCCCCGCAAGGGCTGAGGGCTTGCCGCGCGTTCGGGAAAGGGCGGGGTGCGGGCAGTGTCCGATGTGCGGCTCCGCGCGTGGCCCGCCGCAGGAGACACGCCGGAACACCGCGCGAGCCGCGCGCGTTGGGTCCGGCATGACGACGAATGAGCCGCGGCCCGACGTGCTGCAGTACACCGCGTTCTCCAGCGACCCCGACGGCGGCAACCCGGCCGGCGTCGTCCTGGACGCCTCCGCCCTCGACGACGCCGACATGCTGGCGATCGCCGCCGAACTCGGGTACTCCGAGTCCGCGTTCCTCACCCCGAAGGGCGAGCGGGCCTACGGCATCCGCTACTTCAGCCCCAAGGCCGAGGTGCCGTTCTGCGGGCACGCCACCATCGCCTCCGCCATCGCCCTCGCGGAGCGGATCGGCCCCGGGAAGCTGGAGTTCTCGACGCGCGCCGGCACCGTGCCGGTGGAGGTCGGCGAGGAAGGCGGCACGCTCCGGGCCACGCTCACCAGCGTGGAGCCGGCCGTTCAGGACATCGCGGGCGACGACCTCGCCGAGGCCCTTGCCGCGCTCGACTGGCCGGCCGCGGACCTGGATCCCGCGCTCCCGCCCCGTATCGCCTTCGCCGGCGCCCGCCACCTCGTCGTCGCCGCGGCGACCCGGGCGCGCCTCGCGGATCTGGCGTACGACTTCGCCCGGCTCGAGACCCTGATGCACCGCCTGGACCTGACGACCGTGCAGCTGGTGTGGCGGAAGTCCGCCACCGTCTTCCACGTGCGTGACCCGTTCCCCGTCGGCGGCGTCGTCGAGGACCCTGCGACCGGTGCTGCGGCAGCCGCGTTCGGTGCGTACGTCCGTGAGCTCGGTCTGGTGCCCGATGACGCCGTCCTCACCCTGCACCAGGGAGAGGACCTGGGGCGCCCCGGCGAGCTCACGGTCACGCTGCGCGCGGGCGATCCGCGCATCCGCGTCGGCGGCGCTGGAGCGCGCATCACTCGCTCCGGCTGAGGCCGGCTGAGGTCAGCTGAAGCGCACCGGAAGGTACTTGATCCCGTTGATGAAGTCGGACCGCATCCGCCGCGGCTCCTCCGTCAGCTCCACCCGCGCATGCCGCCTCAGCAGCTCCCGTGTCAGCGCTGTGATCTGCGCACGGGCGAGGCCCGCCCCGAGGCAGTAGTGCGGCCCGCCGCCCCCGAACGTCAGATGCTCGTTCGGGGCGCGGCGGATGTCGAAGACGTCCGGGTCGCGGAAGACGGCCTCGTCCCGGTTGGCCGACGTGTAGAAGAGCACCGCCTTCCGGCCCGCCGCCACGGGCACCCCGCCGATCTCCGTGTCCCTCGTCGCCGTACGCCGGAAGTTGTGTATCGAGCCGTTCCAGCGCAGGAACTCCTCCGTCGCCGTCGCCCACAGCGCGTCGTCGTCGATGCCCTTCACCAGCTGCGCGTACGCCTCCGGGTGCTCGATCAGGCTCAGCAGCGTCCCGGCGAGGAGATTGCGGGTGGTCTCGTTGCCCGCCACGCACAGCGTCACGAAGAACATGTCGATCTCGTGGGCCGTCAGCCGTTCCCCGTCGACCTCCGCGTGGACGAGCGCGCTGAGGATGTCCTCGCGCGGCTCACGCAGCCGCTCGGCGGCCAGCACGTCGCAGTAGGCGTAGATCTCCGCCGCCGCGATCTGCCCGTCCTCCTCGCTCGTACGGAAGTCCGGGTCCTGGAGGCCCACCATCCGGTTGCTCCACTCGAAGATCCGGTCCTCGTCGGCGGCCGGAACCCCGACCATCTCGCAGATGATCTGCAACGGCAGCCGCGCCGCGACCTCCTCCACGAACTCGACCTCGCCGCCCTTGGCGGCCACCGTGTCCGCCAGCAGCGCGGCCCGCCGCCCGATGTCCTCGGTGAGTTTCCGGATGACGCGCGGCGAGAAGCCCGCGCTCACGAGCCGGCGGTAGCGGGTGTGCTTGGGCGGGTCCATGCCGACGAGGGTGAGCGCCAGGCTCTCCAGCGCCTCCGGGGTCTGGTCGCGGATGAAGAAGGAGCCGAGCTCCACCGACCACACCTCGGGGTCGCGGCTGACCGCGACGACGTCCTCATGGCGGGTGATCGCGAAGAAGCCGTCGTGGTCACCGGGCACGTCGTGCCAGTGGACGGGCGCTTCCCGCCGCAGCCGCGCGAACTGGTCGTGCGGCACGGCCCGTGCCCAGGTGTCCTCCAGCAGATCGATGCCGTCGAGCTGGTCGTCTTTGGCCATGCCACACAGCAATCCACGGATCTGACGGTCCGTCAATAAAGTTGACGGACCTGCGCCCTCAAGCGGTCAGCGCCGCCCTGATCTCGGCCGACTGCGCGGCCGTCAGCGGCCCGTGCCCGAGCGCCGCCGCGTTCTCCTCCGCCTGTGCGACCGTACGGAAGCCGGGAATCGGCACCGTCCGCGCGCTGCGGGCCCACAGCCAGCCGAGCGCGCCCTGCGCACGGTGACGCCTGGCCGGATGGCCGCGCCGGATACGCCGCCCCGGTTACGCCTGGCCGGTCTCGAAGCGGGCGATCTTCCCGTTCTCCACGGTGAACCGCCAGGCCGTCCGCATCTCGCCCCAGGTCTCGTTGCGGTAGCGGGCGACGAGCGCGCGCCCGCCCTCCGACTCCGACTCGATCTCCATGTGCCCGCGCGAGTCGAAGATCTCCTTGTCGATCCAGTCCGCGAGATCGCGGTCCGTCCCGTCGTCCGACATGGTCGCGTCCGGGGTGAGCGCGGCCATGAAGGCGTCGCGGTCATTGGCGTTGACGGCCTTGACGAAGGCCCGTACAGCCGGGTCGCCGAGCCGGTCCACAGGGATGGTCATGGTCGCTCTCCTCTGGTGCGGGGGTGTGGGTGGGTGCGGGTGAGGTCGCGTACGTGCCGTACGCACTCACTCACGCGACCTCACCCGTACACCCCGCTGCGCCGTGCCCCGCGGACCTTGGCCCAGCCGTGGCGCGTCGCCCACGACAGGTCACCCCTTGGCGGGCGCCACCTTGGCGAACCAGTCCGCGGCCTCCTCCGCGCCGAGGACCCGCTCCAGCACGAGGTCCCCGTGCATCCCGGGGAAGAACCGGCCGGCGGGCCAGCCGCGCTGGTACGGCGGGGGGTCGAGGACCAGCAGCCGGACTCCGTCGACGACGGCGATGTCGGAGGGCGTGCCCTCGTTCCAGATCCAGCCGCCGTCCGCACCGACCAGGTTGAACGCGCCCGTCGTCGGGACCTGGCCCTCGGCGTCCCGGCACACGGCGACCTCCTGCGCCGACGGGGCGTCGCCGGGCACATGACGGCCGCCGACGAGGGCGCCCGCGAGGAGCGTGTGCAGCTGGAAGTTGTCACCGATTCCGGTCATGCGCATCGCGTAGGCGGTACCGGTCTCGCGGTGCAGCACGACGAGCGGCTCGTCGTCCAGGACGCGCAGTGCGTAAGCCAGGCACTTGAACTCGTGGCCGGAGGCTTCGGAGACCCGGTCGACGAGCGCGAGCAGTTCGGCCCTGTCCTCGAAGGTCAGGCGTACGGCCTTCGCGTTGAGCATGGCCAGACCCGCCATCTCCCACTGGGGCAGCGTCCACCAGCCGATGGCCGGCTCGAACCCGGTCCGCTCGACGACCGCGTCGGTCAGCTCGTCGTCCTCCGGGTCGGGCAGGTCCCCGCTCCCGGTCTCCGCCCAGCGCTCGCAGAACGCCTCGGCCGCCGCGAACGCCTCCCGCGCGCCCGCGAGCACCCCGGGAGCGCACGCCACGGCGTCGGCGCCCCGCTCCACACACGCCCCGGTGATCACGGCGGCCACGGCCCGCGGCCCGTGCGGTACGTCCGCGAGCAGCGCCGACAGCCGCGGCCCGGCCTCGCGGAACTCGGCGTCGCCGGCCTTCCCGTAGGTCTGGTGAAGCTGCGCGAACGCGCGCTCCGCCCCGTCCGCGTCCTGCGCGCGTACGGCGCTCTCGAAGTCACCTACGGCGCCCAGGAACGCCTTCCGTCCGAATATCATCCGCGCACCCTATCCGCATGGCACGCTCCCCTGATGAACAAGATCTGGCACACCGTCGAACACCTCCACACCTGGCTCGAAGCGGCGAACGACCGCCCGCCCGAGCAGGAGACCCTGCTGCGCGTGCTGAAGCTGTCGGAGGAGGTCGGCGAGGTCGCGCAGGCGGTCATCGGCGCGACCGGGCAGAACCCGCGCAAGGGCACCACGCACACCTGGCAGGACGTGGAGTCCGAGCTGTGCGATGTCATCGTCACGGCGATGGTGGCGCTGCGCACGCTGAACCCCGAGGCGAGGCGGGTGTTCGAGGAGCATCTGCGCGGAGTGGCCGCGCGGTCGCGGTGACCGGGCCCGGGGTCACCGCGACCCGGCCGGGGGCGCGAGCGAGAGCGAGAGCGAGAGCGCGGGCGAGAGCGCGGGCGAGGGCGTCCAGCCGGACGGCTGAATCTGACCGTTACATGACACGAACGGGCGGAACGGCCTTGCTTTCTCCAGAGGTTGCTGCACCAATGGCAACCGTCACTGACTGCCCTCCAGCCTCAGTGGCGGCAGTCGGCGACGCCACTCCGTGAACCCCCACACACGAAGGCGGAACCCCCCATGAAGCACGGCACACTCCGCACAGCCACCGTCCTCTTGTCCACGCTGGGCGCCGGTACCCTCGCGCTGGCTCCCGCGGCCCAGGCGGTCGAGCCGACGACAGCAACGTTGTCCTTCGACTGCGGTTCCTACGGCTCCGGCGAGGCGAGCCTCACAGCCACCCAGGACGGCACGGCGGCCACGATCACCGTCTCCACCTCCGCCATCACCGCCCCCATCCCGATCTCGGCGAACTCCGTCAGGTCCACCCTCACCCTCACGAAGAACGGCTCCGGCACGACCACGTTCACCGGCAACGCCAACCCGGCGATCCCGGCGGGCAGCGCCGTGTCGACCGGGCCGCTGAACGGGACCGTCGCCGCGGGCGACAGCCTTGAGGCGACGACGCTCACGGTCGTGGTCCTCGGCATCACGGCGACCTGCAACGCGACGTCTCCGCAGAACCCCGGCCCGTTCGTCTTCTGACGCCTCCCGACGTCTCCCGGCGCCTTCCGGCACCGCCCGACGTCACGGCCGGCTCGCCTCCCGGGGCGGCGGCACCCATGGCACGGGTGCCGCCGCTCCGTCCTTCTGACCTGGGCGAACATATCAGACCAAACCGCCTGACACGCGATCGAACTACCATGAATTGCGAACGTACGGTCGCATGTGCCACCGGGCAGAGGAGGACCGATCCGTGACTGCTGAGGCTGTGCCCGAAGAGACCACCGGAGAAGCCACCGAAGAGACCACCGGAGAAGCCACCCATGAGGTCCCGAGCGCGGCTCGCGGCCCGGGAGGCCCGGGCAGTCCCAGGTATCTGTCCGTCTCCGAGCACGGGCTGATCGGGGATCTGCGCAGTGCCGCCCTGGTGGGCACGGACGGCACGATCGACTGGTACTGCTGCGGCCGCTTCGACTCACCCAGCGTCTTCGCGTCGATCCTGGACGCCGAGCTGGGCGGCTCCTTCCAGCTCGCACCCGACGTGCCGGTGCGTACGAAGCAGTTCTACTTCCCCGACACCAACGTGCTGATCACCCGCTTCTTCGCCGACGACGGCGTCGGCGAGGTCCAGGACTTCATGCCCATCGTCGACGACTCGCGCGAGGCCGACCGGCACCGGCTGATCCGCCGCGTGATCTGCGTTCGGGGCACCCTGCCGTTCCGCGCGGTCGTGGCACCCCGCTTCGACTACGGCTCACAGCCGCACACCGTCCGTACGGAGCACGGCTACCCCGTCTTCGAGTCGCCCTCGCTCACCCTCGCGCTGACCTCCAGCGTTCCGGTCGAGCACGACGGCCGGGACGTGTGGGCGCTCTTCAAGCTGCACGAGGGGGAGACCGCCGTCTTCGCGCTCGACCGGCTGGGCGGCCAGGTGGCGGCGCGGGCCTGTCCCGTCGCCGAGGCGGAGGAGCTGTTCGAGGCCACCGTGCGGTACTGGCGGCGGTGGCTGTCCAAGTCCCGCTACCGCGGGCGCTGGCGCGAGATGGTGCACCGCTCCGTGCTGACGCTCAAGCTGCTCACCTACGCACCGACCGGCGCGATCGTCGCCGCGCCGACAACGAGCCTGCCCGAGCAGATCGGCGGCGAGCGGAACTGGGACTACCGGTACGTCTGGATCCGTGACGCGGCCTTCTGCGTCTACGCGATGCTCCGGCTGGGCTTCACCGACGAGGCCCAGGCCTTCATGCGGTTCCTGACCGAGCACGTCTGCATCTCCTGCACCGGCTCGGGACCGCTGCAGATCATGTACGGCGTCGACGGCCGCCGCAAACTGCCCGAGCGCGAGCTCCCCCACCTCGAGGGCCATATGTGCTCCGCCCCCGTCCGCGTCGGCAACAGCGCCGTCGACCAGCTGCAGCTGGACATCTACGGCGCGCTCATCGACTCGATCTACCTCTACGACAAGTGGGGGGAGCCCATCTCCAGCGAACAGTGGGACACCGTCTGCGACCTGGTCGACTGGGTGTGCGAGAACTGGGACCAGCCCGACGAGGGCGTCTGGGAGACCCGCGGCGGCCGCAAGAACTTCCTCTACTCGCGCCTGATGTGCTGGGTGGCGATCGAACGGGCCATCCGCATGGCCCGGCACCGAGGGCTCCCCGCCGACATCGTGCGCTGGGCCCGGATCCGCGACCGGATCTACCGGCGCATCATGCAACGCGGCTGGTCGCCCGACCGGAAGGCGTTCGTCCAGCACGAGGAGAGCGACGTCCTCGACGCGTCCGTCCTGATGATGCCGATGGCCAAGTTCATCTCCCCGACCGACCCGAAGTGGCTGACCACGCTGGACGCACTCGCCGAGGACCTCGTCGCCGACTCCCTGGTCTACCGCTACGACCCCCAGGCCAGCCCGGACGGCCTGCGGGGCGAGGAGGGCACGTTCTCGATCTGCTCCTTCTGGTACGTCGAGGCCCTCACCCGGGCCGGCCGCAAGGACGAGGCGCGCCTGGCCTTCGAGAAGATGCTCACGTACGGCAACCACCTCGGCCTGTACGCGGAGGAGATCGGCCGCACGGGCGAGCAGATCGGCAATTTCCCGCAGGCGTTCACCCATCTCGCCCTGATCAGTGCGGCGTTCAACCTCGACAAGGCGCTGGGGTGACCGCGGGCCGGGAGCCGCTCCGCGTCTCGGCCGAGGCGGCGTCCGGGGCGACGACGACAACGGCGGCCGGACGAAGCTCCGACCGGCGTCGCCGAGTGCTGATCGCACGAACCGAGGGCACGCGCTCGACGTCCCGGGGCCCGCGCCCGCAACGCGTGAACAGTCGCGCCGGAGCCCGGTACGGGCGCGAATCCTTCAGGGTGCATGGTGGCCCTGGCCAGGACGTTGACCCTGGCCAGGGCCACCATGGCAGACGAGTCGGGCTGTACGCCGGGTATTGCCCCGCTCCGGGAGCGATCACGCTCTGACCTGCCTGTTCACTGATATCCGGCGGGTGGCTTCGCCCTCTGGGACTTCTCCGGGACTTTCAGCCGAGATCCGTGAACCACGCCTCGATGGCGGACAGCCCACGAGCGCCGGCCTGCGGCATGAAGTGCGTGTACGTCCGGACTGTGAACGCCGGGTCGGAGTGGCCCAGCCACTTCGCGAGCGACACGATCGACTCACCGGCTTCGAGCATCACCGAGGCGTACGTATGGCGCAGGACGTGGAATCCGTGCTCGCGGCTCGGCTCCCATACACGCGACGGCTTCTCGCCCGGCTGCTGCCTGGGCAGCGGCGGGATGACTCCCGCACCGGCGAGCGCGGGCTTCCACGCCTTGGTGTTCCAGGTGGTGCGGTTGATCGCGCCGCGCCGCCCGGTGTACGCCCGGTGTACACGAGCAGCGGGACGGTCACCTTGCGCCGGTCCTCGCGTACGAGGTCGGGCTCCTCGGGATCCAGCCACGGCAGGGTCACGTCGATCGGTTCGAAGTGTTCCCGGTGCGTGAGGAGCCGCTTCGCGAGCACCTTCGGCAGGGGCGTGCCACCGGCGCGGTCCTGGCATCGGAACCATCAGCCCGTCTGCGCCGCCGAAGCGAGCGTGCGGATGGCTGCCAGGTCGGCGTACAGGTTTCTGCCGGGGCACTCGGTCGGGTAGCCGTCGCGGTGGCCGGAGATCCGGTTCAGGATGACCTTTTGGCCCTTCTTGTACTTGCCGTTGTCGGCGGCCGCGGCGAGCTCGACGGTCCGGCGGCGTCGTAGCCGTACAGGCCGAGCTTCCAGGCGGCGACCGAGGCGGCCGCGTCGAGCACGGGCTGCGAGGAGATCGCGTCGTTGTCGTTGCCGAGGACGGCGACTCCGGTGGTGTCCGTGTTGAAGCCGTAGGTCTGCGCGCCGAGGACCGGCTTGTCGATGCCGCCCGCGCGGCCCTCGAAGACGGTGCCGCACTTGTCGACGAGGAACTGGTAGCCGATGTCGTTCCAGCCCTGACCCTGTACGGGGTACAGGAAGATCGCTCGGATGATGTCCGGAGACTGCTCGCAGGTGTAGTCGTTGGTGCCCGCCGTGTGGTGGGCGAACACCACCTTCGTGTCCGTGGTGTACGTCGCCGGGGCCTTGACCAGGGACTCGTCGGCGCCCCAGCCCGAGCGCGGGGTGACGACGGGCTGCGGAGCCGTGCTCACGATCGCGGCGGCGGTGGCAGTGGCGTACGAAGTGGAGGAGGCCGAGCCGGTCTCCGCGGCCACCAGCTCCACCCGCAGCCCGGCGGGCAGCTTCGACTGCTTGCCGTGCCGCCCGATCACCCGGACCTGCACACCGTCGGACGGCCCGGTCCAGAGCGGCTGGGTTCCGGCGCGCACCTCGCCGGAGTCGATGTCGAGACCGACCTCGGGCGTACGGACGTCGAGTTCGAGCTCACGCCGGCCGGACCAGACGCCCGTCAGGCTGTCGCGGGTACGGACCTCTGCCGTGCCGCCGAGCTCGGCGCGCGGGTCGGCCCAGGTGACGCCGAGCATGCTGAACGGCTCTGTGCTCCGAGCGGACAGCGCGCGCTTGGCGGGATCGGAGCCGTGCATCGCGATACTCCGCACTCCGGCCGGAATCTACGCCGCCGGCGTCACCGAGGAGGTGGGACCGAGCGTCGCGAGGGTGACGGCGATGGTCGCCACGACCCTGGCCGTACGACGGAAGAGGTGCGGGGTCACTGAGCTCCTTCAGAGGCTGCGGACGCTTGGGGGGTGGGGAGTTCACTGCTGCACGTGGTCCGGCCGAAGGCCCCGGTGGCGGTGGCGCGTTGGACGTGCTCGCCACGGACGGCCAGGGTGCAGCTGGCCATGCCGCCCTTTTCGCCGAGGGTGACGTTGACGATCGGCGAAGCGCCGAGCGGAACGCTCACGGTCTTCCTCCACGGCAGGCGGGCGTTGGTGACGACGTCCGCCTTGTCGCCGCCGGCCCCGCGGTAGGAGATGTCGGCCGCGCCCTTGCCGAGCACCTCGTAGGTCACCTCGGCGGTGGGCGTCGTCGCCCGCTTGTCCTCGGAGTCGAGGACTCCGTAGGTGACGAACGCGCCGCACGCGAGCAGCAGAGCCGCGGCGACGGCGATGCCGCCGCGGTCGATACGGCGGTCGTCCAGGGTCCGGGAAACCCTAGCGGTGTCCGGGGTTTCGGACTCGTCCGGTCCTGCCGGTTCATCGGTCGTCGGCATGGCCGCGCTTTCTCTCGATGGAAATTCGCCTGGGTTATACACCATCGGATTCAACGAATGCCAGGCAGCGGAAGAGTCGGGCAAGGCGACCCAATCGACATCGATCCGGTCAGCGAAATGCCCCTAATGCGCGAGCAGTTGACGATGCATCAACTCCGTGTTGGAGAATCCCTCCGCCGTGATCGGCACACCTCTGGCGAGGCCACTTCTCCGCATGTGGAAGGTGGCCTGGTTTGGCATGCCTTGAGGTGCTCCGGTCGAGGTCAGGTCCACCGTGACCGGTGACGGAGTGCCCGCGCCGGCGCGTCGGTGCGCCTATTTCGCGCAGCGCGGGATGGGTGCCGATGAAGGGAATGGCGTGAAAGTGAGATACGGGCGGGCGATAGCCTGCCTCGTGGTTTCGGCGGTCGCAGGTACCACGCTTCCGCAAGTCGCCTATGCGGCACCGGTTTCGAGTGACGGTGGCGAGGGTATCGTCGATGCCTTCGCGGGCTGGTTCTCGGGAGACGAGGGCGAGTCGGACAGGCCCGAGTCGCCGAAGACCGGTGGGACTCTGGCGCTGCCGAGCCGGGAGAAGCTGCCGCAGGGCAAGGCGGCCGGGAAGCCGAAGCGCGTCGCGGAGCTGACGGGCGAGCGTACAGCGAATGCCCGGTACTGGAAGCTGTCCGACGGCCGGGTGCAGGCCGAGGTGTCGGCGGTGCCGACCGGGTATCGGGCGGGGACGTCGTGGAAGGACATCGACCCGACGGTCACCCCGACGGCCGGCGGCGACTTCGCGTTCACCAATACGACGAACGCCGCGCGTAGCTGGTTCGGTGCCGACGCGAACCGTCTGCTCCGGTTCGAGGCCGGTGACGGCCACGTGGTGACGCTCGGTCTTCAGGGTGCGGGGAAGCTCGCGCCGGTGGCCAAGGGCGACACAGTCACGTATAAGGACGCCGTGGCCGGCGCGGACCTGACGTACCAAGTGGGTCCGGGGCGGGTGAAGGAGAACATTGTCCTGGACGCCCGGCCGTCCGGCCCGGTGAAGTTCACCTTCACGCTGGACGCGGGCGGGTTGACGCCGAAGGCGGGCAAGGACGGTTCGGTCCGGTTCTACGGCGAGGGCGCGGATCCGGTCCTCGTGATTCCGGCCGCGTTCATGACGGACGCGAGGAAGGACGCCTCCTCGCCGTACGGCACCGGGTACAGCTCCGCGGTCGAGCAGAAGCTCACCCGGGCGGGCAAGGGCTGGAAGCTGACAGTCACGCCGGACGCGAAGTGGCTTGCCGCGCCGGAGCGGCAGTACCCGGTCACCATCGATCCGACGATCGCCATCGCGCCGACGCCGAGCACGGCCCAGGACGTGATGATCTCCTCGGACGGTCCGGCGACGAACTACAAGGACAACTGGCGGCTGTCGGTCGGCAACACCTCCACCGGCGCGTCGCGTGCGCTGCTGAGGTTCCCGCTGACCGGCGTCCCGTCCGGCACCAAGATCGACTCGGCCGATCTGAAGCTGTACTACGACCAGACCCACACCACCGGTGACACCGAGGTCCAGCTGGAGGCACACCGCGCCACGCAGGCGTGGACCGAGGACCAAGCCACCTGGAACAGCGCGAACACGTTCACGGGCGAGCTGTCGGGCACGGCGGTCGTGGTGGACGACGGCGACGCCGGACGGACGGCTGCCGTCGGCGCCTGGCCCGCGTCGGGGAACACCGCGTTCACGCAGTACGCGGTGAACCAGGACTACCTGTACAACAAGGACTCGGTCGCGGGTGACAGGTACACCTGGCAGCCGAACCTTCCCGAGGACGGCACGTACCAGGTCGAGACGCACTACGTCCCGGCCTCGGACCGCGCTACCAACGCCCCGTACACCGTCACGTACGACGGCGGGACGAAGGCGTACACGGTCAACCAGCAGGCCGGCACGGCCGGCGTGTGGAAGACGCTCGGCTCGCACCCGTTCAAGGCGGGCACCCTGGGCAAGATCGTCCTGGGCGACGGTCCGGCATCGACCGCCACGTCGGTGATCGCGGACGCGGTCCGCTTCACCAAGGGCGGCGTGGTCACCAAGCAGCCGGGCGAGCTGAACACCTGGCACACCTTCCCGGTGACCAAGACCGTCCAGTCCTGGATCGACGGAACGAACACCAACCACGGTTTCGTCATCAAGGCCGGCGACGAGTCCGCGAACGGTCCCAAGGGCGGTCCGCGGTACGAGGGCAGTGAGTACGGGTACGGCGGCGAGACGGCCAACTACCCGCGCCTGGTGCTGACCTTCGGCCGGCAGGGCGTGGACCTCGCGGCCCCGACCACGATCCACGACACGGGCGCGGAGCTGAACTGGTCGGCGTATCAGGACTCCGACCCCATCGGGACCGATGACAACATCGCCGAGTACCAGGTCCACCGCTCCATCAACCAGACCTTCACCCCGTCGGCCGCCACCCTCGTCGCGCCCGTCGCGTCCACGGTGACCTCGTTCACGGACACGAGCGCCGTGCCGACGAAGGCCGACGACCCGGACCCGTTCGGCCGCGCGTACTACTACATGGTCGCGGTCAAGACGAAGGACGGGCAGGTCGTCGCCGCGCCGACGCAGCTGGTACGGCTGCCGAAGGCGGGCCGCACGACGAAGGTGTTCGCCGCGTCGCAGGACACGACCCTGTCCTCGGCCCGCACCACGCTCACGCACGACACGTTCGACGACGGCGGCCCGAAGAACTGGCTGAGCGTCGGCAACAACTCCGCGACCTACGGCGACACCCGCGCACTGCTGAAGTTCCCGGCCCTCGGCATCCCCGCCACGGCCCGGGTCCTGGACGCGGACGTACGGCTGTGGAGCACGCAGACCGCCCAGGACACCACCGGCGCGATCTACGAACTGCGCCCGCTGACACGGGACTTCGACGAGGCCACCGCGACCTGGGTCAAGGCCGACGCGAGCACCAACTGGACCACCGCGGGCGGTGACTTCGGCGCTGTGACGGCCGACACCGGGGCGAAGACCAACGACCCGGCCCGGCACAACTGGAACGTCACCTCGCTCGCGCAGTCCTGGGTGACCACCCCGGCCTCGCAGCAGGGCGTGGTCCTCAAGATGGCCGACGAGGCGGCCTCCCAGGAGCGGACCCTGTTCCTGTCCTCCGAAGGCACCGAGCCCAGGCTCCACCCCAGGATCGTGGTCACCTACATCGACTCCACCACCGAGTCGACGTACTACGCGCCGCAGACCCCGGCGCGGATCACCCCGAACAGCGACCACACCGTCGAGTTCACCCTCACCAACACGACCACCTCCGCATGGAAGGCCGGCACCCACGCCCTGAGCTACCGGTGGGCGCTCCCGGACGGCACGGACGTCACCACCGGCGGCAACCAGCTCCAGACGGCCCTGCCCGCCGATCTGCTGCCTGGAGACTCGGTCACCGTGCAGGCCAAGATCCGCGCCCCCATCAACTCCGACTCCGGCAACAAGCGCACCGAGTACGTCCTCACCTGGGACGTCCGGGACACGGCCGCGGGCACCTGGCTGTCCGGCACGGGCGGCGTACCCGGACTCCGGCAGAACGTCACCGTCGAGGACCCGACCTCGGACCAACTCGGCCTGGAGAAGTACTACTCGTACAACGGCAAGAACACCGGCGCGGGTTCGTCGCTGATGAACAACACCGCCGCCGGGAACAGCGTCTGGCAGTACAACGCCCTCAGCAACCCGGGCCGCGGTCTGAACACCTTCGTCCGCTTCGCCTACAACACCCAGGACACCTCGGACACCGTCGCCGGTCACGGCTGGTCCGTGCAGGCCGCGGGGCCGATCCGGCTCGGCGCCCCGCTGGACTTCCACCCGAACCCGAACCCGCGGGAGGTCCGGCTGCCCGACGGGGACGGGACCACCCACGTCTTCCGAGCGCAGGACGACGGCACGTGGAAGGCGCCGGCCGGCGTCCACTTCCGGCTGTCGGCCAAACCGGGACTGGACTGCACCCCCGCGAAGGACCCGGTGCCGGACGCCTGGACTCTGACGCGCCCGGACGGCACCCGGTTCCTGTTCGGCTGTGACGGCTACCAGACGTCCGTCGTCGACAAGAACGGCAACACCCAGACGTTCACCTACGAGGAACGCAAGTCCAACAACAAGCCGACGAAGTTCCTCAAGTACATCACCGACCCTGCCGGGCGGGAGACGCTCACCGCTACCTACTACACCAAGTCGGACACCAGCAGCCCCAAGATCATCGACCACCTCAAGTCGATGACCGACGTCTCGGGCCGCAAGCTGGCCTTCGAGTATTCCGACAAGGGACTGCTGACCAAGCTGACCGACGGCGCGGGCTCGTCCCAGCCGAAGGTCTTCGGCTTCACGTACGACGCCGAGCAGGGCAACAAGAACGTCAAACTGGTCCAGATCACCGACCCGCGCGGCCACGCCACCGGCCTCGACTACAACTACCCGAGCGAGGGCGACGACCCGAAGTACCACTGGTGGACCCAGACCATCACCGACCGCATCGGCGGCACCACCGAGTTCGCCTACGCCCCGGACACGGCCGACACCCGCTTCACGTCCACGGTGGTCACCGACGCCGAGGGCCACGACACCACGTACGTCACCGACGACTACGGGCGCCCGGTGCGGTCCGTCAACGCCAAGTCGCAGCAGACCGAGCTGGCGTGGGACGCGGACAACAACGTCACCTACATGGAGGAGAACAACGGAGCCGTCACCGCGTACTGCTACGACGGACTCACCGGCTACCCGCTGTGGAAGCGCACCGCCGAGCACAACACGGGCGGGGTCCCGCCGCAGAGCGACTGCGCGCCCGGCACGTACCCGGTCAACGCCCAGAAGTTCGAGTACGTCAAGCGGCTGGACGGCTACTCCTCCGACCTGTACCGCAAGACGTCGCCGGAGGGCCGCGCCTGGCAGTTCGGCTATGACACCTTCGGCAACCTGAAGACGGTCACCGACCCGAAGGGCGTCGCGACGCCCGCCGAGGGCGACTACACGACCCGGTACGAGTACGACGCCTACGGTCAGCTCACCAAGGCCACCGACGCCAACGGCCACTCCACGGTGAACAGCGAGTTCGTCCCGACCGGTTACCCGGCGAAGATCACGGACGCGCTCGACAACAGCTCGACCTACGAGTACGACGAGCGTGGCAAGGTCACCAAGATCACCGACCCGTTGGGCCACCGCACCACGCAGACGTACGACACGTATGGCCGGCCGATGGTCAGGACGGCGCCCAGGGACCAGGCCGAGGACGACCTGATCACCATTCCGGAACCCGACTACGACGCCAACGACAACGTCACCAAGGCGATCGCGCCCACCGGAGCGGTCTCCACGGCGGTCTACGACGCGGCCGACCAGATCACCGAGGCCACCTCGCCGCAGGACTCGCCGACCGCGCCCCTGCGCCGGACCGCCTACACCTACGACAAGACCGGTCACCTGAAGACGACGACCGAGCCGAAGGGCGTGGCCACGCCCGAGATCCCGGACGACTACACCACCACCCAGAACTACGACGAGATCTACCAGCTCGCCTCGGTGGTCAACGCCGTCGGCGAGGAGATCTCGTACTCGTACGACTCGGTGGGCAACAACGTCAAGGTCGTCGACCCGAAGAAGAACCGGACGGCGGACCCCGACGACTTCTCGTCGAAGATGACCTACGACCTGGAGCACCGGGTCACCTCGGTCACCGACCCGCTGGGCAATGTGACGCACCGCAGCTACGACAAGGACGCGCTGGTCGTCGCCGACACGGACCCCGACGGCAACACCACCCTGTCCAGCTACGACGAGCGGGGCCGCAAGACCGAGATCAAGGTTCCGCACTCGGGCACCGGCGGCGACACCACGTACCGGACCACCCGCTACGAGTACGACCAGGTCGGCAACGCCACCCGGGTGATCACCCCGCGCGGCACGGAGACCGCGAACGCCGACGACTTCACCAATCGCACCGAGTACGACGCGCTGAACCGGCCGGTCAAGCAGTACCTGCCGTACAACCCGTCGGACGCCCGCTACAACGACCCGAACGTCTACACGCAGACGTTCTACGACGCGGCCGGCCGCGTCACCCGGACCTCGCTGCCGCCCTCGGAAGACCAGACGGTCCGCAACGACACCGAGTTCACCTACTACGACAACGGGTGGACCAGGAGCTCCACCGACCCGTGGGACATCCGGACCAGCTACGAGTACAACGACCTGGGACTGCAGACCTCCAGGACGCTGAGCTCCGCCGGTGAATCCGTCAGCCGCACCATGGGCTGGAGCTACTACCCGAACGGCAAGCTGAAGGAGAAGACCGACGACGGCGTGCCGGTCGGCACCGCGGTGCCCCTCGTCGACAACTCCGACATCCAGCACACCGGCTCCACCGGCACCTGGACCACGGCGAGCCTCACCGGTCAGCAAGGCTTCGACCACCGCGTGCACGCGGCCGGCAGCGGGACGGACGCGTACTCCTGGACGCTGAACATCCCCAAGAACGGCAAGTACACCGCCTACGTGAAGTTCCCGCAGGTCTCGGGTGCCAGCAAGACCGCCAGGTACAAGGTCACCCACGCCGGTGGAAGCACCGAACGGACGGTCGACCAGTCCACTGCGGCGGGCACCTGGGTCAGTGTCGGCACGTACGACTTCACCCAGGGCAACGCGGCGAAGCTGGAGCTGTTCCAGGCCGCCGACGGCAAGGTCGTGGCCGACGGGGTCAAGCTGGTGCGCGACCTGACCGGCGACATCGACGCGGAGAAGCACCACTTCCGCTACGCCTACGACCTCAACGACAACCTCTCGCTGATCGACGACCTGTCGTCCGGCGCCGAGGTCGACAAGTACACGATCTCCTACACCGGCCTGAACCGGGTGTCCGGGATCACCGAGACCCTGGCCGGCCAGCAGAAGACGAGCACGGCCTACACCTACGACCCCAACGACCAGCCCGAGACGATCACCCACCCCGACCAGTACTCGAAGTACACCTACGACCTGAGGGAGAAGGTCAAGTCGGTCTCGGTCGGCACGTCGCCCACGGACACCGACCCCAAGGTCACCTCCTACACCTACACCGACCGCGGTGAGGCGCTGCAGGAGACCAAGGACAACGGCAACACCGTCGGCCACACCTACTTCCTCGACGGCGCGGTGAAGACCACCGCGGAGAAGAAGGCCGACGGCACGCTGGTCGCCTCGCACACCTACGCCTACGACGCCAACGGCAACAAGACGCAGGATGCGGCGAAGAAGATGAACGCCGACAACCACTCGGCGTACCTGGAGTCCACCACCGAGTACACCTACGACCCGGTCGACCGGATCGCCAAGTCGGTGAAGACCGGCAACGGCGCCGCCACGGAGACGTACGTCCACGACGACAACGCCAACGTCGTCCAGCAGACCGTCGGCGGCACCGCCACGGACTTCCGTTACGACCGCAACCGACTGCAGACGTCGACCACCGCCGGGTCCGTCACCTCCTTCAACTACGACCCGCTGGGCCGTCAGGAGTCGACGTCCCAGGACGGGCAGATCGTCTCGCGCAGCATCTACGACGGCTTCGACCACGTCGTCGAGTCCCAGCAGCGGGACGCGGGCGGCGCGATGAAGTCGACGAAGTACACCTTCGACCCGCTCGACCGCACCTCGTCCAAGACCGCCGACGGCAAGACCACCGACTACCGCTACCTCGGCCTCTCCCAGGAGGTGCTGACCGAGGAGGTGGCCGGCAAGCTCACCAAGTCCTACCAGTACAGCCCGTGGGGCCAGCGTCTGTCGCAGGTCAAGCACAACGAGAACGGGACGACCGAGGACGCGTACTACGGCTACAACAGCCACACGGACGTCGAGACCCTGACCGACGACAGCGGCAACACCAAGGCCACCTACGGTTACACGGCCTACGGCAATGACGACTCGTCGGAGTTCACCGGCATCGACAAGCCGGACGCCTCCGATCCGACCAAGGAGGAGTACAACTCCTACCGCTACAACGCCAAGCGGTGGGACGCCGGATCCGGCACGTACGACATGGGCTTCCGCGACTACGACCCGGGGCTGAACCGCTTCACCAGCCGGGACATGTACAACGGGGCCCTGGCCGACATGGGCCTGGGCAGCGACCCCTTCACCGGCAACCGCTACGCCTTCACCGGCGGCAACCCGATCAGCAACGTCGAGATCGACGGTCACTGGTTCGCCCTCGCCATCCCTGTGATCGCCGTGGCCTTCGTCGCCGCGGTCGTGGTCACGGTCGCCATCATCGCCGTCGCCGCCGCCGTCGAGTACGTCGTCAACGAGGTCCGGGAACGGATCGACGAGCGTTCCCGGGCGCGGGACGACGCCGACGAACAGCCGGCACCCGACCCGCGGCGCCTCCCGCGGCCCCAGCCCGAGCCCGACGACGACGACGACAACCGGTCCGGTTGCGGCGACGGCTGGATCAAGTACGGCGAGCGGGACGCGGCCAACGGCAACCGGGCCACGGCCGGGGAGGCCTGCCTGACGAAGGAGTACCTGAAGAAGAACAAGGGCACCGCCGTGGGTTCGAACCCGCCGGGATACCAGTGGGCGCAGGACTTCGCCACGGGCAAGGGGCTGGACGCGCAGAGGAACGTCAACGCCTGTCACCTCATCGGCAACAAGCTGGCGGGCAAGGGTGTCCTGGCGAACCTCTCCCCGTGCGCCCGCGGCGCCAACGCCAAGCAGATCGGCTCCACTCAGGGCGAAGAGCACATGAGGGCGTACGAGAGCATGGTCTACACGGCCGTGATGGCCGGCCAGGACGTCATGTACACCGTGTCACCCCGCTACGAGGGCAGCAGGACGGTGCCGTCCGGGTACGACATGTCGGCGTACGGCGTCAATCCGGACGGCTCGGTCGGGATCAACTTCCAGGTGTTCATACCGAACGAACTCAGCACGGGAGACAATCTCGGCACACAGAGCAGCGGCGGTGCACCGACACCCACGGGGAGCACCCCATGACGCGGACCGACGAGGATCGAATGGACACGGAGCGAGGTACCGATGAGTGAGCCGGCCGACCTGGACGCCCTGCGACGGCTCATGCCGCCGCCGTCGGACGGGGGCACGACGGTCGACTGGGCCGCCCTCGCCGCGTCGTGGGGCAAGCCGTTCCCGCTCGACTTCCGGCGCTTCATGGAGGTCTACGGCGCCGGCGCGGTGCAGAACTACCTGTCGATCGGCAGGCCGGAGCCCAAGGTGCCGCTGGAGCAGGCACCGCGGGACGGCATGGTGATCGAGACGGCGAACGCCGAGGCCGACTGGGAGACGGAGGAGAAGACACCCGAGCTGGAGGGCACTTCTCCGGTGCTGATCACCTGGGGAGTCGACGCCACCGCGGACATGTTGTGCTGGGACGCGTCGGACGACGATCCCGCCAAGTGGCCTGTCGTGGTCTATCAGCGCAACGGCTCGCTGTGGAGCCGCTACGACTGCGGGATGGTGGAATTCCTCGTCCGGAACTTCCGTGCCGAATGGCCGGAGAACCCGCTGGGCGGCGAGTTCCTCTGGGGCGTGAGTGAGGTGACGTTCCAGGCACGGGGCTGACGCCCCCGCAGTAAGCGCCGCACGTACGAAGATCCGACCGGTCGGCGCTTTCCAGGGGTCGTTGCAACACGTGGTCGTGTTGCTCAGGCCGCGAGCAGTTCATGCAGGCGCTCGGCTGGGGCTTCCCAGCCGAGCGTTTTGCGTGGGCGGCAGATGAGGTCGGCGGCGATACGGCGGGCAGGTGCTCCCGGGTGTGAAGGGGCTCGAGCGGGTGACGGCTTGGCCATCCGCGAGGTCGTCCTCCGTGATGGCCCACTCGATGAAGAAGATCGAGCGCAAGGAACTCCCCGAGCCGGAACCGGCGAAGGAGCCCGCCACCAGGCCAGCCGGCTGACCGGTGCCCTGATGATCGGCGCAGGGGCGTAGTCGGAGCCGTGGGTGCCGCGGACGATGTCACCGGAATCGGATTTGCCGACGACCCGATTCTGTTCCCAGCCGCCGGGAGTCCGACAACAGGGGGCGCCATGGCCTTCCGAGGCGTCCCCCGCCCCTCTGCTCCTGGGACTTTTCAGGGACTTTCAGCGCTGTCCGAGGGACTTCCGAGGGACTTTTCGCTGCCTGACGCGGCAAGCCCCCGAGAGATCGGAAAGGGCCTCCGACGCAGGTCAGAGGCCCTTTCCGAGGCAAAGCCGCAGGTGGCGGCAGACGAGTCGGGCTGTACGCCGGGTTCTGTGCCCCGGGACCTCGCGGTCGTCGGGGCGACGGCCATCCATCTAGGACCGGTGTTGCCACCGGCCTCGTGCGGTCTACCCGCGGACTCGGGCGGGCAGCCCTCGATCGTCCGCGCAGAGCCGTCCGAAGACGCCTCCTCTTGACCTTGCTCCGGGTGGGGTTTACCGAGCCGCCTGAGTCACCTCAGGCGCTGGTGGTCTCTTACACCACCGTTTCACCCTTACCGGGGACCGAGGTCCCCGGCGGTCTGTTTTCTGTGGCACTGTCCCGCGGGTCACCCCGGGTGGGCGTTACCCACCACCCTGCCCTGTGGAGCCCGGACGTTCCTCGGCGGGATCGTCGATCCCGTCGCGGCCGTCCGCCCGGCTCGTCTGCCGTGATGACCATGCTACCCGGCGATCCGGAGGCCACGGGCCGCCGTCCCTCAGCCGAAGGCGGCGGTGTCCAGGTCGAAGGCGAACGGCTCGGGAAGGGGCAGGACCTTGCCGAAGTGGATCGTGCGCCGCTGCAGGTAGTCGCCGCCTTCGGGCTCGCTGAAGAGGGTGAGGGACGACGCGCTGCGGTCGATGAGCAAATAGTCGATGAGTAAATAGAGGGAGATGTCTCCGCGCGCGTAGCAGCGGCGCTCGGTCTCGCGGTCGATGTGCGCCCGGGTGGAAGTCACCTCGACGACGATGGCCACTCCGTCGGACGGCATCCACGAGTCCGCGCCGCGGAACAGCGACAGGTCCGCTGCCGCGAAGGTGATGTCGGGGATGACATGATCTCGCGACGAGTCGGGCGCGCCCCTGAGCTTCAGGCCCTTGTTCCCGGAGAAGTCCATCTCGGTGCGTGATCGTCTGATCACTTGTTCACGATCTGGTTGATGTAGTCCTCGTGGTCCCCGTCAGGCGGCGGTGTCACAACGATCTCCCCCTCGATCAGCTCCGCGCGGAAGCCCTCCGGCGTGTCCAGCGCCAGGAAGCCCTCCAGCAGGACATCCGCCTGCGTGAGCGGTTCATGCAGCACGGCACTCATGTCGCGCTCCTTCCTCGGTCGCTCGCCGGACTGGGACGTCGCTGCACCGGCCGTCCTTGACATTGGGGAGTACTTCCCTCGATCGTGGCACACGATCATGAAAGCCGGGGCGCTTCCACCGCCGGCATCACCGCGCTTGACCTTGCCGCAGCGTCAGGGTTTCTACTGGGGCCATGCGAATCGGAGAGATCGCCGCGCTGGTAGGGGTGACCGCGCGGGCCGTGAGGCACTATCACCATCTCGGGCTGCTGCCCGAGCCCGTCCGGCAGGCCAACGGCTACCGGGACTACTCGGTACGGGACGCCGTGCTGCTCGCGCGGATCCGGCGGCTGACCGAGCTGGGGCTCGGGCTCGACGAGGTGCGGGACGTGCTCGCCGACGACGCGGGGCGGGAGATCGTGGAGGTGCTGGAGGAGCTGGACCAGGACCTCGCACGGCAGCAGGAGCAGCTGGGCGAGCGGCGCCGGCGGCTCGGGGAGCTGCTGGTGCAGGCCCGGGGCGGGCGGCTGACTGCCGAGGGGCCCGTGTCGCAGGAGCTGACGGCGCTGTTCGGGACCATGGCCGAGGCCACCGCCGGGCGGCCCGAGTCCGCCATGGCCGCCAAGGACCGCGAACTGCTCGCGCTCCTGGACACCGTCGCGTCCGACGAGGAGCGGGACCAGTTGCTCGGCGCGATGCGGCGGATGACCGAGGCGCCGGGCGGCGTGGAGCGCGCGTACGAGGTCTACGGGAAGCTCGACGCGCTCGCAGAGGCGAAGACCGACGACCCGCGGGTGGCGGACGCGGCCCAGGCGCTGGCCGGCCTGCTGCCCGACGAGATCGCGGCGCAGCTCGCCGATGCCGGCAGTGTGCCGGAGGGCGGATTCCTCGACGCCTTCTACGCCGACTTCTCCCCCGCCCAGGCCGAGGCCGTACGCCGCGCGCTGCGCCTCGTCGTGGAGCGTGCCCGGTGAAGCGGGTGCTCAGGGCGGTGGCGTACGCCGCGCTGCCCGCCGAACTCGTCCTCGCGGTCTGTCTGTTGGCCGGCGTACGCCTGCCCGGCCCCGTCCTGGCCGCCGCCGAGGCGGCCACGCTGCTCCTGCTGCTGGCCGGGGCCGCCGTCTTCGTGCAGCTGCGCAGGCGGGGCCTCAGCACCCGCGAAGCCGTGGGCGAGCTGGTGCCCGAGCCGGTGCTCCGGCTCACCGGGCACGAGTTGCGGCTCATGTGGAGCGTCGTCCTGTGGGTGGCGCGGCGCCGCGACGGTGTCGGCCCCGGCCACCAGTCCTTCGGGCACGCCCGCGACCAGGCCACCATCCTCTACGGCTTCGCCTTCGTGTGTGTGGTCGAGACCGTCGGCATGTCGTACCTGCTGAGCGGCTGGCCCGTGGTGCACGCGATCGTCCTCGTCCTCGACGTCTACACCGTCTTCTTCGTCATCGGGCTGCACGCGGCCTCGGTCACCCGCCCGCACACCCTGACCGCGGACACGCTCCGGCTGCGCCAGGCCGCCCATGTCGACGTGCGCATACCGCTCGACCGGATCGCCTCCGTCTCGTACGAGCTGCGCTTCACGCACGAGAAGAAGGAGGACGGCGTCCTCAATCTGGCCGTCGGCTCGCAGACCTCCCTCACCCTGGAGCTGACCGAGCCCGTGACCACGGTGGGGCTGCTGGGGCGGGAGCGCCGGGTTCGGACCGTACGCCTGCACGCGGACGACTCCCGGGCCCTCCTGCGCGCCCTCACGCAGGCGCGAACCGCACTTTCGCCGCCCCCGGGTCAGCCTGCATGAGCCGCACCCCCAGCGCCTCCCCGAGCGGGAGTTCGGCACCGCCGCCCTCGATCGGGGCGACGATCGCCGGATCCTGCAACTGGACGGTGCCGACGTCCGGTTCGTGGTCCTTCACTTCGATCACGAAGGCGTCGAAGAGCTCGCCGATCCGGCAGCTCAGCAGGGCCGCCTCGACGATGTCCACGCACTCGCGCTCGACGGTGTGGGCACGCCGCGCGCCTACGGCCATCTCCTTCGGCAGCGCCTCGAGGTCGTCGCGCACCCACGCGGGCGGCTCCTCGCCGGCGACGGCGGACAGGCACAGCTCGCCCGCGTACCGGTCGACGAGGCGGCGCAGCGGGGCGGTGCAGTGGGTGTACTCGTCGGCGACCGCGGCGTGGACGGCCGGGACGGGGAGCCGGCCGCCGCTGAACGGCGTGTAGCCCGCGCCGCGCAGGAGCGTCGTGCACTCCTGCAGGAAGGCGGCGTGGCGGTGGTTCGAGGGGTCGAGGGAGCGGACGACCTCCGCGTACGAGACGTGGTGCGGCCAGTCGATGTGCAGGGCCTTCGCCGTGCGGCGCAGCCGGGCGACGGCGCCGTCGGGGGCGGTGGGCAGCGTCCGGAGGATGCCGGTGCCGGCCGTGGCCATGAGGTGGGCCGCGGCCATGCCGGTGAGGAGGGAGATCTGGGCGTTCCAGCCGTCCGCGGGGAGCGGTGCGCGGAACCGGAGCACGTACGTGTGGTCCTGCTCGACGATCTCCTGCTCGGGCACGTTGAGGGAGATCCCGCCCCGCTCGATCTCCAGCCGCTCCCTCAGCAGCCCGATGTCCTTGAGCAGCGCGAGCGGTTCCTCGGCGGTGCCGCTGTCGATCTGCCGCTGCGCGCCCGCGTAGTCGAGTCTCGTGCGGCTGCGCACGACGGCGCGCCGGACGTCCGTGGTGACCGTCCTGCCGTCCGCGTCCAGGTCGATCGTCCAGAGCAGCGCCGGGCGCGGGCGGCCCGGCAGGAGGCTCGCGGCGCCCTCGGAGAGGGACTCGGGGTGCAGCGGGACCCTCTCGTCCGGGAAGTAGAGCGTCAGCGCCCGCCGGTGCGCCTCGGCATCGAGTGAGCCGCCGGGCCGTACGAACGCCGCGACGTCGGCGATGGCGTAGTGCACGCGGAAGCCGCCGCCCGCGCGGCGCTCCAGATGCATCGCCTGGTCCAGGTCGTTGGAGGCCGGCGGGTCGATCGTGAAGAACGGGATGTCCGTCGCGTCCCGCTCGGGAAGACGCGGCTCGCGCGCCGCCTGCTCCGCCTCCGCCAGAACCTCGCCCGGGAAGTCGTCCGGCACGTCGAGCGTGGTGCGCAGCGCGCGCAGGGCGGCCCTCAAGGGAGCCTCGGCTGCGCAGATCACATGCATCTGACGGCGGGGCATGGACCGAGCGTATGGCGGGCGGGGCGGCGTGGCGACCGGACGATGCGGGGGCTGCAGCCCGCACTCCCCCGCCCCTGCCCGGGGCGCGCGCGGGCTCGCCATGCGGCGGCCCCGTACCCCGCCGTGCGCGGCTACGCCGGCTGCCTCCGCACCCGGCGCTCCTGTGCACCACGGCTTGTGGAGAGGGCCACCGAACACCCCCGCCCTGCCCGGGGCGCCCGGGGACCTCCCCGCGCGCCGCTACGCGCGCGAAGGCGCGAAGGCGCGAAGGCGCGAAGGCAGCCCGCGCATCCGCGCACGGCCGGGTACCGGCCCGCCGCCCCGTGCACCACGGCTTGCGAAGGGGGCTGCCACCGCGCGGCGAGCCCTCACCCTGCGCCACTACGCCCGCGGCGCCCCACCACGGCCTGTGGAGAGGGCCGCCGCCCCGTCCCCGTCCCTGCCGTGTCCGCGTGCCGGAGGCGGGGCACGACAGGCGGGGCCGCCGAGGCGCGAGCGGAGGCGGGAGCACGACGGGCGGGGCCGCCGGGGCGCGAGCGGAGGCAGGAGCACGACAGGCGGGGCCGCCGGGACGCGAGCGGAGGCAGGAGCACGACAGGCGGGGCCGCCGGGACGCGAGCGGAGGCAGGAGCACGACAGGCGGGGCCGCCGAGGCGCGAGCGAGGGCGTGGGGGCCGACTACGCTGGCGCGGGGGCCGCACCCCCTTCACGTACGGACGTAGAGGAGAACCGCCGTGCTCGTGCTGTTGCCGCCGTCGGAGGGCAAGGCCGCTTCCGGCCGCGGGGCGCCGCTCAAGCCGGAGTCGCTGTCGTTGCCCGGGCTGGCCGGGGCGCGAGGCGCGGTGCTCGACGAGTTGGTCGAGCTCTGCCGGGGGGACGAGGAGAAGGCCCGCGAGGTGCTCGGGCTGAGCGAGGGGCTGCGCGGCGAGATCGCGAAGAACGCACAGCTGCGGACGGCCGGGGCGCGGCCGGCCGGGGAGATCTACACCGGCGTTCTGTACGACGCACTCGGACTCGCCACGCTCGACGCGGCAGCCCGCAAGCGGGCCCGGCGTTCGCTGCTGGTCTTCTCCGGGCTGTGGGGCGCGGTCCGGGTGGACGACCGGATTCCGTCGTACCGCTGCTCGACGGGAGTGAAGCTGCCCGGGCTCGGGGCGCTGAGCACGCACTGGCGGGCACCGATGGCCTCCGTGCTGCCCGAGGCCGCCGGGGACGGGCTCGTCCTGGACCTGCGGTCGTCGGCGTACGCGGCGACGTGGCGGCCGAAGGGCGAGATCGCCGGCCGTACGGCGACGGTGCGGGTGCTGCACGCCCCCACCCGGAAGGTCGTCAGCCACTTCAACAAGGCGACCAAGGGGCGGATCGTCCGCAGCCTGCTGGAGGCGGGGGCCGCGCCGAAGGGGCCGGGCGAGCTGGTGGAGGCCCTGCGGGACCTCGGCCACACCGTGGAGGTGGAGGCGCCGGGCAAGGCGGGCAAGGCCTGGTCGCTGGACGTCCTGGTGGACGAGATTCACTAGAATCGTTGCGCAGGGCGCAACGTGCGTTGCAGGGAGCGGTGCGGTTGGGCACGATGGCCGCATGACCTCCGTGCTCGATCTCGCCCCCGTCGTCCCCGTCGTCGTCATTTACGACGCCACCGATGCCGTACCGCTCGCCCGTGCCCTGGTCGCGGGCGGGCTGCCCGCCATCGAGGTGACCCTGCGCACGCCGGGCGCGCTCGACGCGATCCGTGCGATCGCCGACGAGGTGCCCGACGCCGTGGTCGGCGCGGGCACCGTCATCTCGCCGCGGGGCGTGGCGGACGCGGTGGCCGCCGGAGCGCGGTTCCTGGTGAGCCCCGGCTGGACCGACGCGCTGCTGGACGCCATGGCGTCGTCCGGACTGCCGTTCCTGCCCGGCGTCTCGACCACGTCGGAGGTCGTCGCCCTGCTGGAGCGCGGGGTGGGCGAGATGAAGTTCTTCCCCGCGGAGGCGGCGGGCGGCACCCCGTACCTCAAGTCCCTCGCCGGACCGCTCCCCCAGGCGCGCTTCTGCCCGACCGGCGGGATCTCGCTCAAGACCGCTCCTTCGTACCTCGCGTTGCCGAACGTCGGCTGCGTGGGCGGTACATGGATGCTGCCGCCCGACGCGCTCGCGGCGCGGGACTGGGCGCGGGTCGAGTCGCTCGCGCGCGAGGCGGCCGCGCTGAATTGAGCGCGGGGCTCCGGGGAACGGTCAGGTGACGACCAGCTCCAGGTGGTCCGTCACCGGGCGGTACCCCAGGCGCTGGTGGAGCGCGTTGCGCGTGGGGTCGGCCGGATCCGTGAAGAGCAGCACCTCGCTCGCGCCCGAGCGCTGGGCGAGGCGGGTCGCGGCGACGCTGGCGGCGCCCGCGTGGCCGCGGCCGCGGAGCTCGGGCGGGGTGTGGACGGGCGCGACCCGGGCCTGCCCCGCGACCACCGGTGACACCCCTGCCATGGCGACGGGGCGGCCCCCGCCTCCCGGAACAACAGCCGGCCGTCGCCGACGCGGGTCTTCGCCGCGTCCGTGAAGTCCGGACGGGTGACCCATGGTTTGTGGGCAGCCGTGGCTCCCCCAGAGCCTCGCCTGGAAGGTGGGGTGCCTCCCCGGACACGCGCCCCGGGGCGGCAGACGCCGCGCCCCCGCCTCAGCGCAAGTGCGACGTGTCGTTCAGGAGGCGCAGGGACGCGTTGCCGTCCGCGTAGTACGCCACCGCCGACAGGGACGCCGCCGAGAGCTCCATGCGGAACAGCGCTTCCGGCGGGGCTCCCAGGGCCAGCCGGACCAGGGTCTTGATCGGGGTGACATGGGTGACCAGGAGGACCGTGCGGCCCCGGTACTCCGACGTCAGACGGTCGCGGGTCGCCGCGACGCGCCGGGCGACCGATGCGAAGGCCTCGCCGCCCGTGGGCGCCGCCTTCGGGGAGGCGAGCCAGGCGTCGAGGTCGTCCCCGTACCGCTCGCGAACCTCCGAGAACGTCAGGCCCTCCCACGCGCCGAAGTCCGTCTCGCGCAGGCCGTCGTCGATCTCCACGTCGAGCCCGAGGCGCTTGCCCACGACCGCGGCCGTCTGGCGGCAGCGGCGCAGCGGCGAGGAGACGATCTCCTGGATCGTGCCGCGCGCGGCCAGCGCCGTCGCGACCGCTTCCGCCTGCCGTTCACCGGCCGCGGAGAGCTCCGGGTCGCTGCCCCCGCTCCCGGAGAATCGCTTCTCGGGCGTCAGCGCCGTCTCGCCGTGCCGCAGCAGGACGAACGTCGCAGGTGCTCCCAGATCGGCGGGAGCCGCCCAGCCGACCGCCGGGGCGGCCGGGGCCGAAGCCGGAATCGTCCCGGCGAGCGCCGTGGCCCCGGCCGGGGCACGACCGGTCGCGGCGCCGGTACCCGCGAGCGCGGCCCGCGCCTTCGCCGCGCCCGCCGCCGCGTCACCCACGACCCGCGCCGCACGGGTGTCCTCCGCGAGGGCCGCCCGGGAGGCTGAAGGCTCCCACTGCTTGCCCCGCTTGCCCGCGTCCATCGCCTCGTTGGCGAGCCGGTCCGCCTGCTTGTTCTTCTCGCGCGGGATCCACTCGTAGCGGACCTGGCCCTGCGGGAAGATCCGCGCCGCCTCGGCCGCGAGCGGCTTCATGTCGGGGTGCTTGATCTTCCAGCGGCCCGACATCTGCTCGACGACGAGCTTGGAGTCCATGCGGACGCGGATCGAGGCGTCCGGAGCGAGTTCCTTCGCCGCCTCGAGGCCGGCCACCAGACCGCGGTACTCGGCGACGTTGTTCGTCGCGACGCCGATGTACTCGGCCCGCTCGGCGAGCGTCTCCCCCGTCGCCGGGTCGAGCACGACCGCGCCGTAGCCGGCCGGGCCGGGGTTGCCCCGGGAGCCGCCGTCGGCCTCGACGATCAGCTCCTGGATGACAGGCACGGGCATTACAGGCCCGACTCCGACGTACGGACCAGGATGCGGCGGCAGTTCTCGCACCGTACGACCGTGTCCGCCGCGGCCGCCCGCACCTCGTTCAGCTCGGTGATGTTGAGCTCGATGTGGCAGCCCTCGCAGCGGCGCTGGTACAGGCGTGCCGCGCCCACGCCGCCCTGCTGCTCGCGCAGCTTCTCGTACAGCTTGAGCAGATCCGCGGGGATGGTGCCGGCGACGACCTCGCGCTCCTTGGCGACGCTCGCGGACTCGGCGTCGAGCTCCTCGAACGCGGCGTCCCGGCGGGCCGTCGCGTCGTCGGCCTTCGCCTGGACGGAGGCGACGCGGCCGGTCAGCTCGGCGACGCGTTCCTGCGCGGACTCACGGCGCTCCATGACCTCCAGGACGACGTCCTCGAGGTCGCCCTGCCGCTTGGCGAGCGAGGCGATCTCCTTCTGGAGGTTCTCCAGGTCCTTGGGGGACGTGACCGCGCCCGAGTCGAGGCGCTGCTGGTCACGGGTGGAGCGCTGGCGCACCTGGTCGACGTCCTGCTCGGCCTTGGTCTGCTCGCGGGCGCAGTCGCTCTCCTCCGTCTGCGCGGCGACGAGCAGGTCGCGCAGCTGCGTGAGGTCCTTGGTCAGCGACTCGATCTCGGCGTGCTCCGGCAGCGACTTGCGCCTGTGCGCGAGCTGCGACAGTCGTACGTCGAGGGCCTGGACGTCGAGGAGTCTGATCTGGTCGGCGGGCGCGGCGTTCAGTTGGGGGCTCCAGAGGTGTGGTGGGAGGACCAGGGGTCGGTGACCGTCTTCGAGACGTGGACCCGCAGGCCCCAGCCGTGGCGGTCGGAAATCTCGTCGAGCTGGGCGGCGGCCTGCTCGCACCAGGGCCATTCGGTGGCCCAGTGGGCGGCGTCGACCAGCCCGACGGACGAGTGCTGCGTCGCCTCGGACACCGGGTGGTGGCGCAGGTCGGCGGTGAGGAACGCGTCCACGCCGGAGGCGCGTACGACGTCGAAGAGGCTGTCGCCGGAGCCGCCGCTGACGGCGACGCGACGGACGGTCGCGTCGAGGTCGCCGGCGACCCGGATGCCCTGTGCGGTGGCGGGGAGGCGCTGGGCTGCGCGTGCGGCGAATTCGCGCAGGGTGAGCGGGTGGTCGAGCGCGCAGATGCGGCCGAGCCCGGTCTCGGGCACGAGGGGGCCGGTGACGCGCAGATCGAGGGCGCCGGCGAGTGCGTCGGAGACGCCGGGGTCGGCGGTGTCGGCGTTGGTGTGCGCGACGTGCAGGGCGATGTCGTGCTTGATGAGGGTGTGCACGACACGGCCCTTGAAGTGGGAGGCGGCGACCGTCGTCGTCCCGCGCAGATAGAGCGGGTGATGCGTGACGATCAGGCCGGCGCCGAGCGCGATCGCCTCGTCGGCGATCTCCTGGACGGGGTCGACGGCGAAGAGGACGCGCGTGACGTCGGCGTCGGGGTCTCCGCAGACCGTGCCGACGGCGTCCCACTCCTCGGCCCGCTCGGGGGGCCAGAGGGCGTCGAGCGCGGCGATCACTTCAGACAGACGGGGCACGGAGGAAAGGCTACCTGGCTGCTCTTTGCGGCTGAACCGGCGCCGCTCTCGCGGAGGTGGCCGATCGCCGTGCGGGGTGCTCGATCGACGGCTGTGGTGGCCTTCGTTCCAGGAGCGCGGCAGCCCCGGTGCCGACGGCGGGCACCGGGGCAGGGGCTCACTTGACCAGGTAACCGCGCAGGTCGTCGAGAACCTTGTCCGCGGCGGTGACGCCGAGGCCGAGGTACCAGGTCTCGTCGGGTACGTCCTTGGCCTGCCCGGCCTTGACCGCCTTCAGGTTCTTCCACAGCGGGTTGGACCGGGCGGTGTCGCGCTTGGTCTTCGCCGGGTCGCCGTAGACGCCGGTGAAGATCCAGTCGGCGTCGGCCTCGTCGATCCGCTCCGCGCTGACCTCGGTGGCCAGGTCGTTGATCTGCTGGTTCGTGGGCCGCGGCACTCCGGCGTCGTCGAGGATCGTGCCGATGAAGGAGGCCTTGGCGTAGAGGCGGATCTTGTCCGGCATGTAGCGGACCATGGAGACGATCGGCTTGTCGGCGCCGAGGTCGGTGCCGAGCTGCTCGGCCTTCTTCTCGTACGCGGCGAGCTTCGCGCTCGCCTCGGCGGACTTGTCGAGGGCGGCGGCGTTGAGGCGGTAGTTCTCCTTCCAGGTGAAGCCGGGGCGGATGGAGAAGACCGTCGGAGCGATCTGCGAGAGCTCCTTGTACTTGTCGGCGGCGCGCAGCTGGCTGCCGAGGATGAGGTCGGGCTTGAGCTGGGCGATCGCCTCGAGGTTGAGGTTGTTGATCGTGCCGACGTTCTTGGGGCTCCCGGCCTCCTTCTTCAGGTACGAGGGGATGCCGTCGTCGCCCTCGGAGGGGGCGTAGCCGACGGGCTGCACACCGAGCGAGGCAACGTTGTCGAGCTCACCGACGTCGAGGACGACGACGCGCTTGGGGGCGGCCTTGAGCTCGGTCGCGCCCATGGCATGGGTGATGGTGCGCGGGAACTGGCCGGGCTTGGCGTCGGTGCCCATGGCCGCCGTCTTCTGCGCGGCGTCGCCGAAGTCCTTGCCGCCCTGGGCGACGGACTTCTTGCCGCCGTCGTCGGACGTGGCCTTGTCCGCGGCCTTGTCGGCGCCGCAGGCGGTGAGGGAGAGGGCGGCGGCGAGGGCGACCGCTGCTGCGGCGGTGCCACGGCGGCGTAGCGACATAGGTGCTCCTGATGGTGCGGGTCGAGCAAGGGGTGATAAGGCGTGCCTTACCTTAACGGAGCCCTCGTGGAGCACAGCCACCCCCTCGTTCTCAGGCGAATCGGTGCACGGCCACCCTTATGTGTGAAGTGCGCTGTCTCGCATTGTTCGGCTGGAAGTGCGAAAACTACCTTCGGTAGCCGGAGGTGACCAGCCGATGACAGCGTGTGCCATCGAGGAGACCGCGGCCGGGGACGACGGAGCTGTACGGCGTGTGGGCGCGGCTGAGGGTACGGGTACGGGTGCTGCACCGGGCGACGGCGCCGGTGACGGGTTCACGATCAGCGCGGACGGCTGCTACGCGGCACGTCTCGCGGGTACGGGCGACGCGCGCTTCGCCGAGCGGTGGACGCTCGACGGGCCCGAGCCGTACGCCGTTCCGCTTCCGCTGGACCAGCCGGAGGAGCCGGACGCCGAGGTGGTGCCGATGGCCGACGGACGGGTGCTGATCCGGCGGCGGGTGGCGGGACTGCAGGCGTGCTCGCTGCTCTATCCGACCGGTCCGGGCACGGGCGAACTGCCCCTCGGCGCGGTCGAGTCGACGACGATGACCCTGCTTCCGCCGTCTCCGAACGGCACCTGCGTGTACGCGCTGGTGCCCGGCGAGCGTTCGACGGCGCTGTGGCTCGTCGCGGGCGGGGCGTTCGGGCCCGAGCGGGTCGCGGAGGTACCGGGCCACTGCTCGGGCGGGGTGTGGCTGGACCGTACGGGCCGGATGCTCGCCCTGGACCGGGAGACGGACGGGATCACCAAGGCCATCGCGGTCGACCTGGAGCGGGGCGGCGAGGTGACGCCGCTGCTGCAGATCACGGAGGACAGCAACGACCGTCTGCTGCTCGCGGACGCCGAGAGCGGTCTGCTGCTGATCCGCTCGGACGCGCCGGGCCACGACCGGCTGGGGTGGGGAGTCCTGGGGAGCCTGCGGCCGGTGCGGTTTCCGGAGTGCCTGCGGCTTGCCGACGCCGCGATGACGCCGTTCGCGATCCAGCCGGGGCAGATGCTGACGCCGGAGAGCTGCTCGGTGGCGCTGCGAATCGACGCGGCGGCGGGCAGTTGGGTGGGAGTGTGGCGGCCTTCGGGGCGGCGACTGCACCAACTCGCCGCTCCGGAGGGGTGGTTGACGGGAGCGGGACTGTGGACGCGGGAGGGCGTACTGCGGCTGCCGTACGCGACGGGGGCGGTGCCGTGCGGGGTGGCCCGGGTGGAGCTCCCTGAGGAAGCGTTTCTCCCCGACCCGGTCACCGTGATCACCGAATCGGCACAAGCGGAATCCGCAGGTGGGGAACCGTGCGACGGCGGCGGGGATCCTTCTGTGTGCAAGCCCGTGCCGTTGCAGCAGGCGCCGATCTTCCGGCGCGTGACACCTGGTTAGACTCTTCGGCCGGGGACTACGCAGGCGCACCGTCCGGATGCCGACGGTGACGTGACCGGCTCCCTTGCGACCTGAAATCAGCGATCTCTACGGGGTGAACTTCCCACATGTCTGAAGCCCGAACCGACACGACCGAGGCGCGTCCGCAGGGGGCGGGCGCGGCTCAGGCCGCAGGCGGCGGCTCTGGAAAACACCGGGGCGGTGCGGCGTCGAGGGAGGAAGCGACGTCTCCGTCCCACGGCCGCCACCGCCGCCCGGGCGCGGCGCAGTAGTCGGGGCCGAGCGGGGCGTCCCCGTTCCCCGGACCCGGGGGCGGGGGCGCCTGCCGCCTGCCCGCGCCGGAGCCGCAGATCGCCCCTTCCCGAACCGGGGCTCCGCCCCGGACCCTGCGTGCGGGGGCTCCGCCCCCGAACCCCCGCTCCTCGCATTCCGGCGCGGTCGAGTTCCCGGGGCTCCGCCCTGGACCCCGGCCCCTACGCCCTGGCGGGCGCGGGGATTCAGGGCCCGTCCAGCGTCCTGCGCTTGAGGACGGACACCCCGCCCGTCGCCGGTACCGGGCAAGGCCCGGGGGACCGGGGGCGGAGCCCACGACGAGAGCGCGCCGTACGCGCGGGTCCTAGCCCCGCCTCAGCCCCAGAACCTCCGTCGACGCGAAGGTCTCGTTCGGTGGGCGGGACGCGTAGTACGGGGAGAGGAGGCCGTCGAGCTCCTCGTAGGAGAAGGTGTCCTTCGCCGAGTCGAACTTCGCGGCCACCCGGGGCCGTTCGACGACTGCCACCATCCCTCCGTGCACGACGAGCAGCTGCCCGCTGACCCCCGCCGCCGCCGGCGACGCCAGGTAGCCCACCAGGGGGGCGACGTGCTCCGGGGCGAGCGGGTCGAGTTGGCCGTCCGCCGGTTCGGCGAAGCCGGCGAAGACGTCCTCCGTCATACGCGTGCGGGCGCGCGGGCAGATGGCGTTGGCCGTGACGCCGTACTTCGCGAGGGCCGCCGCCGTCGACGTCGTGAGGCCGACGATGCCGCCCTTCGCCGCCGCGTAGTTCGGCTGGCCCGCGGAGCCCGCCAGGAACGCCTCCGAGGAGGTGTTGACGACGCGGCCGTACACGGGACGTCCGCCCGCCGCCTTGGAGCGTTCCCGCCAGTGGACCGACGCGAAGTGGGTCGTGTTGAAGTGGCCCTTGAGGTGGACGCGGATCACCGAGTCCCACTCGGCCTCGCTCATCGAGAAGACCATCCGGTCGCGCAGGATCCCCGCGTTGTTGACCAGGATGTCGAGCTTGCCGTACGTGCCGATCGCCAGGTCCACGAGACCGCGGGCCGACTCGAAGTCCGAGACGTCGCCCAGGTGCGCCACCGCCCGGCCGCCCGCCTCGCGGATCTCGGCCGCAACCGCCTCCGCGGGCGCGGCCGACGCCTCGCCGGACCCGTCCCGGCCGGCCTGGCCGTAGTCGTTGACGACGACGCTCGCGCCGAGCCGGGCGAGTTCCAGCGCCTCGGCCCGGCCGAGCCCCCGCCCCGCGCCCGTGACGATCGCGGACAGTCCCTCAAGTGGGAGTGACATACGAGCGGGTCCCCCTCAGATCTCGATGCAGGTACGCAGCGCCTCGCCCGTACGCATCTGGGTCAGCGCCTCGTTGATCTCCGCGAGCTGCACCCGGTGCGTGATGAGCGACTCCAGGTCGATCCGGCCCGCCCGCCAGAGCGCGATGGCCCGTTCGTACGAGCGGAGCACGTCCCCGCCGCCGTACATCGACGGCAGGATCCGCTTCTCGTCGAAGAACAGCTCGAACATGTTGAGCTGCAGGAAGTCGTCCATCGCGCCCGCCCCGACGATGCACAGCGTGCCGCCGCGCCGGGTCGTGTCGTACGCCGTCCTGGCCGTCGCCGACCTGCCGACGACCTCGAAGACGTAGTCGAAGCCCTCGCCTGCGGTGATCCGCTGCTTGGCGTCGGCGAGTCCGTCCGGCGAGACGGCCTCGGTGGCACCGAAGCGCAGCGCCGCCTCGCGCCGTGAGGCCACCGGGTCGACGGCGACGATCTGGGCCGCTCCCTGCACCCGGGCGCCCTGGATCGCCGAGATGCCGACGCCGCCGCAGCCGATGACGGCGACCGACGAACCGGCCGCAACCTTCGCGGTGTTGATGGCCGCGCCGAGCCCCGTCGTCACTCCGCAGCCGATGAGTGCGGCGATCTCGTACGGCACGTCGTCCGGTATCGGCACGGCGCAGCCCGCGTCGACCACGACCTCCTCCGTGAACGTCCCCGTACCGGCGAAGCCGAAGACGTCACCGCCGGGGCGCTTGAAGTTGGGGGTCCCTGCGTTCATGAAGCCGGCCAGACAGAGCTGGGACTGGCCGCGCTTGCAGGCCGGACAGGTGCCGCACGCGGGCAGCCAGCACATCAGCACCCGGTCGCCCTGCTGGAGGCCGCCGACGCCGTCACCGATGTCGATGATCTCGCCCGCGCCCTCGTGGCCCGGGACGAAGGGGGCGGGCTGCGGCAGCACCCCGCTCATCGCGGAGACGTCCGAGTGGCACAGCCCGGTCGCCCTGACACGGATCTTCACCTTGCCGGGGCCGAAGCCCACCGCCTCGACGTCGTCGAGGACGTCGAGCTTGTCCTGGCCGATCTCGTGCAGCACGGCTGCGCGCATGGTGCGGCTCCCTTCAGGAGGTCAGGAGGTCAGGAGGTCGGAAAGTCAGGCGATTTCGACGATGGTGTCGGCGAGCACCGGGGCGTCGTCCCTCTCGACGGCCGTCACCGATGCCTGGATGCGGCCTTCCCCGGCCCACATCCGGATGCGCAGGGTCTCCCCCGGGAAGACCACCCCCGAGAAGCGGGTGCTGTACGAGCGGACGCGCGTGACGTCCCCGTCGAGGAGCGTGTCGACGACTGCTTTGAGCGTGATGCCGTACGAGCACAGGCCGTGCAGGATCGGCTTCTCGAAGCCGGCGAGCTTGGCGAACTCCGGGTCGGCGTGCAGTGGGTTCCAGTCGCCGGAGAGCCGGTAGAGGAGCGCCTGGTCCTCGCGGACGGCCCGCTCGACGACCTTGTCGGGCTCGCGGCCCGGCTGCTCCACGCGCGCCGACGGCCCGCGGTCGCCGCCGAAGCCGCCCTCGCCGCGTACGAAGATCTGGGCGTCGCCCGTCCACAGCGGCCCGTCCTCGTCGGCGGCCTCGGAGCGGAGCACGAGGATCGCGGCCTTGCCCTTGTCGTGGACGGCGGCGACGCGTGACGTGCTGATGGCCCGTCCTCTGACGGGGATCGGGCGGTGGAGCGTGATCGTCTGGCCTCCGTGCAGGACCGCGGCGAGGTCGACGTCGATCCCAGGGGCGGAGAGGCCGCCGACGACGCCCATGCCCGCGCCCGCGACGGTGGCGAAGCTGGGCAGGACGTGCAGCCGGGACTCCAGGGTGTAGCGCAGCTCGTCGGGGTCGGTCGCGGGGCGGTGCTTGCCTTGGAACGAACCCGCGCCGATGCCGAGGTGGTAGAGCTGGATGTCCTTGTGGTCCCAGGTGATCTCGGCGCTGCGTGGCACTGCGGCGATCGCCTTGGCGGCATCGATGGGCATGAGGCTGCTGCTCCTACGACGGTCGAGAAGTGGAAGACCTCGGTGCGGCTGTCCGCACCGTCGGCCGCACCGAGGCCGTTCGGGACCGGCCGCCCCCGCGTCCGTTCTAGAACGCGTTCTAGGCCGGTTGGCCCCTATGTATAACGCACCCCCCATGACTTGTGAAGGCTCCTGACGCAACGTCAGATCACCGTGTCGGCGGGCTCACCCAGGACATTTGTCATCGCCGGACAAGGACGCGCGCATCTGCCGCGGCCACCCGTCCGCTCCGTAGCGTCGTGGTCATGACGCAGACAGCAGTCCACTTCGCCGGGGCGGCCAGGTCCTTCGGTCAGGTACGGGCCGTGGCGGGCGTCGACCTCGACATCCGGCGCGGCGAGACCGTCGCGCTCCTCGGACGCAACGGGGCGGGCAAGTCCACCGCCATCGGCCTCCTCCTCGGTCTGGACGACGCGGGCGAGGTCCGCCTCTTCGGCCAGGCCCCGTCCGCCGCGGTGCGCGCCGGCCGTGTCGGCGCGATGCTCCAGGAGGGCCGGCAGGTCCCCCGGGTCACCGTCCGCGAGCTGGTCGGCTTCGTCGCCCGCACCTATCCGGACCCGATGCCCGTCGCCGAGGCGCTGGAACTCGCCGGGCTCACCGAGCTCGCCGACCGCCGCGTCGACCGGCTCTCCGGCGGCCAGGCCCAGCGCGTCCGCTTCGCCGTCGCTCTCGCGGGTGCGCCCGAGCTGATCGTCCTCGACGAGCCGACCGCCGCGCTCGACGTCGAGGCCCGCCACGCCTTCTGGGCCGCCATGCGCTCCTACGCGGGCCGCGGCAACACCGTGCTGTTCTCCACGCACTACCTGGAGGAGGCCGACGCCCACGCCGACCGGATCGTCGTCATCGACCACGGCCGGATCGTCGCCGACGGCACCGGCGACGAACTCAGGCGCGCGGTCGGCGGGAATCTCGTCTCCTTCGACCTCGCGGGCCGCTCCACGGAGGGGCTGCACCTGCTGCCGGGCGTCGTGTCGGTCGAGGTGCGCGGCGACCGTGCCCGGCTGCGTACGGAGGACTCGGACGCGACGGTCGTCGCCCTCGCCGGGCTCGATGCCGTACGTGGCCTCGAAGTCGCCCCGGTGTCGCTCGACGACGCCTTCCTCGCCCTGACCGGCACCACCGCCCACGACGAACTGGAGACCGTCCGGTGATCACCGACTACGTGCGGCTGGAAGTCCGGCGCACCCTGCGCGACACCGGGTTCGTGGTCTTCGGCATCGGGATGCCGGTGCTGATGTATCTGCTCTTCACCAACCTCGGCACCGACGACCACGAGTGGAGGACCGCCTCCATGGTCGGCATGGCGGCGTACGGCGCGCTGGGCGCCGCCCTGTCCACCGGGACCGGCGTCGCCGAGGACAAGTCGATCGGCTGGCTGCGGCAGTTGCGGATCACCCCGATGAGCCCGCGCCAGGTGGTCACCGGGCGGGCCCTCACCGGCTCGGTGATCGTCCTGCCCTCCATCGCCGCGGTGCTCGCGGCGGGCGGTCTCGTCAACGGCGTACGCATGGCCGCCTGGCAGTGGGCTGCGGTGACGTTCACGCTCTGGCTGGGCGCGCTCCCCTTCACGCTGCTCGGCATCGGCAACGGCTACCGGCTCTCCGCCCAGGCCACGGGCGTCGTCAACGTCGCCTGCAACCTCGGGCTCACGGTCGTCGGCGGGCTCTGGTTCCCGGTCGAGCTGTTCCCCGGCTGGCTGCGCAGCCTGTCCGCCTACACGCCCGCCAACCGCTTCGCCGAGCTGGGACGGGCCATGACGGACGGCAGCGCCCCCGGGCTCGCCGCCGTGGCCGTGCTCGCGGTCTGGTCCCTGCTCTTCGGTTCGTACGCGGTGGTCTCGTACCGTCGGTCCGCACGGACGGCTTGAGGAGGGGACGGGGCGATGGAGAAGAAGAAGCCGTACGAGCAGCAGCCGGGACCGCCCGGGGGCTGGAGTCTGCTCCCCTGGCTGCTCATGGGCATGGGGGCGGTGTCCCACCTCGTGCAGGGCAAGACCCCGAACCCCTGGATCGGCGGCCTCGGCCTGCTCGTCTTCAACTCCCTGTACATCGCGGTGGTGTTCCGGGCCTTCGACCGGCGCAGCCGGGAGAGCGCCGCCACGCGGGCCGCGCTGGTCGTGATGGGGCTGATCACCTTCGGGCTGGCGATCGGCTACGGCGGCGGGTGGCTGATGTTCTTCCCGCTGCTCAGCCTCGCCTGCGGGGCGGTCCTGCGGGGGCGGACCCTCGCCTTCGTGGTGCTGCCCCTGGCCGTGGCCGGCGGCGCTGTCGGCACCTACCACGACAGCTGGGGCGGGATCTCGATCGCGTACGGCACCTTCGTCTCCGGCATGATCACGGCGGCGATCCTCGCGCTCTCCGAGACGGTCAAGGAGCTGCGGGCCACGCGCGAGGAGCTGGCCCGCGCCGCCGTCGAGAAGGAGCGGCTGCGCTTCTCCCGCGATCTGCACGACCTGCTCGGCCACACCCTCTCGGTGGTCGTCGTCAAGTCCGAGGCCGCGCGCCGCCTCGCGCCCCATGACCTGGACGCGGCACTCGCCCAGGTCGCCGACATCGAGGCGGTCGGCCGCCAGGCCCTCACCGAGATACGGGAGGCCGTCACCGGCTACCGGGAGGGCAGCCTGGCCACGGAGCTGGACCGGGCCCGTGACGTCCTGTCGGCGGCGGGCGTCGAGCCGGTCGTGCGGCGGTCCGGGGCGCCCCTGGAGCCGCAGACCGAGGCGCTGCTGAGCTGGGTGGTGCGCGAGTCGGTCACCAATGTCGTCCGGCACGCCGGGGCGTCGCGCTGCGAGATCGAGGTCAGCGGCGCGCCGGAGCGGGCCCGCCTGGTGGTCACGGACGACGGCCGGGGTGGCGGTGGCGGTGGCGTCGAGGGCGTGGGTACGGGCACGGGCGCACCCGGCAGTGGGCTGAAGGGCCTGGCCGAGCGTGTCGCCGCGGCAGGCGGCACTCTGGAGTCGGGCCCGGCGGCACGCGGCGGGTTCCGGGTGACCGCGGAACTCCCGGTGGAGAGCGCGGCGATTGCGCCGGCGACGGCGGAGTGGGAGCGAGCACAATGATCAGAGTTCTCCTCGCCGAGGACCAGGGCATGATGCGCGGCGCCCTCGCCCTGCTCCTCGGTATGGAGGAGGACATCGAGGTCGTCGCACAGGTCGGGCGCGGGGACGAGGTCACCGCCGCCGCCCTGACCTCGCGGCCCGACGTGGCGCTGCTGGACATCGAACTGCCCGGACTCAGCGGGCTGGACGCCGCAGCGGAGCTGCGGGACGAGGTGCCGGACTGCCGGGTGCTGATCCTGACGACGTTCGGCCGGCCGGGCTATCTGCGGCGGGCGATGGAGGCCGGAGCGGTGGGCTTCCTCGTCAAGGACGGGCCGGTGGAGGAACTGGCGAAGTCGATCCGGGCCGTGCTGCGCGGCGAGACGGTCATCGACCCGGCGCTCGCGGCGGCGGCGCTGAGCGCCGGGCCGAGTCCGCTGACGCCGCGGGAGCGGGATGTGCTCAACGCGGCGGTGGACGGGGCGACGGTGGCGGACATCGCGGCGAAGGTGCACCTGTCGGAGTCGACGGTACGCAACTATCTGTCGGCGGCGATCGGCAAGACCGGCACGCGCAACCGCATGGAGGCGGTCCGCGCTGCCCGCCGCCAGGGCTGGCTCTGAGGGGCTGCGTCCCGCACCGCGCGATCAGCCCGGGTGCCCGTCCTCAAGCTCCGGACGGGCTTGATCGTGCGCCCCGTGCGCCACGGTCCCTCGGCAGCCAGAGCAGCATCAGCACCACCCCGCCCAGCAGGATCCCCGTCCCCGTCCTGAACGCCAGCGCATACCCGGCCGTCAGGGCCTCCGGATCCGTCGCCCCGCCCGTCCTCGCCGCCGCGACCGTCGACAGGACGGCGAGCCCGAGGGCACCGCCCATCACCCGGGAGGTGTTGATCAGCCCGGACACCAGGCCCGCGTCGCCCGGCGCGGCACCCGAGGTGGCGAGCGCGGCGAGCGGGGTGCCCGCGAAGCCGGCGCCCGCCATCATCACGATGCCGGGCAGCATGATCGTGGTCACGTACGAGCCGTGCGCGTCCATCGTGGACTGCCAGCCGAAGCCCGCAGCGGAGACGAGCACCCCGAGCACGGCGACATTGCGGGCACCGAGGACCGGCATCAGCCGCGGGGCGAGCTTGGAGCCGAGGACCACCGCGAGCGAGCTGGGCATCAGGGCGAGCCCGGCGGCCAGCGGGCTGTAGTGGAGGACGTTCTGCGCGTACAGCGTCATGAAGAACCACATGCTGAACATCGCGGCGCCACAGCTGAACATCGCCGCGTTCGCCGCCGACACCGAGCGCATCCGGAACAGTTTCAGCGGCATCAGCGGTGTGTTCGCCCGCGCCTCGACCGCGACGAAGGCGCCGAGCAGCGCGAGCCCGGCGACCAGGGGGACAAGGGTCGCGGGGGCGGTCCAGCCCTCCTTCTCCGTCTGGGCGATGCCGTACGCGAGGGTCGCGAGGCCCGCCGTCACGAGCACCGCGCCCGGCAGGTCGAGCCGGCGCCGTCCCCCACGGCCTCCGGCGTGGGAGGTACCCCCACCCCCCGCGCGGCTCTCCGCGAGCCACCAGGCGCCGAGGGCGATCACGAGCGCGCCGACGGGCACGTTGATCAGCAGGGTCCAGCGCCAGGAGAAGGCGTCGGTCAGCACCCCGCCGACGAGCCCGCCCGCCGCGCCGCCGCCCGCGCCGACCGCGGTCCAGGTGGCGATGGCGCGCGCTCGGGCCGGGCCCTCCGGTACGGCCGAGGTGAGCAGCGTCAGCGTCGACGGGGCGAGCACCGCGGCGCCGAGGCCCTGCCCGGCCCGCGCGGCGAGCAGGTGCCAGCCTTCCTGCGCGAGCCCGCCGGCGAGCGACGCGGCGGTGAAGAGCCCGAGCCCCACCAGGAACATCCGCTTACGCCCGAACAGATCCCCTGCGCGCCCGCCGAGGAGCATGAATCCGGCGAAGGCGATCGAGTACGCGTTGACCACCCACTGCAGTCCGACGGCGCTCAGCCCCAGGTCGGCCCGCATCGACGGCAGGGCCGTGTTGACCACGGACACGTCGAGGACGACGAGGAACTGCCCCGCGCAGGCGGCCAGTACGACGGCCCACATGCGCTGGGCGGCGCGGTCCGGGGCCGAGATCCGGGTGTCTGCCGTGCCGGAGGGGGCATAGGTCATGACCGTCATCGTCGCAGGCGCCTGTCGTTCCGTACATCAGGATTTCGACCTACGGACGGCGGGACCGGGGGTCCTAGGACCTTCAGCGGGACCGGGAGCTCCTAGGACTTTCGCAGCACGGTGACGACGGCCGCCCCGCCCAGCCCGATGTTGTGCGCAAGACCGGTCCGGGCGCCCGGCACCTGCCGGGTCCCCGCCTCGCCGCGCAGCTGCCAGGTCAGCTCGGCGGCCTGGGCCAGGCCGGTCGCGCCCAGCGGATGCCCCTTGGAGATCAGCCCGCCGGACGGGTTGACCACCCACCGGCCCCCGTACGTCGTCGCCCCGGACTCGACGAGCTTGCCCGACTCGCCGTCCGCGCACATCCCGAGCGCCTCGTAGGTCAGCAGCTCGTTGACGGAGAAGCAGTCGTGGAGCTCGATGACGTCGATGTCCTCGATGCCGAGGCCGGACGCCTCGTACGCCTGCCGGGCCGCGGCCCGTGACATGGGCCTGCCGACGACGTCGATGCAGAAGCCGGAGGCGAAGGAGTCGGCGGTGTCGGTGGTCATGGCCTGTCCGGCGATCTCGACGGCCTTGTCGTGCAGTCCGTGCTCGACGACGAACCGCTCGGAGACGACGACGGCCGCCGCCGCCCCGTCGGAGGTCGGCGAGCACTGGAGCCTCGTCAGCGGCTGGTGGATCGGCTTGGCGGCGAGGATCTCGTCGATGTCGTAGATGTCCTGGAACTGGGCGTTCGGATTGTTCGCCGAGTGCCGGTGGTTCTTGGCGGCGACGGCGGCGAGCTGGCGCGGCGTCGTGCCGTGGCGATCCATGTGCTCGCGCGCCGCGTTGCCGAAGATCTGGGCGGTGGGCGGGGTCATCTCGAAGCCGTGGGCCGCGGCCATGATCCCGTAGTGCCGGGCCACGGGCGAGGTCGTGAAGTCTCCTCCGTCGGCTCCCCCGCCCAGCGCGCCCTTCTTCATCTTCTCGAAGCCGAGCGCGAGCACGCAGTCGCTGATCCCGCCCTGGACGAACTGCCGGGCCGTCATCAGCGCCGTCGAGCCGGTCGCGCAGTTGTTGTTGACGTTGTAGACGGGGACCCCGGTGAGGCCGAGTTCGTACGCGGCGCGCTGTCCGGCCGTCGACGCCTGGAAGCAGTAGCCGACGGGGACCTGCTGGACGCGCTCGTACGGGATGCCCGCGTCGGCCAGGGCCGCCGATCCCGCCTCCTTGGCCATGTCCCAGTACTGCCAGTCCCTCGATTCGGGCTTCTCGAACTTCGTCATGCCGACACCGACGATGTAGCTCTTCATGTCTTCGGGGCTCCTTCAGTCTCGCGGCAGGCCGAGGATGCGCTCGGCGACGACGTTGAGCTGGACCTGGGTGGTGCCGCCCGCGATGGTCAGACAGCGGGACATCAGCAGTCCGTGCACGGCCCGTTCGCCCGCGCCCTCGCGGACGGCGCCCGCCGGGCCGAGGAGTTCGACGGTCAGTTCGGCGACCCTCTGCTGGTGCGGGGTCTGGACGAGCTTGCGCACGGACGCGCCGGGACCCGGTTCCATGCCGTCGACCTGCTGCAGGGTCGTCCGCAGTCCGATGCAGGCGAGGGCGTGCGCCTCGGCGGCGAGCGCACCGATCCGGGCCCGGTACGCGTCGTCGAGGCGGGGTGCCTGCGCGATCAGTTCCTCCAGTCCGGTGTCGAAGGTCAGCTGGTCGGCCATGTGGACGCGTTCGTTGCCGAGGGTGTTGCGGGCCACCCGCCAGCCGTCGTTCACCTCGCCGACGACGGCATCGGCGGGCAGCAGCGCCCCGTCGAAGTACACCTCGTTGAAGAGGGACTCGCCGGTGATCTCCTTCAGCGGCCGGACGTCGATGCCGTCCGTGGTCCTCATGTCGACGATGAAGTAGGTGAGGCCCTGGTGTTTCGGGGCCTGGGGGTCGGTGCGGGCGAGGAGGATGCCGTGGTCGGCCCACTGGGCGGCGCTCGTCCACACCTTCTGCCCGGTGATCCGCCAGCCGTCCGCGGTGCGTTCCGCCTTCGTGCGCAGGGAGGCGAGGTCGGACCCGGCGCCGGGCTCGGAGAAGAGCTGGCACCACAGCAGGTCGCCGCGCAGGGTGGGGCCGAGGAAGCGGTCCTGCTGCTCCTTGGTGCCGTACGCGATGAGGGAGGGCACCACCCAGGTCGCGATGCCCAGGTCGGCGACCTTGACGCCGGCTGCCCGCAACTCCTGCTGGACGGCGAGCTGCTGGAGGGGCCCGGCGCCGAGGCCGTACGGGGGCGGGAGGTGCGGGGCCGCGTAGCCGGTGGGAGCGAGGGCACGGCGGGCGGCGGGCGGGTCCAGTCCGCGGACGGGGACGACGGCCTCCCGAGCGGCCGTCCGGTACGGCTCCGCCTCGGCGGGGAGCTCCAGGCGGAGCTCGCGGCGGGCGCCCGCCGCCGCGAGCCGCACGGCTGCGGTCCGGTGCGCGTCGCCGGGTCCCAGGAGCTGGCGGGCGACGACGGCCCGGCGGAGGTGGAGATGGGCGTCGTGCTCCCAGGTGAAGCCGATGCCGCCGAGGATCTGGATGCAGTCCTTGGCGCAGCTGTACGCGGCGTCGAGGGCGACGGACGCGGCGAGCGCGGCGGTGAGGCCGCGGACCTGCGGGTGGTCGTCGGCGGCCCGTGCCGCGTCCCAGGTCAGGGCACGCGCCTGCTCGACGCGTACGAGCATGTCCGCGCACAGGTGCTTGACCGCCTGGAACTGCCCGATGGGCCGCCCGAACTGCTCACGCACCTTGGCGTGTTCGGTGGCCGTGTGCAGCGCCCACGCGGCGGTCCCGCAGGCCTCGGCCGCGAACAGCAGGGCGGCGAGGTCCCGTACGAGGGCGGGGTCGACGTCGAGGACGCGGCCCCGTGGCACGGTCACGCCATGGGCGGTGACCTCGGCCGTGGGCCGGGTCGGGTCGGCGCTCTCGTGTCCGCGTACCGAGAGGTCCGCCGCGTCCACGGCGAACCAGCCGCCGGCCGTGCCGAGTACGAGCAGATCGGCGTGCGCGGCGCCGAGCACGGGCGGTGCGGTGCCGTCGAGTGCGTACCCGCCGCCCCGGGCGTCCGATCGCGCGGTGAGTGCACCGGGCCCGAGGGCGACGGCCCCGATGCACCTCCCGTCGGCGAGCGGCTCCGCCAGATCGCCGCGCCCGGCGCGGGCCAGCACGGCCGAGGCGAGCACGCTCGGCAGGTACGGGCCGGGCAGCGCGGCCCGCCCGGTCTCCTCCAGAACGACGGCGAGGTCGAGGAGCGTGCCGCCTCCGCCGCCGTACTCCTCGGGCAGATGCAGCCCGAGGAGGCCCTGCTCCGCCGCCCCGTCCCAGTACACGGGCCGGCCGCAGGAAGCACCCTCGGGCGCGTCGAGCAGTTTCCGTACGGCTTCGGGCGGCACGGACCTCGCGAGCAGGCGGCGCACGGAGTCCGCCAACTCGCGCTGCTCCTGGGTGATTCCGATGCTTCCGGTACTGCCGGTGCTTCCGCTCCCCATGCGGGGCAGACTAGAACACGTTCCAATCTGACGGAAGGTCAGATCGGGCGCGGACTCGGATCGAGGTCCGATCCCGGGCACCCCGGCATCCGGGTCAGGTCGGGCCGGGCCGGGCCGGGTCAGGTCGGGCCGGGCCGGGTCAGGTCGGGCCGGGTCGGGCGGGGTCAGGTCAGGTCGGGCCGGGTCAGGTCGGGCCGGGCCGGGTCAGGTCGGGCTGGGTCAGGTCGGATCGGATCAGGCCTTACGGCGATCCGGGCTGCGCGGGGGCCGGTTGCTGCCCGGACGCCGGGCTGCTCCCGGCCCTGGCCGCCCTCGGGGGCGGCGCAGCGGATGCCTCGCTCGCCCTTGCCGAGTACGGGTGATGCCATTCGCAGAGAAGCACGGTCGCGTCGTCGGTGAGCTTGCCGTGATGCTCGAGCACGGCGCGGACGAGGCGGCGCAGCGTTTCGGGGACCGGCAGGCCGTCGGCCTGGTGGCGGATGATGAAGTCCACGAATCGCCGGCGGCCGAACTCCTGGCCGGTCCGACTTCGGGCCTCGGTGACTCCATCGGTGTACAGCACCACGCGGTCGCCCGGTTCCAGCTGGCGGTGGCACACGGTGACGGGAATGCCGAGGTCGGTTCCCATGGGGTGGGTGGGCGGGCAATCCAGCGTCGCGGCCCAGCGCCCACCCCTGATGAGGATGGGAGGCATGTGGCCACTGTTGACCCACGTGAACATGCCGGTACGGAGGTCGAGGTCGGCCATGATGCCGGTGACATAGCAGTTGTGCTGGAACTGTTCGAGCAGTACGGCTTCGATGGCGTCGCACGCCTGCGCCGGGCCGGCGCCCTGGCGGCGTTGGTTGCGGCAGGTGGCGACCGCGAGGTTGGCGGTCAGCCCGGCGGTGGTGTCATGGCCCATGGCATCGAAGATGGCCATGTGGGCGGTCCCGCCGGCGAGCGCGTAGTCGAAGGCGTCTCCGGCGGTGGCGTACGCCGGCTCCATGGCACACGCGATGGTGACCCGGTTGTTGGAGAAGGTCCGCGGCGGCATCAAGGACCACTGCATCTCCGCCGAGACCGACATCGGACTGGTCCTGGTGAGCCGGGCGAAGGAGTCGCTGTTGGTCCGTTTGGAGACGAGCATGATGCCCATCAAGGATGCGAGACCTCGCATGACCTGGGCGTTTTCGGCGGAGCCCTCATCGGTGTCCACGCGCAGGACGCCGAGCCGCTCGGTTCCGTCCAGGAGGGGCAGCCAGTACTGACGGCCACCGTCGCCCGTCGAGGACAGCACCTGCGTGTTCACGAAGCTGCGGCCCGCCACGGTCGCGTCCACCCGCAGTTCCAGCCCGCCGGCCCCGGCGTCGACACCCCGGCCCGTCACCTCCCTGAGCACTTCCTGCTGCAGGTCCGCCACGAACAGCCGCGCCCCGCCCACCCCGGCGCGCCCGGCATGCTCGCGCAACAGCGCGGGGAGTTCCTCGAACGTCGCCGTGTGACTGGCCCGCAGAAGCTCACTCAGCATGAGGCCGGACTGGGCGAGGGATGTCATCGCAAGACCCGTCGTCGGGGGACACCCGCCTCCGCCCGTGGGCCTTGCAAGGGGCCGGGGCCTTGCTGCGCGGCAGACGGAGAGCGAGGAGCCCGAAGCGGCTGAAACAACCTCACACTACGCCTTTTCGACATCAGGTCGAATGAACCGGATGCCCCGGAATGTCCTGGCGGCGGGTGAGCGGCCCTCGACGCGCCGACCAGACGGAGTGCCGGTCCGCGGTCGGTCGTGGACGGTGAGTGTCGAGCGGTCGCGGTCGCCGTCGCGGTCGCGGTCGCCGTCGCCGTCGCGGTCGCGGTCGCGGTCGCCGTCGCGGTCGCCGTCGCCGTCGCGGTCGCCGTCGCCGTCGCCGTCGCCGTCGCGGTCGGACGCGCGGCCGGAGAGCGGCCCGTATCAGGGCGCGGCGGGGGCACCGCCCATGGCGCGGAGCATGCCCGCGCCGCCGGTGCGCAGGAAGCGCACCACGAAGACCGCCGCGAGCAGCAGGAAGGCGATGTTGAGAAAGGTCGTGTAGTTCCAGGACACGCCCTCGTCGGGGATCTTCGCGGTGGACCGGTCCGGGATGATCCCGAGGGCCCCGAAGACGAACTCCACGACATAGGCCGCGGCGACGATGGCGGTGTAGAACGTGGCGAGGATGAAGGCGGCCATCCGCGCCCCGTAGTACTTCCGGTAGATGTTCAGGATCGGCACGATCAGCAGGTCGGCGAAGATGAAGGCGATGACCCCGCCGAAGCTGATCCCGCCGTTCCAGAGCACCACGGCGAGCGGCACGTTGCCGACCGAGCAGACGAACGACGCGATGGCGACGAGCGGCCCGATCAGCGGGCCCCACAGCTTCGCGGCCAGCGGATGCCCCTCGAAGAAGAACGCGCTCCAGAAGGAGTCCGGCACCCATGCGGCGACGGCCCCGGCGACCAGCAGGCCCAGGACGAGGTCCCGCAGGATCGCCGCCCACTCCATGACGAAGACGTGCGCCGTGGCGGTGAAGCCCGCGCCCGACAGCAGCCTGCGCCGGAAGGAACCCTCGCTCGGGATGGACATGTCCATCGCCGCGTGGCCTTCCATGGAGCCGGCCACTCCGCGCTCGGCCTGCTCACGCGCCTCCCGCAGCAGCCTCTCGCGCAGGAACAGCCGGAACAGCACGGCGAGGACGACGATCATGATGGGCCCGCCCGCGAACTCGGCCGCGGTGAACTGCCATCCCATCAGCAGCGCCAGGATGACCCCCAGCTCGACGACGAGGTTCGTCGAGGCGATCTCGAAGGCCATCGCCGCGGTGAAGTTCGCCCCTTTGCGAAACAGCGAGCGCGCGAGGGCGACGGCAGCGTACGAGCACGACGAGGAGGCCACGCCGAGTCCGGCCGCGACCGCCAGACTGCGCGGCCTGTCGTCGCCGAGGAGGGACACCACGGTGGACTTGCGGACCACCGCCTGCACGACCGCGGACAGCGTGAAGCCCAGGATCAGGGCCCAGGTGATCTCCCACGCCATGGACCCGGCGAGGGACAGGGCGTGCAGTACGGCGTCGAGTGCGGCATCCATGCCGCCGAGCTTCCCGGCTCACCGGCACCGCCCGGCGCCGACACGACCCGGGCCGGGCACGGCTCACCCCGGTGCGTCGCCTCAGACGGTGTCGTCGGCGGCGGCCGCGACGAACGCGGCGAAGGCGGCGAAGGCGGCGGGGGCGACGGCGAAGACGGGTCCCTCGGGGTTCTTGGAGTCGCGGACGGCGACGCGGCGGGGCCGGGCGGCGATCTCGACGCAGTCGCCGCCGCTGGAGCCGCTGTACGAGGACTTACGCCAGGCGGCGCCTCCGATGGGGACGCACTCGACGCACTCGCCGCCGCTGGAGCCGCTGTACGACGACTTACGCCACTGCACGCCCGTCAGGTCCTGGATGGTGCCCATAACGTTCCTCCATAACGCGAGCGATCAGCGCCGCCGATTCCCTGGGAGAGAGGGCCTCGGCCTGGAGGCGAGCGTAACCGACCGAACGCTCTTTGATCACTTGCGGGTTGGCGGTCATATGGCCGGAGTCATAGCTCTCGCTGTAGTGGAGATCCGGGTCGCTCTCGAAGCGCAGGACAGTGAACGACCCCATCATTCCCGCGTGCTGCCCGACCGAGAAGGGCAGCACCTGGACGTCCACCCAGTGCCGGTCGCGGAGGCTCAACAGGTGGGCGAGTTGATTCCGCATGACTTCGCGGCCCCCGATCTCCCGGTGCAGCACCGCCTCGTCCAGCACTGTCCACAGCACAGGCGGGTTCTCGCGAGCCAGGATGCGCTGCCGGTCCATACGGGCCGCCACGGCAGCGTCGAGCGTGTCCGGATGGTCGACGGCGAGCACCGCCCGCGCGTACTCCTCCGTCTGCAGGAGCCCGTACACCAACTGCGCCTGGTACGTGGAGATGTAGGTCGCCTTCGCCTCCATCTCCGCGTACGCCTGGAACCAGCTCGGCAGCTGGCTCCTCAGCACCAGTCCCACCAGCCGCGAGAACAGCCCGCCCGTACCCAGCGCCGCGTCCACCCGCTCGCTGAAGTCCCTCGTCGGGACCTTCCTCGCCGTCTCGATCTGGCCGATCAGCGACCCCGTGCAGAAGACGCAGCCGCCCAGCTCGCCCTGCTTCAGTCCGGCCTCTTCTCTCAGCCGGCGCAGCTCGGAGCCGTAGTAGTCCAGCGGCGAGGCGCTGGGATCGAGGTCGCGGATGTGGACCATGAGGCGGTCACCCCCAAGTCACGCCGTGCGGCGGTCGTTTCGCCAGAGAGCTGCGTAGCCGAGAGTAACCGTCCGGTCGCTCACCGATGGTGAAATCACGTAACCGCACCTCCGCCTACGATGTGACCGCCCAGTACGCCCGACGCCCGCACGAGCCGGAGGACCCGCCATGGCAGCCGCCACCCCCGCCGCCCCCGAGCCGGAGGTCCTCGCCGCCTTCGAGGCAGCCAAGGGGTTCATGCCCGTACGCGAGGGGCTCGCCCTCCACGCGGCGGCCGCGGAGGCCGGGGCGGCGCTCGGGCTGCCGCTGCTGGAGGTGGGGACGTACTGCGGGCGGTCAACGATCCTGCTCGCGGACGCCGCCCGCGAGGCCGGGACCGTCGCGGTCACGGTCGACCACCACCGGGGCAGCGAGGAGCAGCAGCCCGGCTGGGAGTACCACGACGCCACGGTCGTGGACCCCGAGGTGGGCCGGATGGACACGCTGCCGACGTTCCGCCGCACCCTGCACAAGGCGGGCCTGGAGGACCACGTGATCGCGGTCGTCGGGCGGTCGCCGCAGGTGGCGAAGGTGTGGGGCCGGGAGGTCGGGCTGGTCTTCATCGACGGCGGGCACACCGACGAGCACGCCACGAACGACTACGAGGGCTGGGCCCCGCACGTGGCCGAGGGCGGCCTCCTCGTCATCCACGACGTGTTCCCGGACCCGGTGGACGAATGGACCGGCCAGGCGCCGTACCGGATCTACCTCAGGGCGCTGGGGTCCGGCGCGTTCACCGAGGTCTCGGCGACGGACTCGCTGCGTGTCCTGCGTCGCACCGGGCCGGGGATCTGAGCCGGCCCACTAGCATCGCGACGTGTCTACGAACGTGACGAACGAGCCGTACGACCAGTACGCCCGGAACCGCCCGCGCCTCCCCCTCGTCGCGGTCGTCGCCCTGGCGACGGCCTGCGCGGCCGGGTGCGCCCAGACCACCGGGGTGAGCGATTCCCCGAAGGGACAGTCCAGGCCGAGTGGCACCGCCGCCACACCCACCACACCGACCCCCGGCCCGAGCACCCTTCCCCTCGCCGGAAAGGTCGTCGTGGTCGACCCCGGTCACAACCCCGGCAACTTCCGGCACACCCGTGAGATCAACAAGCTCGTGGATATCGGGACGAATCGCAAAGAATGCGACACCACGGGCACGGCCACCAACGATGGTTACACCGAGGCCGCATTCACCCTCGATGTTTCACATCGTCTTCGCACGCTGCTGGAGAAGCAGGGCGCAACCGTCCGATTCACCCAGGACGACGACCGCCCGTTCGGCCCGTGTGTGGACGAACGCGCCCGTATCGGGAACAAGGCCGCCGCGGATGCCATGATCTCCGTCCATGCCGACGGCGCCGCCTCCGGCGACCGCGGATTCCATGTGATCCTGCCCGCACCGGTGAAGGACGGAACCGCGGACACGACGAAGATCGTCGGCCCGTCGCGCGAGCTCGGCGAGCGCATCGCCGGGGCGTTCGCCGACGCCACAGGCAGCTCACGCTCCAACTACGTGGGCAAAGGCACCGGGTTGGACGTGCGCAAGGACCTCGGCGGCCTGAACCTGTCCGCCGTTCCCAAGGTGTTCATCGAATGCGGCAACATGCGTGACGCGAAGGACGCAGCATTGTTGAAGAGCCCGGAGTGGCGGCAGAAGGCGGCGCAGGGGATGGCCGACGGCATCACCACCTACCTGATGGGGTAGTTGCGTCGAGCGATAGATTGCTTCATGCCGGGGTCCGGGGGGTGCCCCCCCGGACCAGCACAGCGTCCGTACGATGGGGCCCGCCCCTGACCTTCGCGCCGTGCACCGCCGACCGGCGGCACCGACGACCGCGCCGACCGACGCAACGACTAAGGACCTTCACGTGAACATCCGCTCCCTCACTCGAGGCGATGGCGTGGTGATCGGAGCAGCGGTGGTGCTGTTCATCGCCTCGTTCCTCGATGTCGTCTCGTACGACGGCCCCCTCGGCATCGACCCCCCGAACGCCTGGGGCTCCCTCGGGAACGCGCTCGGTGTGTACATGGTGGGCGTGATCGGCGCGGCCTGCATCGCGGTGGCCCACGGTCTGCCGCAGCCCCGCAAGATCGCGGGCATCGACCTCGCCCAGTTCGGCGTCGCCGCCACGATCTTCGTCGCGTGGAACTTCTTCTGGACCATCGTCGACCTCGGCGACAACGTGAGCGCCGGCGTCGGCCTCATCCTCGGCCTGATCGCCTCCCTCGTCCTCGCCGCCGCGGCCGTCGCCACCCCGCTCGTCCCGGCCCTCAAGGGCGCTCTGATCCCCGCCCCACGTCCGCAGGCCCCGCAGCCGTACGGCGCGCAGCCGCAGGGCGGTTACGGCTACCCGGGCGCCCAGCAGCCGTACGGCATGCAGCCCGGTCAGCCCGGTCAGCAGGGGCAGCCGGGGCAGCCGCAGCCTTACGGTGGCCACCCGCAGCAGGGCGGCCCCGCGCCGGCCGCGGACTTCGCGCCGTTCTGGTTCGCGGTGCCGGTGGCCCGGCCGCTGTTCGCGGAGGACGGCTCGCCGACACCGATCGCCGAGCTCGCGCCCGGCACCTGGTACCTCGCGGTCGAGCAGCGCGGTCCCGCCCTGGTGGCCCAGACGCAGGACGGCCGGCGCGGCGTCCTCCAGGACACCTCAGGCATCCAGCGCGGCTGACGCACCGCCTTCCCGACGCCGCGGCCCCTCGCCCTTCCGGGCGGGGGGCCGTTGTCGTACAGTCGCCCCGGAACAGATAACTGACGGTACGTCAGAACGGGAGAGACGCGTATGCGGCTCGGACTCGCACTCGGCTACTGGGGGCGCGGCCCGGACCTCGCCCACCTCGACCTCGCCCGCGAGGCCGAGCGCCTCGGATACGACTCGGTCTGGACCGCCGAGGCATGGGGATCCGACGCGTTCACGCCGCTGACCTGGATCGCCGCGCACACCACCCGTATCCGGCTGGGCACGGCCGTCGCGCAGATGGCCGCCCGCACCCCCACCGCGACCGCGATGCACGCGCTCACCCTCGACCATCTCTCCGGCGGCCGGATGATGCTCGGCCTCGGGCTGTCGGGGCCGCAGGTGGTGGAGGGCTGGTACGGGCGCCCGTTCCCGAAGAGCCCGCTGACGGCGACCCGTGAGTACGTGGACGTCATCCGCCAGGTCCTGCGCCGCGAGGCCCCCGTCGAGCTCGCCGGCCGCTTTCACACGCACCCGTACGCGGGCGAGGACGGCACCGGCCTCGGCAGGCCACTGAAGCCGATCACCCACCCACTCCGCGCCGGACTGCCCGTCCTGCTGGGCGCGGAAGGACCGAAGAACATCGCCCAGACGACCCGGATCGCCGACGGCTGGCTCCCGCTGTACTGGTCCCCGCTCCGGACGGACGTCTACCAGGCGTCGCTGACCGCACTCACCCCGGACTTCATGATCGCGCCGATGGCACGGGCCGCCGTCTGCGACGACGTGGCCGAAGGGCTGCTGCCCGTCAAGGCGATGCTCGGCTTCTACATCGGCGGCATGGGCCACGCCGCCCGCAACTTCCACGCCGATCTGATGGCGCGGATGGGATACGAGGACGAAGCCCGGCACATCCAGCGGCTGTTCGCCGACGGCCGGCGCGAGGAGGCGGTGCTGGCCGTCCCGGACGCCTTCGCCGACGAGATCTCGCTCGTCGGCCCCCGCGAACGCATCGCCGAGCGCCTGGAGTTGTGGCGCAAGGGCCCGGTGACGGACCTTCTGGTCACGGCACCGGACCCGCACACCCTGCGCGTACTGGCCGAGCTGAACACCTAGCCTCGCCGCTTCGGTCGAGGGCCGGATGCCGGCCGAAACTCGAACGTGCCTTCCCGAGCCAGGACGGGCCCGTTTCCCTGGAACCGGTGCCGCCAGAGCCGCTTGCGAGTAAAGCAATGTCAAAACCAACGCGGCGATGCGGCGGATTGCCGACTATGCCCGGTTCCCGGCGCCGTGGACTTGCCACGGACGTCGCCAATGCCGAACGGGCCGGATAGCGTGACGCATCGAACAACCGAGCGCCATGGGGAGGCGACTCGTGTGGCACCGGACGGAGGACCGGGACAACCTTGGATGCGCACAGCCGTGGGCGGGCGGACGAGATCGACCCTGCCGACCAGTGGGTGCTCGATCCCGACACCGGCGACTACGAACTGCGACTGACCAGTTCCCCGGAGCAGACGAGGCCGCCCCGCCCCCGCAGCGCCTCCCGCGGCCGCACCACCGCGCCCGTCCGCGTCCCCGGCCGGCGCGGCCCCCACGCCGCACCCGCTCCGGACGACACGCGCGGCTCCGGCCGCCGCAAGCGCAAGCAGCAGAAGAGGGGCGGCAAGAAGAAGGCGCTGATATGGACCGGGGGCGCCCTCGCCTTCATCCTCGTCGGCAGCTCGGCGTATGCGTACTACTGGTACGACCGCCTCGACGGCAACATCAACACCGTCGACATCGGTGACGTGGGCAGCGACAGCGTGCTGGGGGACGGCCCGGTCAACATCCTGATCATCGGCAACGACGTACGGGTCGGCAAAGGCAACGAGAGCTACGGCAACCGGGACAACGTCACCGGTCACGCCGACACCACGCTGCTCTTCCACGTCTCCGGGGACCGCACCAACGCGACCGTGCTGAGCCTCCCCCGGGACCTCATGACCAAGATCCCGGACTGCGAGACCCACGAGCCCGACGGCTCGACCAAGGTCGTCCCCGGCTCGACGAACACCACCAAGTTCAACGAGTCCTACGGTGTGAACGGCCGCGATCCGGGCTGCACCATGCGTACGGTCGAGAACATCACGGGCCTTGAGGTCGACCACTTCATGATGTTCGACTTCAACGCGGTCAAGACGCTGTCCACCGCGGTCGGCGGCGTCAAGGTGTGTCTGAAGAACCCCCTCAAGGACGAGGACGGCGGAACCAAGCTCGATCTGCCGGCCGGGGAAAGCAGGATCGAGGGCGAAGATGCGCTCGCATTCCTCCGTAACCGACACGGTCTCAAGAACGAGAGCGACTTGGACCGCATCGAGATGCAGCAGAACTTCGTCGCATCGATGATCCGGCAGCTGAAGGAAGACACGCTGGGCAGCCCGACGAAGATGCTCGACGTCGCCGAGGCGGCGACCAAGTCCCTCACCGTGGACAAGGGGATAGGAAGCGCCGGCAAACTGGTCACCCTCGCCAAGGAACTCAGCAAGATCGATCTGAAGAACATCACCTTGTTGACGGTGCCGGTGATCGACAACCCGGACGAACCCACCCGTCACCGTCGTTCTGCACCCGGTCGAGGCCCCGCAGGTCTTCAGTATGCTGCAGAACGACGTCTCCTTCACCGAGGTGAAGAAGAAGCAGAAGGAAGCCAAGGACAAGCAGGCCGCCCTGCTCGAAGGCCCTCGCGCGGACGAGGCGGCCGTGCGCGTCGACATCGCCAACGGCGGCGCCCCGAGCGGGTCGGCGAGGAACGTCCTGACCTGGCTGCAGGACTCCAGGGGCGTACCGATGTCCAGCAGCATCGGCAACGCCCCGGAGGACGTTGCCAAGACGACACTGGAGTACGCGCCGAACCAGGCCGACCAGGCCCGTAAGCTCGCGGACCTCATGGGCCTGCCCGCCTCGGCACTGAAGCCCGGCACGACGGACTCCGCCGACACGGAGCCGATGAAGCTCGTCCTCGGGCCGGACTTCAAGGAGGCCGGCACGCCCCTCGCTCCGCCGAAGAAGGTCGATGTCAAGCGGTCCCAGGCCGACCAGGGGACGTGCGACAAGTAGCCACACCCGATCACGGGCCACCCGGCCCACCCGGCGCGCCGGCGGCCACCGTGACCGGCGCGACCCGGCTCAGCCGCCGCTGAGCTGGGCGGTGGACGGCACCTTGTCCTTCACCTCGGCGCCCGCGCTCTTGCCCGCGACCTTGACCTGGTTGATGACGTCCTCGAAGGCACCGACGTCGGCGTCGCTCGCCTGGCCGTTGCGGAGCTTGGTGCCGAGGCCCTTCAGACCCTCGATGCCCGCGGTGATCGGCGCGACGGCCTTCGAGAGCAGCGGGTCGCCCTTGGCGTTGTCCGACGCCGCCTTGAGCCTGTTGTACGCGAACGCGCCCGCGAGGCCCGCCTTCACCAGGGCGAGCTTCTGGCCCTCCGCGCCCTTCTTGAACTTGCCCGCGCGGTAGGGCTTGACGATCCACTGGTACGTCGCGCCCGCCGCGAGGCCCGCGTTGGCCACGAACCGGGTCTTGGCGAACTTCTGCTTCTCCGCCGTCGTCGTCGGTGTCGCCGAGCCTCCCGCCTCGTCGTCGCCACCACAGGCGGCGGTGGCGAAGATCAGCGTGCAGCAGAGCAGCAGCGCCAGGGCCGTACGGCGTATCGGAGTGGGCATGGCAGACCTCCCTGACCTCCCCGAGACCTCAAGCGCCAGCGTCTCCCGGGGTCCGTCGTTCCGCCACCCGGGCGACCTCGGCCACGTTTCGTTCAACAGAAAACGGTAACCCGAAAGTTATGTCTCTCAGAGGAAGCAGCGGTACGAACCAGGCTGCGACGGTCATCACCGTCGTGGCGGACGTCATGGCCGGCATCATCGGCCTGTGGATCCTGATGTACCTGCTTGAGGCGAACCGGGGCAACGATCTGGTGGTCCTCGTCCAGGACGTGGCCCGCTGGCTCGCCGGCTGGTCGCACGACCTCTTCACGTTCGACGACACCTGGGCGCGGGTCGTGGCGGGCTACGGTCTCGCCGCGGTCGTGTACCTCGTCGCCGGACACGCCGTGGCCGGCCGTCTTCGCCGGCACTGACGCTCACTCCGGACGGGCTCCTTCGCGGAGCCCGTCCGCCGCGTATCAGCCCGCCTGGCGCGTGAGAACGGCCACCCTGGCCCACCGCCCGGCGCGGGGCACACATCCCCGGCCCGCCCGCAGGCTCCGGCAAACCCGGCCCGCCCGCAGGCTCCGGCAAACCCAGCCCGCCCGCAGGCTCCGCCAAACCCAGCCCGCCCGCGGGGTGCACGGTTCCGGTGCGCGCGCCCTACCCGCAGCACTCCGGGTCGAGTCCGCGCGGCAGCCTCTCCCCGCCGAAGACCGCGGTGGTCGCCTCGTCTCCCCCCAGGGCGGCCACCGCGAGCAGCAGCGAGCCCGCCGTCCAGGTGGTGAGCTCCTCGGGCCAGACGGCCCGGTCGCCCTCGAAGACGTAACCCGTCCAGTACATGCCGCCCTCGGCGCGCAGATGCTGGATCGACTGGAGGATCTCCAGCGCCCTGTCGGACTCGCCCATCGCCCAGAGCGCGAGGGCGAGTTCGCAGCTCTCGCCGCCCGTCACCCACGGGTTCGGCAGCACGCACCGCACGCCGAGCCCGGGGACCACGAACGCGTCCCAGTGCTCCTCGATCCGCGCCTTCGCCTCGGCGCCCGTCAGCGCACCGCCGAGGACCGGGTAGTACCAGTCCATCGAGTAGCGGGACTTGTCGAGGAACCGCTCCGGGTGGCGGCGTATCGCATGAGCGAGTGCGCCGGTCGCCAACTCCCAGTCCGGCTGCGGCTCCTCGCGTTCCTCGGCGATCGCGAGGGCGCAGCGCAGGGCGTGGTGGATCGACGAGTTGCCCGTCAGCAGGGCGTCCTCGACGGGCGTGTCCCCGTCCTCGGGGGACTCGCGCTTCCAGCCGATCTGGCCGCCGGGCTGCTGCAGTCGCAGCACGAACTCGACGGCGGCGTACACCGTCGGCCACATCCGGTCGAGGAACGCGTCGTCGCCGGAGGCGAGATAGTGGTGCCAGACGCCGACGGCCATGTACGCGCAGAAGTTGGTCTCCCGGCCGCGGTCCGTCGGCTCGGCCGTGTCCACGCCGTTCCCCCGGTCCTGGTACGCGGCGTACCAGGACCCGTCCGCGAGCTGGTGCCGTGCCAGCCAGTCGTAGGCGCGGCCGGCCGCGTCGTGCTCGCCCGCCGCGTCCAGCGCCATGGCCGCCTCGGTGTGGTCCCACGGGTCGAGGTGGTGCCCGCGGAACCAGGGGATCGCCCCGTCCTCACGCTGCACGGCGAGGATCCCGGCGACGGTCTCGGCAGCCTGCTCGGCGGTGAGGACCCCGGGCAGGACGAGGTGCTCGGTGCTCCCCCTGGCTTCGCCGGGGGCACCCCCGATGGAGGTCACGCGCCCACCTTCGGCGTGTGCGGCTTGGTCGCGTACGCCACGAAGCTCTTGCCGACGACCGGGTTGAGCGCCTGCTCGGCGAGCCGGGTGACCAGGGGCTTCTTCATGATGTCCCAGACCAGCAGTTTGTGGTACGCGCGGACCGGCAGAGCCTTGTCGTTGTCGACGCCGAAGGCGCACTTCAGCCACCAGTAGGGCGAGTGCAGCGCGTGCGCGTGATGTGTGCCGTACGGCTTCAGACCCGCCTCGCGCATCTTCGCGAGCAGTTCGTCGGCCTTGTAGATGCGGATGTGTCCGCCCTCGACCTCGTGGTACGCGTCCGACAGCGCCCAGCAGATCTTCTCGGGTCCGTAGCGCGGGACGGTGACGGCGATCCGTCCGCCCGGCTTGAGCACCCGGACCATCTCGGCGAGCACGCCCTTGTCGTCCGGGATGTGCTCCATCACCTCGGAGATGATCACGACGTCGAACGACTCGTCGGGGAAGGGGAGGTTGAGCGCGTCGCCCTCCATCGCGGTGGCGCTCGCGCCCTCCGGGGCCTCCCCGGCCTCCTTCATCGCCGCGAACCACTTGGCGACCTCGCGGATCTCCTCGCCGTTCTGGTCCAGGGCGACGACCTGCGCGCCGCGCCGGTAGCACTCGAACGCGTGCCGCCCGGCCCCGCAGCCCAGGTCGAGCACGCGGTCGCCCGGGGCGAGCGGGAAGCGGGAGAAGTCGACGGTCAGCACGGGCTCGGCCCTTCCGGATGGGTAACGGCGCCCTGGTGAGGGACGCGCCTTGCGGGGATCGTGGGCCACTGGTCCACGCCTGTGGCCGTGGTACGGCCGGGGGTCGATCGGGTGGGCGCGGGGCGCCGGGGCGTCACCGCGCACTTCCGGCGGCCGCGCGTGCGGCGATCGCCTCGCGGTAGAGGTCCGCCGTGCCCTGGGCCGCGCGGGCCCAGGTGAAGCGGGCCAGGACGCGGTCGCGGCCCGCCGCGCCGATGCGGCGGCGCAGCTCTGGGTCGCCCAGGAGCCGACCGATGGCCGCGGCCAGGGCCCCGGCGTCGCCCGGCGGCACCGCCAGGCACGTGTCGCCGTCGGCCCCGGAGACCTCCGGGATCGCTCCGCCCGTCGTGGCGACGAGCGGCGTCCCCGTGGCCATGGCCTCGGCGGCGGGCAGCGAGAAGCCCTCGTACAGCGACGGTACGCACGCCACCTGGGCGCCGCGCACGAGGTGCACGAGCTCCGCGTCGGAGATGCCCTTCACGAACCGGACGGCGCCTTCCAGCCCGTACCGCTCGATCATGCGCGCCACGGGCCCGTCCTCGGCGCGCTTGCCGACGACGACGAGGTGTGCGTCCGGGTGTTCCGTACGGAGCTTGGCGAGCGCCTCGACCAGGAAGACGAGGCCCTTGAGCGGGACGTCGGCGCTGGATGTGGTGACGATACGCCCGGGCACCTCGGCGACCGCCGGGTCGGGCGAGAAGAGGTCGGCGTCCGCGCCGATGTGCACGACCCGCACCCGCTCCTGCCGCACCCCGAGGTGGTCGACGATCTCCTGCTGCGAGGAGCCGGAGACGGTCAGCACGGACGGCAGCCGGCGCGCGACCCGCTTCTGCATGCGCGTGAAGCCGTACCAGCGGCGGACGGAGGCGCGCCGCTTCCAGTCGGCCGCCGCGTCGAGCTCCAGCTGCCGGTCGACGGTGATGGGGTGGTGGATCGTCGTGACGAGCGGAGCGCCGAGGTCGCCGAGCAGCCCGTAGCCCAGCGTCTGGTTGTCGTGGACGATGTCGAACTCCCCCCGCCGCGCGACCAGATGGCGGCGGGCCCGCAGCGAGAAGGTCAGCGGCTCGGGGAATCCGCCGGTCCACATCGTGGCGACCTCGAGCCGGTCGATCCAGTTCCGGTACTCGTCGCGCTTCGGCGTGCGGAAGGGGTCGGGCTGCCGGTACAGGTCGAGGCTGGGCAGTTCGGTGAGCGGCACGCCCTCGTCGAGCACGGGGTACGGCTGCGCGCCGATCACTTCCACGCTGTGCCCGAGCCGGGCGAGCTCCCGCGACAGATGGCGTACGTACACGCCCTGGCCCCCGCAGAACGGGTTGCCCTTGTACGTGAGGAGAGCGATGCGCATCGGTCGGTCACCGGCGCCGGCGTCACCCGCACCGGCGGCAGCCGCACCGGAACCCGGACGGGGCCCGGCGGCTATGGCCTCAGCGGTCACTCACGGCCCCCTTCTCACTGCACTTTCGCCGGAGCGTAACTGCTCGCGCTAATCTAGAACAAGTTCCAGACTTGATCGTTCTTGAGCGTTCAAGGAGCATCGAATCTACCGGCAGGTAGCCCGACTGTAAGGCCCGGATCAGGTGATTCGCGCCACGGCGCGGCCCCCTGCCATGCTGTGCCGTCCTGCACGGTCCGTTCACACTCAGGGAACGCAGCGAACTCAGGGAACGGGAGACATGACCGCGGAAGCCAAGGCAGTCACTCCGGCGTCCCCTCCCCTGACGGAGCGCCAGGAGGCCCGCCGCCGCCGCATCCTGCACGCCAGCGCCCAGCTGGCCAGCCGGGGCGGTTTCGACGCCGTGCAGATGCGCGAGGTCGCCGAGGCCGCCGAGGTCGCCCTGGGCACGCTCTACCGGTACTTCCCCTCGAAGATCCATCTGCTGGTCGCCACCATGCAGGACCAGCTCCAACACCTCCACACGACCCTGCGCAAGCGGCCACCGGCCGCGGACGGCGCGGCGGAGCGGGTCGCCGAGACCCTGATGCGGGCCTTCCGCGCGCTCCAGCGTGAGCCGCATCTCGCGGACGCCATGGTCCGTGCGCTGACCTTCGCCGACCGCAGCGTCAGCCCGGAGGTGGACACCGTCTCGCGCCAGACGACGGCGATCATCCTGGACGCGATGGGTCTGGAGAACCCGACGCCCCAGCAGCTCTCCGCGGTCCGGGTCATCGAGCACACCTGGCACTCGGCGCTGATCACGTGGCTCTCGGGGCGCGCCTCGATAGCCCAGGTGAAGATCGACATCGAGACGGTGTGCCGGCTGATCGACCTGACGGACCCGCAGCGGCAGGCCCGTACCGGTCAGCCGACCAGCTGAAGCCCGCTCCAGCTCCGCCCGATCGCGGCCTCCCCGGCCCACTGGTCGAGCAGCAGCCGCGCGTCCTCCTCGGGCGCGGCGAGCGCGACCTCCTGAGCACCCGCGTGCACGCTGCTGCCCTCGTACTCGATGCTGCCCTCGCTGCAGCACGCGCAGTGCAGGACGAAGCCGCTCGCCGGCTCGGCACCGAAGTCGCGGTCGGCGAACAGCTCCACCAGCGCATCGACGTCGTCGGCCTCCGCCGCGTTCACGGTCACCGTGAGCGTCGGCAGCGGGGACGGCTCGAAGAGGACCAGCTCGTCGAAGACACTGACGCTCCGGCCCTGAAAGACCCGCTCGCCCTTCGGTTCCCCGTCGTGCACGACGATCTCGCCGAACCGCCGCCCTCCGGTGAAGGGCACGTTCACCACCTGCGCCCGGGTGGGGCAGAGCCGCCGCGCCCACACGACCTCGAACTCGCCGTCCGTCTCCAGCCGTACGCAGGCCATGCCGAACGCACCGTCGACGTCGACCGGCCCCTCGCCCTCGGGCATCGGGATTCCGTAGCCCTCCCAGGCGTCGCGCGCCACCTCCCACTCGCGCTGGATGGTGGCCGCGATGCCCAGGTTCCAGAAGGCCGGGTCGTTCTCGCCGCGCGTGGCACGGGCCGCGGCCTCGCGCCCGAGTTCGTACGCCTTGGGCCAGTCGCGGAGGAACTTGTACGCGAGCGCGGCGTCGTACCACCAGATGCCGCTGCGCCGTTCGTCCGGATAGTGCGCGAGCACCTGCTCGTACGCCTGCGCGCACTGCTGCCACTCCTCGGCGTCGAACGCCTCCTGCGCACGCTTCAGCAGCCGCTTGGCCTCGGACTTCTCCACCACTACCCACTCTGATCGCCGGTACCGGACCGCAGGAGGCTACTCCGTCACGGGGCGCCGCGCCTCGCTCAGGGCTGTGCGGGCGCCTCCGGTGAACGCTTCTCCAGCTCCTCGGCAAAGGCGTCCTCGCAGCTGTCGTCGGTGGCGGTGAAGTAGACCATGACGAGTGAGCCCAGCTCGCGCATGCTTGCGTGGAGGGTCCAGCCGCCCTTCGTCAGCGATGTGGCGGTGTACGTCCCCTTCACGTCGGCCCTGGACTCCTTCCGGCCGCCCTTCCAGCCACCCTTGTTCAGGCCGGCGACCGCGCCGCGGTAACCCGCCTTCGGGTCCTCGGCCGGGGACTCCGTGTCGGCCATCCAGGTGACCATGCACCGGGCGAGCTTGCCCTCGCCCCGCTCCGAGAACTCCTCGGTGAAGCCGGCCTTCGTCGCGGCGTCCTTGATCTCCTCGGCCACCGCGTCGACATCCGGCCGTCCGGACGTCTCCGCCGGCGCGGACGCGGCGGGCGCGCCGGATCCCTTGCCCGCCGCCCCGCCGGGACCGGCCTCGATTGCGCAGCCCGCCAGCAACAGCACCGCGCCGACGGCCGCGGCCGCATAGCTCGCCCTGCGCACAGAAAAACCCCCACCGAAGCGGTCATCGGGCCCCGTCGCCCCGCATGATCCGGCGAGGAGTTTCGCACAGCAGTTCACCGCAGCCACGGCAGTTCGCCGCAGCCACGGCAGGCCGTCGTGCCTGCTCCTCGGGCAGGAACGCGGCCACTCCTCCGGCGGGTCGGCTACTCCTCGGGCGGGAACACGGTCTCGCCGCTGTCCGTCAGCGTGATCGCGATCGCCTCGACCGGGCAGCCCTCCGCCGCGGCGAGGATCTGCTCGTTGGCGTCGGTGTCGGGCGCCTGCGGATGCGACTGACGGGCCGAGTCCAGCGTGAAGCCGTCCGGCGCATGGTTCACACACATCCCGGAGCCGATGCACACACTCCGGTCGACCTCGACATGCCAGCGGTCACCCATCAGCTCTCGCTCCCGCCCGCCGCGTCAGCGGCAGATGTATACGTGGACGGCAAATGCACCATTTTGTGCTCAAGGTACTCGCCGAAGCCCTCGGGGCCGAACTCCCGCCCCAGTCCCGAGTTCTTGTAGCCGCCGAATGGGCCAAGCATGTCGAGGCTGAAGGTGTTGACGTTGAACGTCCCCGTCCTGACCTGCCGCGCGAAGTCGATGCCGTGCTCGACGTCGGCCGTCCACACGCTCCCGCTGAGCCCGTAGTCGGAGTCGTTGGCGATCTTCGCGGCCTCGTTCTCCTCGCCGTACGGCAGGAGGCAGATGACGGGGCCGAAGATCTCCTCGCGGGCGATCCGCATCGCGTTGTCGACGCCGCCGAAGAGGGTCGGCTCGACGTACCAGCCGCGCTCCAGACCGGCCGGGCGGCCGCCGCCGGTGAGGATCTTGGCGCCTTCCTCCTGGCCGATCCTGATGTAGTCGAGGGAACGCTGCTGCTGACGCTTCGCCACCAGCGGTCCGACCTGGGTCGCTGGGTCCAGCGGGTCGCCGACCACCAGCGCGCCCGCGACGGCGGCGAACGCCTCGGCGATCTCGTCGTAGCGGGAGCTCGGGACGAGGATGCGGGTCTGGGCGACGCAGGCCTGGCCGTTGTTCATCCAGGCCGCCGGGACGATGCCCTGAACGGTCGCGTCCAGATCGGCGTCCGGCAGGATCACGGCGGCGGACTTGCCGCCCAGCTCCAGCGTGACGCGCGTGAGATTGCGGGCGGCGACCTCCATCACGCGCTTGCCCGCGGCGACCGAGCCCGTGAACGACACCTTGTCGATGCCCGGGTGCCCGACGAGGTACTCGCTGACCTCGCGGTCCGCGGGGAGGATCGACAGCACACCCTCCGGCAGCCCGGCCTCCTTCGCGATCTCGCCCAGGATGTACGCGTCCAGCGGCGACTCCGGCGACGGCTTGAGCACGACCGTGCAGCCGGTGAGCAGCGCGGGCGCGAGCTTGGCCGCGGCGACGAACTGCGGCACGTTCCACGGCACGACGGCCGCGACGACCCCGACGGGCTCGCGCCGCACGAGGATCGGCCCGAGAACGCCGGTGCGCCGCTCCTCGTACCTGAAGTCGCGGGCGACGGTGATGGCCGCGTCCCAGACCATCATCGCGCCGAGGGCCTGCGCGAGGACGCTCCAGGAGTACGGGGAGCCGTTCTGCGAGCTGATCGAGCGCGCGATCTCCTCGTGCCGTACGGCAATGGCGTCCTTGATCCGGCCGACCACCTCGATCCGCTCGTCGAGTGTCATCCGCGGCCATGGCCCGTCGTCGAACGCGGCACGCGCGGCCGTGACGGCGCGGTCGACGTCCGCCTCGGTCGCATGCGGGACGCGGCCGATGACCTGCTCGGTGTGGGGGGAGATCACCTCGATGGTGTCCGCGCCCAGGGGATCGACCAACTCCCCGCCGATGTACAGCTTTCCGTGCTCGACCAGCTCGGTCATGACGCCTGCCTCCCGCGCACCGGGGATCTGTTGGGGGACCCGTCCGGAGATCCACCGGGGATCTGCCGGAGTTCTGCCGGAGTTCTGCCGAGGTCTCCCCTGGGATCTTCTGACACTGTTTCAGAGCTTCAGAACTGATACCAGTTCTAGTTCAACTAAGCCAGACTCGGGACCGAATAGGCCGCGACCAGCAGCTTTGCCACTGGTGGGGGTTCCCTCGCATGCCACCCGGGCCGCGTCCGGGCGGTCGCGGGCGGCGCCGGTACGGCTCGGAACCGTCGACACAGCCCCGGCTTCGACGAGATGGGACGCCTCGTGGATGTCGAGGTGCCGGCGGACGACTCGAAGTTGCCTCAGCACGTGCTCGATTCGGCGGAGCGACTGGACGCCGAGGGCGACGTGAGGCGATTCGCCCGTCGACGATCCCGCCCGACCGTCGTTCGTACTGGTCGCGGACTTGTCGAGCGGGTGGCGGGACCGTGCTGCCCTCGGCGCTCCTTCGACTCCGGCGCGCCTCCGCCCTGGTCCAGGTGTGGCCGGTCACGGGGTCTTGCAGTTCTGCGGACAGCAGGGCCGGTGACGGTGCCACCAGTAGCCCGGCCGCCTAGGATCACGACATGATCAAGGGAGTGATGTTCGACTTCTCCGGCACCCTGCTGCGTATCGAGTCGACCGAGGAGTGGCTCGGCACGGTCCTGACGGCGACCGGCACCCCCGTGGCCGGCGACGAGTTCACCGACTTGGTGCGGCGACTCACGGAGTACGGAGCACTGCCGGGTGGACCGGAACCCCGGCGCGTACCCGCCCATCTCGAAGCGCTCTGGCAGGAGAGGGATCTGGGCGCAGATCAGCACCGGGCGGCCTTCACCGCGCTGACCCGGGAGGCCGGTCTGCAGGCGCCTGATCTGGTGCAGGCGCTGTACGACCGCCACATGACGCCGGCCGCCTGGCGGCCCTACCCGGACACCGAGCCGACGTTGCGCGAACTACGCAAGCGGAGGCTCCCGGTGGCCGTGGTGAGCAATATCGGCTGGGACCTGCGGCCGGTCTTCCGCGCGCACGGGCTGGACGAGCTGGTCGACGCATACCTGCTCTCCTTCGAGCTGGGTACGCAAAAGCCCGACCCAGCCATCTTCCGAGCTGCCTGCGACCGGCTCGGACTGGCACCCGCCGACGTGCTGATGGTCGGTGACAACCGTACGGCGGACGGCGGCGCGCAGGCCCTGGGCTGCCGGGTTCACTTCGTCGAACACCTGCCGGTGGATCAGCGCCCAGCCGGACTGGTACCGCTCCTGGACCTGGTGGACCGACGAGGCACCGGCGGGTAGCGAGCGGCAGGCAGCGGTCGGCCCCGCGCACCACCAGGCGCCACGAGCCCTCGGGCGCCTCTCGGAGCCACTCGTCCGGGCGGCCGCCGGGCCGTCGTCGAACGGCCCGAGGTGACCGACAGCGACCGTCAACGGCTCCCCCCACGACCGGCCGGCAGGGGTTTCCCAAGAGTTCCTCCCGACCGTTCTGACGATCCATCAGTTCTCGTTATAGTGAGCAATGGCCGTGCCGCACAGGGGAGACGAGGTCGTATGCCACAGGTGACGGAGCACGGCGGAGGCGTCTGGTCCCTCCGGGTCCCCATCCCGGACAATCCTCTGGGCCACACCCTGGTCCACGTTCTGGAGACGGACCGCGGCCCCGTCCTCGTCGACACCGGCTGGGACGACCCCGCCTCCTGGACCGCGCTCACCGAGGGCCTGGGCGCGCTCGGCACCGCGGTCGCCGACATCCACGGCGTGATCATCACCCACCACCACCCCGACCACCACGGGCTGTCGGGCCAGGTGCGCGACGCGTCCGGCGCATGGATCGCCATGCACGCCGCCGACACCGACGTCGTACGCCGCACCCGCGAGTCCCGGCCGGAGGCCTGGCTCGACTACCTGGCCGACAAGCTCGCCACGGTCGGGGCGCCCGACGAGCACCTCGTCCCGCTGCGGGCGGCGCGCGACTCCGGCCGGATGCGGACCCTGCCGGGCCTCCGCGCCGCCCTGCCCGACCGGGAGATCGTCCCCGGGGAGCTGCTGGACCTGGCGGGCCGCCGGCTGCGCGCGATATGGACGCCCGGCCACACCCCCGGCCATGTCTGTCTCCATCTGGAGGAGGACCACCCGGCGAACCTCCCGGGCCGCGGCCGTCTCTTCTCCGGCGACCATCTGCTGCCCGGGATCTCCCCGCACATCGGTCTCTACGAGGATCCGGACGACTCCACCGTCACCGACCCCCTCGGCGACTACCTGGACTCGCTGGAACGCATCGGCCGCCTCGGCGTCGCCGAGGTCCTCCCGGCGCACCAGCACGCGTTCACCGACGCCGCGGCGCGGGTGCGGGAGCTGCTCGCCCACCACGAGGCCCGCCTCAGCGGACTGCTGACCCTCCTCGCCACCCCGCTGACCCCCTGGCAGCTCGCCGAGCGCATGGAGTGGAACCGCCCCTGGGACCGGATCCCCTACGGCTCCAGGAACATCGCCGTCTCGGAGGCGGAGTCCCATCTGCGCCGCCTCGTGAAGCTGGGGCGGGCGGAGGCGGTGCCGGGGAGCGCGCCGGTGACGTACGTGGCCGCGTGACGTATGACGCGTGGCAGGTGACGGGTGACGCGTGGCAGGTGACGCGTGACGCGTGGCGGGTGACGCGTGACGCGTGGCGGGTGACGCGTGACGGGTGACGCGTGACGCGTGGCGCGTGGCAGGTGACGCGTGGCAGGTGACGCGTGGCGGGTGGCGGGTGGCGGGTGGCGGGTGGCGGGTGGCGGGTGGCTCACGAGTGTGACCCACGCCCCGGCATCCACCCGGGGACCCGCCGGATACGGGCCGGTAGAGTGTGCGAGTCGTCATCATGCCCGTACGGGGGGAAGCCGGTGCGAATCCGGCACTGACCCGCAGCCGTGAGCCGCCTCGCAGGCGGCGAGTCGGAATGCCTCGTACCGGGACAAGACACCCCGAAGGCACCGTCGAGGTATACGGGGCCGGAACCTGGTGCCCGAGCGTGCCTGCGTCCGGCTCCCCGCAGGAGAGGCACCGTCCGCCATGAACGTTCGCCGCAGCGCAGCCGCGCTCGCCGCCGCTACCGCCGTGCTCTGTGGGGCCGGCGCCCCGGCCGCGACCGCCGCGCCGAGCCCCTCCCCCTCGCCCGTGCTCCCGGCCGGGCTGTTCGGCACGAACGACCCCACCTATGACGGTGTCTGGCGGCAGTCGCTGGCACTGCTCGCGCAGGACGCCATGAAGGAAGTGCCCGCGGCGAAGGCCGTGTCCTGGCTGACCGGGCAGCAGTGCGCGAACGGCGGCTTCGCCTCCTACCGCGCTGACGCCGCCAAGCCCTGCGACGCCAAGACGATGCTGGACACCAACGCCACCGCCGCGGCGCTGCAGGCCCTCACCGCCGTCGGCGGGCACAAGGCCGAGGTCGGGAAGGGCATCTCCTGGCTGAAGTCCGTGCAGAACGCGGACGGCGGCTGGAGCTACAACCCGGGCATGCCGTCCGACGCCAACTCCACCGCGATAGTGATCGGCGCCCTCGCGGTGGCGGACGCGCGGCCGGCCGCGATGACGTCGAGCGGCGGGAAGAACCCGTACGACGCGCTCGTGTCGTTCGCGATCCCGTGCGCGGACGAGGCGGGCGGCGGAGCGTTCGCGTACCAGCCGGACAAGGCGGGCAAGCTGTTCGCGAACGGCGACGCGACCGCGGCCGCCGTGCTCGGCGGGCTCGGCCGCGGCTTGATCGTCAAGGGCCCGAAGCCGGGCGGTGCCCCGGCGTGCGACACCGCCGCCGAGGCGACCCCCGAGCAGTCCGCCCGCAACGGCGCGGCCTACCTCGCGACGGCCCTCGCCAAGACCGGCCACCTCGACTCCCCTCCGCTGCCCGGCGCCGCCGACCCCGCCCCGCAGCCCGACTTCGGCAACACCGCGGACGCGGTGCTCGCCCTGTCCGCGGCCGGGCACGCCGACAAGGCGGCCGGCGCCGTGGCCTGGCTGGAGAAGAACTCCGCCGCCTGGGCGAAGGACGGCGGCCCGGCGGCGTACGCCCAGTTGGTCCTCGCCGCGCACGCGTACGGTGCCGACCCGCGGGACTTCGGCGGCACCGACCTGGTCGCGCAGCTGAACGCGACCGGCCCCGCGCCCGCGTCCACCGTCGCGCCGACGCCGGCCGCGGCGGGCCAGGACGACAAGGCCGAGGTGACCGGCGGCGACAACGTGGGCATCTGGTGGATCATCGGCGCGGGTGTCGCGGCGGGCGTGGTCATCGGCTTCCTGATCAGCGGCCGCCGGAAGAACAAGCAGTAATGCTCAGGCGATTCACGGCCGCGCTGGTCCTCGGCGCTGCTCTCGCACTGGTGGTGGCGTTGCCTGCGCAGGCGGCCGGTTACCGGTACTGGTCGTTCTGGCAGTCCGGCGGTGGGGCCGTTGGTGGGGCCGCGGGCGGCGGATGGATGTACGCCACCCAGGGCCCGGCCACCGCCCGGCCGGCGGACGGCGAGGTGAACGGCTTCCGCTTCTCGGTCAGCACCGACTCGGCGGACTCGGCGAAGCCGCGCACCGCTCCCGACTTCGCGTCCGTGTGCGCGGACACGCCCGCGAAGGCGGGCACCAAGCGGGTCGGCATCGTCATCGACTTCGGCACGCCGGCGGACGCGCCGCAGGGCGACGCCCCGCCGTCGCCCGACCGGCGCACCGCCTGCGCCCAGGTGGACCCGTCCGCGACGAGCGCGGACGCCCTGGCGGCGGTGGCGAAGCCGCTGCGGTACAACAGCGATGCGCTGCTCTGCGCGATCTCGGCGTACCCGAGGTCGGGGTGCGGCGAGCAGGTGTCGGCGGTCGCCCCGCCGTCGGCCGGGCCGAGCGCGGCGGCGCCCGCCACGGATTCCTCGGACGCCGCGGGTGCCGAGGGTGCCGCGGATGCCTCGGGCAGCTCCGCGGAGGAGGCCTCAGGGACCTCGGTCGGTGTCGTCACGGGCGTCGCGGCCGTACTCGCGCTGGGCGCGGCGGCGTTCTGGCAGTCCCGCCGTCGTCGCGGATGACGCCGGCCGAGGCGCGGGCAGGGGCCTTCTCCCCTCCCCGCCCCTTCCCGAACCGGGGCTCCGCCCCAGCCCCCGTACGGCCTTCGGCAGCCCTGTCCTCAGACGCCGGACGGGCACAGGACGAGCCGGTCCCGCCGAGTCGGCCCGGACATCCGGCCTCAATCGCCGGACCCGCTCACCGCGACCCCGCACCGCCGCATCGACCCGGATGCCCATCCACACACACCGGACCCGCTCACCGCGACCCCTCACCCCCCGGCAAGCCCGAGCGTCCGCCCACAAACACCGGACCCGCTCACCAGGACCCCGTACCGACCAGTCGGCCCGGACATCCGGCCTCAATCGCCGGACCCGCTCACCGCGACCCCGCACCCACCGGCAAGCCCGAGCGTCCGCCCACAAACACCGGACCCGCTCACCAGGACCCCGTACCGACCGGCGGGCCAGAGTGCGCGTCCACAAGCGCCGGGGGGCGGTCCCCGCGTCCGTCCCCAGTCGCCGGACCCGCTCGCGAGGGTGCCTCTCGCGTCTCCGTTCCCCACGCCCGCCAGGGCCGCCGCGCAGGCGGACGGGGTGCGGGGTGGGGGCAGAGCCCGCCGCAGGCGGGGCGTCGGCGGGGCCTTCGCGCGCCCGAGGCCAACCGGAGCAACGCGTTGCACGCCGGGGCGTGGTGGGTGTGGGCCCTGGGGCTCGCGACCGCAGCGTCCCGGACGACCAACCCCCTGCTGCTCGGCCTGCTGGTCGGCGTCGCCGGGTACGTCGTCGCGGCGCGCCGCACGGACGCCCCATGGGCCCGGTCGTACGGCGCGTTCCTGAAGCTCGGCCTCGTCGTCCTCGCGATCCGGCTGGTCTTCTCGGTCGTGCTCGGGTCGCCGATCCCCGGAACCCATGTCCTCCTCGCCCTTCCCGAAGTGCCGCTGCCCGACTGGGCGCAGGGCATCAGGATCGGCGGCAGGGTGACGGCCGAGCAGTTGGTGTTCGCGCTGTACGACGGGGCGAAGCTCGCCACGCTGCTGATCTGCGTGGGCGCGGCGAACGCCCTCGCGAACCCCGCGCGGCTGCTGAAGTCGCTGCCGGGCGCGCTGTACGAGGCCGGGGTCGCCGTGGTCGTGGCGATGACGTTCGCGCCGAACCTGGTCGCGGACGTGGTGCGGCTCCGTACCGCACGCAGGCTGCGCGGCCGCTCGACCGGCGGCATCCGGGCGATCGTCCAGATCGGGCTGCCCGTCCTGGAAGGCGCGCTGGAACGCTCCGTCGCGGTGGCCGCGTCGATGGACGCGCGCGGATACGGGCGTACGGCCGCGGTGCCGCCGGCCGTCCGGCACACGACCACGGCCCTCACCCTGGGCGGGCTGCTCGGGGTGTGTGCGGGCTCGTACGGACTGCTCGCGGCGGAGGGGGCCGGGTACGGACTGCCGGTGCTGCTGGGCGGGTTCGCGGCGGCGCTGGCGGGACTGTGGCTCGGCGGGCGCCGCCAGGTCCGTACGCGCTACCGCCCCGACCGCTGGGGCGCGCGGGCGTGGCTGGTGTCCGGGTCGGGCGTCGTGGTCGCGGCGCTGATGATCCGGGCGGGCTCCTACGCCCCGGAGGCGCTGCACCCCGCCGTCGTACCGCCGGCCGCGCCGACGCTGCCGCTGCTGCCGGCGATGTCGGTCCTGGTGGGCCTGCTGCCCGCGTTCGTTGCTCCCGTACCGGTGTCGCCGAAGGAGTCGTCGTGATCCGCTTCGAGAACGTCTCGGTGACGTACGCGGACGCCGCGGCGCCCACGATCCAGGGGATCGACCTGACGATCCCCGAGGGCGAACTCGTCCTGCTGGTCGGCCCGTCGGGGGTCGGCAAGTCGACACTGCTGGGTGCGGTCTCCGGGCTGGTCCCGCACTTCACGGGCGGAACGCTGCGGGGCCGGGTCACGGTCGACGGGCGCGACACCCGCACTCACAAGCCGCGCGAACTCGCCGACCTCGTCGGCACGGTGGGCCAGGATCCGCTCGCGCACTTCGTGACCGACACGGTCGAGGACGAGCTGGCGTACGGCATGGAGTCGCTGGGGCTGGCGCCCGACGTCATGCGGCGACGCGTCGAGGAGACCCTCGACCTGCTGGGCCTCGCCGATCTGCGCGACCGGCCGATCGCCACGCTCTCCGGCGGGCAGCAGCAGCGGGTGGCGATCGGCTCCGTCCTCACGCCGCACCCGAAGGTGCTGGTCCTCGACGAGCCGACCTCGGCGCTCGACCCCGCCGCTGCCGAGGAGGTGCTGGCGGTGCTCCAGCGGCTGGTGCACGACCTGGGCACGACGGTGCTGCTGGCCGAGCACCGCCTGGAACGCGTGGTCCAGTACGCGGACCAGGTCGTCCTCCTCCCCGGTCCCGGCGAGCCCCCGGTGCTGGGCAGCCCTGCCGAGGTGATGGCCATCTCACCGGTCCACCCTCCGGTGGTGGCGCTCGGTCGCCTGGCGGGCTGGTCCCCTGTGCCTCTGTCGGTGCGCGACGCGCGGCGGCGGGCGGGTGCGCTGCGGGAGCGCTTGGCGGGGGTCGGGGCCCCGGCCCTCCGGGGCGGGGCCCCGACTCCGCCCGGCGCCGCACTGCGGGTGCGGGCGGCCGCCGACGGAGCGATACCCCAGGTCGGGCCTGCTCACCGTGAGACCGCAGGCGCATACGCGTCGGGTCGCGCCGCCAGGACCGTGCTCGGCAGGCTGTTCCGGCGGCCCCGCCCCGCGGCCGCCTGCGACGAGGCACCGGCCGCCGGGGAAGCCGCACCCGGCATCCCCTCCGCACGGGTGGAGGAGCGGGAGGAATCCGCTTCCGCATCCACCGCCGGCCCACGGAGCCGTCCCGCCGCGGAGGTGCGCGGGCTCGGGGTGCGACGGGGGCGGGTAGAGGCGCTGCGGGGTGTCGGCCTCGCCGTGACGCCCGGCGAGACCGTCGCGCTCATGGGGCGCAACGGTGCCGGGAAGTCCACGCTGCTCGGCGCGCTCGTCGGGATGATCGCGCCGACGTCGGGGAGCGTCCTGGCCGGCGGCCGCGTCCCGCATCGCACGCCGCCGCGCGAGCTCGTCCGGCAGGTCGGGCTCGTACCGCAGGAGCCGCGGGACCTGCTGTACGCGGACACGGTGGCCGCCGAGTGCGCCGCGGCGGACGCGGATGCGGGCGCCGCGCCGGGGACCTGCCGGGAGCTCGTCACCGCGCTTCTGCCCGGCGTGCCCGACGAGACGCATCCCCGGGACCTCTCCGAGGGCCAGCGCCTGGCGCTCGCCCTCGCGCTCGTGCTCACCGCCCGCCCGCCGCTGGTCCTGCTCGACGAGCCGACCCGCGGACTGGACTACGCGGCCAAGGCCCGCCTGGTCGCGGTCCTGCAGGACCTCGCGGCCGACGGCCACGCCATCGTCCTGGCGACGCACGACGTGGAGCTCGCTGCCGAACTGGCGCACCGGGTGGTGATCCTCGCGGACGGCGAGGTCGTGGCGGACGGTCCGACGGCCGACGTCGTGGTCTCCTCGCCCGCGTTCGCCCCGCAGGTCGCCAAGATCCTCGCCCCGGAGCCCTGGCTCACCGTGGCCCAGGTCGAGGAGGCCCTGTGACGACGCGCCCCATGCGGCTCGGCCCCCGCGCGCTGGCCGCGCTCGTGCTGATCGGCGCGATCGGTGTCGCCGCCTTCGGCTGGCCACTGCTGGCCGACGCGGACGCGGCCGTCACGGACCACGCCCAGGACGCCCCGTGGCTGTTCGCCGCGCTGCTCCCGCTCCTGGTCGCCGTCGTCGTCGCGACGATCTCCGACGGCGGGGTGGACGCGAAGGCCGTCGCGATGCTCGGTGTGCTCGCGGCCGTGGGCGCCGCGCTCCGGCCGCTGGGTGCGGGCACCGCGGGGCTCGAGCCCATGTTCTTCCTGATGGTGCTGAGCGGCCGCGTGCTCGGTCCCGGCTTCGGGTTCGTGCTCGGCTCGGTGACGATGTTCGCGTCCGCGCTGCTCACGGGCGGTGTCGGGCCGTGGATGCCGTTCCAGATGCTGGCGATGGGCTGGTTCACGATGGCCGCGGGGCTGCTCCCGGGACCGGACCGCATCCGGGGCCGTGCCGAGCTGCTGATGCTCGCCGGATACGGTTTCGCCGCGGCCTTCGCCTACGGCACGGTCATGAATCTGCAGGGCTGGGTCGTCCTGCAGAGCGGCATGGCCTCGGGGATCTCCCTCCACCCGGGCGACCCGGTCCACGAGAACCTGGTCCGTTTCCTGGCCTACTGTCTGGCGACCTCGCTCGGCTGGGACCTGGGGCGTGCGGCCCTCACGGCCGTACTGACCCTGACCGTCGGCTCCGCGCTCCTCAAGGCGCTGCGCCGGGCCACGCGCCGCGCCGCCTTCGAGGCCCAGGTCACATTCGAGCCCCCGAAGAGGGTCCCGGAGGGGTGAGACGGCCCACAGGACCTTGGTCCCGAAACGATCGGGCTTAGTAGACGTACCCCGGGGACGTTCGTCCCCATACGACCCATTCCGACCTGCAACGAAACCCGATATGTCCGGCTCGGGACCTTAGTCCTGAAGTACCCCTTCTACGTCGTATCTACGGGGTGAGCCCGGTCACGGCGGGGGCCCTGCATCGCAGCTACAACTGTCCTCGTCGCAAGGCACGCAGGGCTTCGGCCCGGCACACGGACCGATCTCGGACCCGCCGTCGCGACGTCCTTGCCCCCGACGTTAGGTACTGCCTTGTCTCTCTCGCTGATCAACCGCTTCGCCGCCCGCAACAAGTCCGTTGTCGCCGGCACCGCCGTGCTCCTCGGTGCGGCCGGTGCGGTGCTGGGGGCGACCTCGACGGCTTCGGCCGCCACCTCCTCCCCGCAGGAGATCGCGAAGCAGATGATGCCTGCCGCCCAGTTCCAGTGCTTCGCCAACATCGTGAAGCACGAGTCCAACTGGAACCACACGGCGACCAACTCCTCCTCCGGCGCCTACGGCCTGGTCCAGGCCCTGCCCGGCAGCAAGATGGCCACCGCCGGCGCCGACTGGAAGACCAACCCCGAGACCCAGATCAAGTGGGGCCTGGAGTACATGAACGAGCGTTACGGCAGCCCGTGTGGCGCCTGGAACTTCTGGCAGGCCAACCGCTGGTACTGAGCCGACGACGGCAGAGCGCCAGTAGCAGGGACCGACAAGGCCCCGAAGCGATCCTCTCGCTTCGGGGTCTTGCTGCATGCGCAGGGCCGGGCCGCCGGCGCCCACCGGGCCACCCGCGCCGGTGCAGGCTCAGCACCTGCTGGCCAGCGGGGCGGAGGGGCTCCTCGTGGCCCCCAGCTGGTTCGGCGGAGTGCCCACCGGCGGCCAGGAGAAGTGGCTTCTCGAGTGCGAGGCCCCGACCGTGCTCGTCGAGCGCTCGGCACCGGCCGGCAATCCGGCCGCCGCCCTCGACCGGGTGCGCACCCACCGGGCGCACGGCGCCGCGCCGGCGGTGAGCCATCTCGCGTCCCTCGGGCACCGCTCGATCGCCGCCGTGCCGCAGGACGGCCCGCACAAGGCGGGGATCACGGCGGGTTACCAGGCGTCGGTGGAGTCCCTGGGGCTCGAGACGGTGCCGGGCTCGCCCGTGGTCCGTGGCCAGGGCGAGTACGACGAGGTGGTCGAGTACCTCGCCAAGGCCATGGCGGAGCACGGGGTCACGGCGGCGCTGGTGCACAGCGACGAGGACGCCATCGTGCTGGTGCCCAGGCTGCAGGCGCGCGGCATCCATGTGCCGGGCGACCTGGCGCTGATCGCGTACGACGACGAGGTGGCACCGCTCGCCGATCTGCCGCTGACCGCGATCGCCCCGCCGAAGCGGTCGGTGGGCGAACTGGCGGCGAAGCTGCTGTTGCAGCGGCCGGCCGAGCGCAGGTCGGGTCGCGTTCCGGCGCCGCGCCAACATCTGTATCTGCTGCCGGAGTTGAGGGTGCGCGCGTCGTGCGGCGGCGATCAGGAGCCTTCGCCCGGATCGCGCTGCCGATGCTCTTGCCCGGCTTCATGACGATCTTCCTGTTCTCGTTCACCGCCGGCTGGAACAACTTCTTCGGCGCCCTGGTCATGCTCAACGACGACAGGCTCTACCCCGTCAACCTCGCCCTGCTCATGTGGAACAGTGTCACCGGGCAGCAACCCGAGTTCTACTCGCCGGTGATCACGGGCTCGCTCGTCGCCGTCGTCCCGCTCGTCGTCGCCTTCGTCTGCCTGTAGCGATTCTGGCGCTCGGGGCTCACCGCGGGCGCGGTGAAGTGACCCATGTTCGCACCGGAAGGCACCACCCTGAACACCATGCTCCTCGCTCCGGCCCCGCGCCGTCCACGCACCCTGCTCGCCATGGGCCCCGAGGCCCACACCCAGCTGCTCGCCGAGGGCGCGCTCGACCGGCTGCCGCGCGTCGCGGAGGTGGACGTCGCCGAGTGCGTCGGCGACTTCGGGGCGGTCGACGACGCCGTGCTCGACGCCGTCGAAGTGCTCTTCACGCACTGGGCCGCCCCGGTGCTCACGGCGGAGGCGCTGCGCCGGATGCCGCGGCTGCGGGCCGTCGTCCATGCGGCGGGATCCATCAAGCACCATGTCACCGAGGCCGTCTGGGAGCGTGGCATCGCGGTCTCCACCGCCGCGGCCGCCAACGCGCTGCCCGTCGCCGAGTTCACCCTCGCCGCCATCCTGTTCGCCAACAAGCGGGTGCTCGACAGCGCCAGGCACTACCGGGAGGCACGCGCACAGGTGGCCGTCCTGCCGTACCTCGCGGGCCACGGCAACTACCACCGCACCGTCGGCATCGTCGGCGCCTCGCGCATCGGACGCCGTGTCCTGGAGCTGCTGCGGCCGCTGGACCTGGACGTGCTGCTGCACGACCCGTATGTGGACGCGGCCGAGGCCGCGGGGCTCGGGGCCGAGCTCGTCGGGCTCGACGAGCTCGTGTCCCGCAGCCAGGTGGTGTCCATCCATGCCCCCCAACTCCCTGAGACGCGGCACATGTTCGACGCCCGGCGCATCGCGCTGCTGCGCGACGGCGCCACCCTCGTCAACACCGCACGCGGCTCCCTCGTCGACACCGGCGCTCTCACCGAGCACCTGGTCACCGGCCGCATCCACGCCGTCCTCGACGTCACGGAGCCCGAGGTGCTGCCCGCCGACTCGCCGCTGTACGCGCTGCCCAACGTGCTGCTCACCCCGCACATCGCCGGCTCGCTCGGCAACGAGCTGGGCCGCATGGCGCACTGGGCGATCGACGAGGTCGAGCGCTATGCCAAGGGCCTGCCCTTCGCCCACGGCGTCGGCGCAGACGAACTCACCCGCTCGGCCTGAGGAGCGCGTCGCATGACGGACCCCTCCGCAGCCGTTCGCCGCGTCCTGGTCGTCGGGATCGACGGAGTGCGCCTCGCCACGCTGAACGCCGTCGAGACACCTCATCCGGACGCGGTCGCGGCGTACGGGTTCCTGGCGCCGGTGACGGTCGATCCCGGTACACCCACCATGTCCGGGCCCTGCTGGGCGACGACCGTGACCGGTGCGACCGTCGACAAGCACGCCGTGTGGAGCAACGACTTCAGCGGCAACCGCCTCGCGGTCTTCCCGGACTTCACCACCCGCCTCGCCTCCCTCGGCGGCCGGCGCACCTATGTCGCCGCCGGCTGGCAGCCGCTGCTCACGGTGGCCGGCGGCGGCCCGCTCTTCCGTGGTCCGAGCAGGACGACGTACAGCGCCCCGGCGATGTACGCGTACGAGGCGTCCTGCGGGTCGGTGCCGTGGTGGTGGCGGTACGGGTCGACGGTGGGCCAGTAGGCGTCCGAGTACTGATCGAGGCCGTGGTCGTCGCCCCACCAGGAGAGCCGGCCGGAGCCGGTGTGGTAGCCGCGGGCGCGCTCGCCGTTGCCGAACTCCTAGTGGGCGATGCGCTTGGACGCCGTGCTGACCGAGGCCGTCCAGTCGCGCCGACCAGTCGCACCACACACACAAGGCTCCGAAGCGGCATACCGCCTCGGAGCCTTGTGCGTACGTACCCGGCCGTCTCAGAGCCGCTGAATGATCGTCCCCGTCGCCAGCGCACCGCCCGCGCACATCGTCACCAGCGCGAACTCCTTGTCCCTGCGCTCCAGCTCGTGCAGCGCCGTCGTGATGAGCCGCGCCCCGGTCGCCCCGACCGGATGGCCGAGCGCGATGGCCCCGCCGTTGACGTTGACCTTCTCCAGGTCCTGCTCGAAGACCTGCGTCCAGCTCAGCACCACCGAGGCGAACGCCTCGTTGATCTCGACGAGATCGATGTCCCTGAGTGACATCCCCGCCTTGCCCAGCACCGCCCGGGTCGCGTCGATCGGCCCGTCCAGGTGGTAGTGCGGGTCCGCCCCGACGAGCGCCTGTGCGACGATCCGGGCGCGCGGCTTGAGCTTCAGCGCCCGCGCCATCCGCTTGGACGCCCACATGATCGCCGCCGCGCCGTCCGAGATCTGCGACGAGTTGCCCGCCGTGTGGACCGCGGTCGGCATGACCGGCTTCAGCCTGGCCAGCGCCTCCATCGAGGTGTCCCGCAGCCCCTCGTCCCGGTCGACGAGCCGCCACATGCCCTGCCCGGCGTGCTGCTCCTCCTCCGTCGTGGGCACCTGCACGGCGAAGGTCTCGCGTTTGAAGCGCTCCTCGGACCAGGCGACGGCGGCCCGCTCCTGTGACAGCAGCCCCAGCGAGTCGACCCTTTCCCGGGTCAGCCCGCGATGGCGCGCGATGCGCTCGGCCGCCTCGAACTGGTTCGGGAGATCGACGTTCCATTCGTCCGGCCAGGGTTTGCCCGGCCCGTGTTTGGACCCGCTGCCCAGCGGCACGCGCGACATGGACTCGACCCCGCAGCTGATGCCGACGTCGATGACCCCGGCCGCGATCATGTTCGCGGTCATATGGCTCGCCTGCTGCGACGAACCGCACTGGCAGTCGACCGTCGTCGCGGCGGTCTCGTACGGAAGCCCCATCGCGAGCCAGGCGTTGCGCGCGGGGTTCATGGACTGCTCGCCGGCATGGGTCACCGTGCCGCCGACGATCTGTTCGACGCAGTCGGCGTGGATGCCGGTGCGGCCGAGGAGTTCACGGTAGGTCTCGCCCAGCAGATAGGCGGGATGCAGATTGGCGAGCGCGCCGCCGCGCTTGCCGATGGGGGTGCGTACGGCTTCGACGATGACGGGTTCCGCGGCCATGAGCTCGTCCTCTCCTCGCACAGCCGGCGTACATCGACGGGGCGTCCCGGCGCCCCGCGCGGCGTACGGCGAAGAACTAGTACGCGTTCTAGTTCTCAGAGCAGTCTTATGAGGCTTACCCCCGGTACGCAAGGGTCGTGCACGCACCTTGCACGCAACAGATCCCGCCATGACCCTTGCCAGTTGTAGAACCCGTTACTACCTTGCGGGCAATTCTGATGGGCCGTCAGACAATGGAGTTGCCCCATGCCCTGTCCAGCGCTGCCCGAAGGGTTCGACGCCACCGACCCCGACCTCCTCCAGAGCCGCATACCCCTCCCGGAGTTCGCTCAGCTGCGGCAGACCGCACCGGTCTGGTGGTGCCCGCAGTCCCGTGGCATCACCGGCTTCGACGACGAGGGCTACTGGGTCGTCACCCGGCACGCGGACGTCAAGTACGTCTCCACGCACCCGGAGCTGTTCTCGTCCTTCGAGAACACGGCGGTCATCCGCTTCAACGAGCACATCAACCGCGAACAGATCGACGTCCAGCGGCTGATCATGCTCAACATGGACCCGCCCGAGCACACCCGGGTCCGCGGGATCGTCCAACGCGGCTTCACCCCGCGGGCGATACGCAGTCTGGAGACGGCACTCCGCGAGCGCGCCCGGAAGGTCGTCGAGGAGGCGAGGCGCAACGCCGCCGCGGACGGCACCTTCGACTTCGTCACCAACATCGCCGTGGAGCTGCCCCTCCAGGCGATCGCCGAACTCATCGGCGTCCCCCAGGAGGACCGGGCCCGGATCTTCGACTGGTCGAACAAGATGGTCGCGTACGACGACCCCGAGTACGCCATCACCGAGGAGATCGGCGCCGACGCCGCCATGGAGCTGATCGGCTACTCCATGAACATGGCCGCCGACCGCAAGCAGTGCCCGGCGAAGGACATCGTCACGCAGCTCGTCGCGGCGGAGGGCGAAGGCAACCTGTCGTCCGACGAGTTCGGCTTCTTCGTGCTGCTGCTCGCGGTCGCGGGCAACGAGACGACCCGCAACGCGATCAGCCACGGCATGCACGCCTTTCTCACCCACCCCGACCAGTGGGAGCTCTACAAGCGGGAGCGCCCGGCGACCACCGCCGAGGAGATCGTCCGCTGGGCGACGCCCGTGATCTCCTTCCAGCGCACCGCGACCCAGGAGACCGAGCTGGGCGGCCAGAAGATCAAGAAGGGCGACCGGGTGGGGATGTTCTACTCCTCCGCCAACAACGACCCCGAGGTCTTCGACAACCCCGGGGTCTTCGACATCACCCGCGACCCGAACCCCCACCTCGGCTTCGGCGGCGGCGGCCCGCACTTCTGCCTCGGCAAGTCCCTCGCCATCCACGAGATCGACCTGATCTTCAACGCGATCGCCGACGTCCTGCCCGACCTGCACCTCGCGGGCGAACCACGCCGGCTGCGCGCGGCCTGGCTCAACGGCATCAAGGAACTCCAGGTCGCCGTCGGCACCTGAGAGCCGGGCGCAGCACCCGGCCATGGGAGGCGGGGGCATCCCCCCTACGCCCCGCCCCCGCCTCCCGCCGGCCTTGGCGCTCACACGTCCCGGATGTCACGCTCCGCACGTCGCCGAGTACGCGGGCGACCGCCGCGAAGTCGTCGTCCACATGCAGGACGGTCAGGTCGTGGTGCACGGCAGTCGCGCAGAGCAGCAGGTCGACCGGGCCCGCTGAACGATGCTGCCGGGGGCGTCAGCGCATCAGCCCATCAGCGCATCAGCGCAGCGAGTCGACGAAGGCGCTGAAGGCGGTCGGGGTGAGGCGGAGCTGCGGGCCGTCGGGGACCTTGGAGTCGCGGACGGCGACGAGGTGGAGGGCTTCGGCGATCTCGACGCAATCGCCGCCCTGGTCGCTGCTGTAGCTTGACTTACGCCAGGCGGCGCCGCCGAGAGGGGCGCACTCGACGCAGGAACCACCCTGGTCGCCGCTGTAGCTGGACTTACGCCAACGGGCGCCCGTCGGATCAGAGTTGTTGCTCCCCATAGCGTTCCTCCATCATGCGCCGGATCAGCGCGGCCGAGTCCTTGAGGGACAGGGCAGCGGCCTGGAGGTGATCGTAACGGAGCGAACAGTCCTTGACCGTGTCCGGGTTGGCCGTTGGATGCCCAGTCCCGTAGCCCTCGGTGTAGACAATGGCGGGGTCACTCGCGAAGCGGAAGAGGTCAAACGAGCCCTGCAGTCCGGCGTGGGCCCCAGCCTCGAACGGCAGCACCTGGATGTTCACCCGGGGGTCGTCCTCGTACGACAACAGACGGGCCAGTTGTTCGCGCACGACCTCCGGTCCACCGATCTCCTGACGCAGCGCCGACTCCCCGATGATCGCCCAGAACACGGGCGGATCCTCCTTCTTGAGGATGCGCTGCCGCGCGAGCCGGACCGTGGTCCGATCGTCGAGATTGCTGCGGTCCATGGCGCCGAGTACGGCCCGCGCGTACGCCTGCGTCTGCAAGAGCCCGTGCACCAAGTGCGTGTGAAAGGTGCAGATCTCCGTCGCCCGCGCCTCCAACTCCGCCACCTGTTGGAACCACGCGGGCAGTTGGCTCCGCAGCACCAACCCCAGCAACCGCGTCAGCAACCCGCCCGTCCCGAGCGCCGCGTCCGTCCGCTCGCTGAACGCCTCCGTCGGCAGCTTCCGGGCCGTCTCGATCTGGCCGACCAACGACCCCGTGTAGTTGATGATCGCGCCCAGCTGCTTCTGCGTGAGCCCGGCGGCTTCGCGGTAGCGACGGAGCTCGTAGCCGTAGTAGTCGAGCGGCGATGCGCTCGGGTCCAGGACGTTGATGTGGGTCACGCCGCTATCCCCTCGTACTCAACTCCGTCCACTCCAGGACGGGTTGTATTCGTTCCGTAGCCGAGAGTAGCCGCCCGCCGTCACGCTCGTACCGTGAACGAAGACATCGCCCCCGCCGCCCAGTACGCCATGCGCTTCACAGTCGGAGACCACTCCGCCCGCCATGTGCGCCGCATCCTCCGCCACTACCTCGTCCAGTGGGGCATGCCGGATCTGGCCGACGACGCCGGGCTGGCGCTCACCGAGCTCCTCGCCAACGTCCATCACCACGTGCCCGACCGGCGCTGCGCTCTCCTCATCGAACGCAGCCCGTCCGGCCTCCGTGTGGAGGTCCGCGACGGCTCCCCCGGCCTGCCGTCCCTGCGCCGGGCGGCTTCCGACGACGAGAGAGGCCGAGGGCTGGCGCTGGTGGATGCGGTGGTCCACAAGTGGGGTGTGGAGCAGAGCGGTTCGTCCGGCAAGACGATCTGGTTCGAGTGTCAGGTGTGATCGTGCACTGCGTGATCGTGCACCGAGGGGTCGGCTCAGCCGAAGTCCGAGCTCGTCGGCATCACCACGATGTCGCGCACGCAGATGCGCTGCGGCTGCTTCCAGCAGAACAGGACGATGTCGGCGAGTTCCTCGGCGCTGATGAAGTCCGGGTGGCCGAGGCGCTCGACGTACTCCTCGAAGCTGATCCCCATCTCGGCGTGGATGTTGGTCCTGACGAAGCCCGGTGCGACGTTGACGACGCGGATGTTGCTCTTGGCCTGGCTCTTCTGCAGGGAGCCCGCCAGCGAACGCAGCGCGGCCTTGCAGGCGTGGTAGACCTCTCCGTCGGGACCCGGCGCGCGGTCGCCGACCGAGCTCACGTTGATGATCGTGCCGCTGTTGCGGGCCTTCATGTCGCCCAGGACCGCGCGGATGCCGTTGAGCACGCCCTTGAGCAGCACGTCGACCTCGTAGGACATGTCGGCCGGGTCCCGGGTCTCCAGGCCGCCGATCCTGAGGAATCCCGCACAGTTGACGAGGCATTCGGTCGGTCCGTACAGGTCCTCCGCCGCACGGATCGCCGCTTCGAGCGCCGCGTAATCCGCGACGTCGACCGCCGCGCGGACGAGCTGTTCCGGGGGCAGCCCCTCGAGTGCTGTGGGGTGCCGCGACACGAGGAGCAGGGGATGCCCCTCCGCCGCGAAGGCCTCCGCCACGGCCCTGCCGATGCCGTGGCTCGCCCCCGTGACCACGATGAGCGGTTTCGTCATGAAGCCCTCCGACCAGGGTGTGGGGCGCCGTACCCGCGCAGTTTCGCCTCCCGCGGATCTCCACGCCGCGTCACACGCCGCGGGCGGCCTCTCCACGAGCGCGTGACACGGCACGACTCGGCCGTCCGGGTGCCACCGGGATGCCCTCTGGATGCCGTCCGGATGCCGGCGGCCGTTCCCTCCGCCCCGGGACGCCCGAGTCGGTGTGAGGGGGTCGCGGGCGCTGCGTCGCCGCCGTCAGGTGCGCCCGGCTCCCGTTTCCAGGGCGTCGAGAACTCTGCGGCACGGGGGGTGGTCGTGATGGCGGGAACGGCGCTCGCCCCGGTCTGTCGGACTTACGGCGGTGACCAGGCCGACCGGCCGCACAAGGGATTGCGTCGCACCCTCGTCGGCTTCGGACTGCCGGCCGGGCCCTGATCAAGTGGCGGAACCGCCTCAGCGGGCGGATCCTGGCTGGACGCGGCGATCCACCCGAGGGAGCGCCCGCCAGGTGTTCCCTCGGGCCGGGCCAGGCCGGGCTTGGCGAGGCCCCGTCGGACCTGGAACCGAACGCTCCACCGCTGCCCTCCGAAGAGGCATGCGGGGGATGCACAGGCTGTGGCTGGTCGTGTGCGCGCTGTTCGCGCTGCAGCCCGGGTCGCTGATCGCGCCGGCCTAGGCGCGCGGCTGCGGGGCGATGATCCCGGACGGGACGTCCCGGATGGCCGTCGAGCGGGAGACGTCGGCCCTCCTCTCCACTGGGACGGCCGGACGGAACAGATCGTCATGCGCTTCACGGTGGGCCGGAACGCCCCGCGCGCCGCGGCCGCCTCGCGCGTACTCCGCGGTCGCCGGCCCTGTACGTACTCGCCGAGCACCGGAGGGAGCCGCACGGCGCGATCGGCGGTGCGGGGCCCGAGGTGACATACGCGGGGAGGATGCCGGGGCAGGGCGCGGTCGGGGAACCGACGGGTGGCACCCCGGCGTTCCTGACCGCGATCGAGCAGGAGTTTCCCCTGCCTTCGCGCATCGGCGGGGACCATGAGCTGCGGCAGGCGGGCGGCGACGGACCGTACCGGCGGATCGTGTGGGACGACGAGCTGCTGACGGTGGCAGGTGGCGTACCGGCCGGTATGGCTGATGACGGTCGGAGGAGGGCTCGTCGCAGCGGCGATCGCGGTACGTTTCCGGTATGGCCAACGATCAATGGAACGCCGTGGACGACTACTTCATCGAGCATCTCGCTCCGGGTGACGATGCCCTGGACGCCGCGGTCGCCGCGAGTGACGCGGCCGGGCTGCCGCAGATCGCCGTCGCCGCCAACCAGGGCAAGCTGCTGCACCTGCTCGCCCTCACCCAGGGTGCCAGGAGCATCCTGGAGATCGGCACGCTCGGCGCGTACAGCACCATCTGGCTGGGCCGCGCACTGCCCGCCGACGGCCGGCTGGTCTCCCTCGAGTACAGCCCGGCCCACGCCGAGGTGGCCCGCGCGAACCTCGCCCGCGCAGGCCTCGACAAGACCGTCGAGGTCCGGGTGGGCGCGGCGCTCGACTCCCTGGAGCAGCTGGAGGCGGAGGGCGCGGGCCCGTTCGACTTCTTCTTCATCGACGCGGACAAGGTGAACAACCCCAACTACGTCGAGTGGGCGGTGAAGTTGTCCCGCCCGGGCAGCCTCATCGTCGTCGACAACGTCGTCCGCGAGGGTGCGGTCGCCGACGCGTCGAGCGACGACCAGGCCGTCCGGGCCACGCGCCGCATGGTCGAGCTGGTCGGGCAGCACCCGAGGCTCACCGCGACGGCGGTGCAGACGGTGGGGGCAAGGGGGTACGACGGGTTCCTTCTGGCGCGGGTGCTGGACTGAGGCCCCCCGGTGGAACCGGCCGGGGCAGCGTGGGCGGCATGCCCTCCACGGTCGGCAGCGGGGGCATGGGCGGAAGAGACGGCGGGAGCGGCGGAGGCGGCGGGAACGGGCCCTCGTACCCGGCCGCTCCGGGCGGGGTGCGCTCACCGGCCGGGGCGGTCGCCTGCCAGGCAGCGAACAGCGGGATCTCCCCGGTCCGGTCGAGGACGACGATCCCGAAGGGCCTGTCGTAGGCGATGCGTACCACCCGCTGCGGGCGGGGCGCACTCCCCGCGCGCATGACCACCGCGGTCACGGCGGCCGCTTCGACGCCCAGCTCGGCGACCTTGATCACGGCTTCCTGGACGACCTGCGAGACGGCCAGCGGCTCGGGCGACAGGCCGGAGAAGTCGGCGGCGGGGGACGCGGCCCGGTGGATGCCGAGCGCGGGCAGCTGGGGTGTGACGTCGACGGTCGTACGGAGCGTGAGGCGCGGCAGGGCGAGGCTGACGACCTCGGCGTCGACGGGTGCGCATCGCACGCGCGGCGCCCAGGCGGCGGGCAGCACGTCGGCCGCGCCCGCGCCGGGCTCGCCGAGCACGAAGCGCACGCGGGCCGCGTCTGCGGCGCAGCGCAGCTCGACGACCGTGGCCGCACCCACCGTCCACGCCTCATGGGGCGAGAGCCTCTGATGCATCGTCGGCACCTGGTGCACGGCGCCCGTCGCATCGGTGAAGGGCGCGGCGCGGGTGACGCGTGCCTCGAAGGGCGTCTGCCAACGCGCCTTCAGAGCGAGGGCGTTGACGAGCGCGAGGAGAGCGTCCTGCCGGATCTGCACGGGCAGCTTCTCGATCTGACCGCCCGTCGCCTCCTTCACCCAGGCGTCGATCTCGTCCTGGCTGTCCCGGCCGTCCTCGGCGAGGTGCCCGAACCCGATGTCCGGCAGCGCCTCCCGGTACGCCCGGTACACCGGCACCTGGCTCCACACCCGCGTGGCCACGCCCAGCGCCTCGCTCACCGCGAGGTCCCGGGCGACGGTTGTCACGGCCGAGGCGGCCTCGTCACCGGCGACCCCGAGCAGCCCCCGCAGCTCCTCCGCGGTCTCCCCGCGCGCCCCGGCCGCCACGGCCCCGAGCGCCAGCCACAGCCCGGCCGGCGAACAGACGAAGTCGCCCCCGTTCCCGCCCTCGTCCCCGGCGCCCAGTTCGCGTATCCACCGCTCCCCGAGCCCTCGCACCGTCCGCGCATGTCCGACCAGCGCCACGTCCCGCCCCATCTCGTGCCCCCATGAGTGTCGTGAAGATCAATGTACTGACCCTCCCCGCCGAACAGCGCGAGGTCCTGGAGAAGCGCTTCGCCTCCCGCGCGCACGCAGTGGACTCCTCCGACGGCTTCGAGTGGGTTCGAGCTCCTGCGCCCACAACAGGTGCTCTGATGTACCACTACGCCGCTCCGCCGTTGGCGCCCAACCATGCGGCAGGATGAGGGCATGAGCGTCGTCAAGATCAACGTACTGACCGTCCCCGCCGAGCAGCGTGAGACCTTGGAGAAGCGGTTCGCCTCCCGCGCGCACGCAGTGGAGAACTCGGACGGCTTCGAGTGGTTCGAGCTCCTCCGGCCCGTTGAAGGCACTGACAACTACCTGGTGTACACGCGTTGGCGTGACGAAGCCTCGTTCCAGGCCTGGATGTCCGGCCCCATGCAGACCGCCCACCGCGGCGAGGGTGAGCGCCCGAAGCCGGCCGCGACGGGCTCGACCGTGTGGTCCTTCGAGGTGGTCCAGCAGGCCGCGCCGAAGAAAGGCTGACGGCCGAAGCCCTCTCGCCGGCCCGTCCGAACCGGCTCCTCGGCGGACGACTCACCCTGGTCCAGATGCTCGCCCCGAGTGAAGTCCGCTTGGGGAGGCAGCGTTGGGACGTCGGGTTGCTTCTTGTCGGGTGCCACGAGGCGCTGTCCTCATGCATGAACCCATCCGAGATAATCCGATCAGGATCCTTGTTCCGCCAGGCTCGACGATCGGCATGAATACGGCTTCAAAAAGAACCTGTTTTCATTCCGTGAAATTGCCAGCCCGGTCAACACCCTTCGGTGAACGGGTGGTGAGAGCAGTGTCCCGCAGAGGGTGGGTTCGGCTCGTCGAATGCATCGGCAAGTGACGTACCGATGCCCAGCGCCGCAGCCAAGATGCCCGGAGCAACAGCGACGCGCAGGTTCGGCGGTAGAGATTCCCACCGCTCCCACAGCCGGGAGTTGCCGAACTGCGGCCCTTTAATCCCTCCGCGGCGGGTCGGTTCGGCATTCATGGTGCAGGGTCCTGCGGGCTCCCGCCCACGCGTGTATCGCATCGCGCGGGTGCCTACGGGTCGGGTCGGAGATCAGTTCGGGTCCTATGCAAGTCACGGGCCGACCGCACGCCTTCAGCAGAGCTTCGTCGCAGTGGGCGCCGCGTCCCCCCACGGCCTCGTTGCCGGTGAAGAAGAGCACGTCCCGCTCGATCACGTGCAGGATCGACCGCGCCGTGAGCCGGGTGGCCTGACGCGGGTGGTGACGCATCAGAATTCATACAGCACGTTTCTCTCATAGCCGGGGTTCGCAACCGGCGTCATGAACGGCCGCCCACAATCGGCCGTACGGGTGGCCTTTCCGGCGCGCCGTCTTCACGCGACCCTCGCCCGCGATGCCTGCGGTCAGCACAACCGGCGACAGGGGAAACCGGATACGGCGGGACGTGGACGCTTACGCCTGGACGCGGATGGCAGTGCGATCGCTCGGGCCCGGGCGAGCCGGCCCGCCGACCATTCCCGACCACCCGCGTACCGGACAACAGGTGAGCGGTACGCCGGATTTCTCTCTCGCACTGCTAAATTCGCGACCAGTGTCTGGAGGCTGGCATCAATGGCCCCTACCGGCTCTGTATTCGGACCGGCGGCCGGATCCGGAACTCAGGGCATCCCCGACAGGTCATCGGAACGACGACGCAAGTGCGCGACGAAAGGACATGCTGTGCCGACTGTCCGTCAAGCCACCATCGATCTGCTCAGGCATCACGGGCTGACCACATGGTTCGGCAATCCCGGCTCCTCCGAACTGACCCTGCTGGAGGAATTCCCCAGCGACTTCCGCTACCTCCTGGGTCTGCAGGAAATGGTGCCGGTCGGCATGGCCGACGGCTTCTCGCAGGTCACCGGGCGGCCTGCGCTGGTCAACGTGCACACCGCGCCCGGCCTCGGCAACGCCGTGGGCGCCCTGTACAACGCCTACCTGAACAAGACGCCGCTCATCGTCATCGCGGGCAACCAGCGTCGTGCCATGCAGAATCAGAAGTGGCTCCTGACCAACGAGGACGCCGTCCTGGTCCCGCGTCCGTTCGTCAAATGGTCCGCCGAGCCGGCCATCGCGAGCGAGGTACCCGCGGTCCTTGCCCGCGCCATCCACATCGCGATGTCCCCGCCCACCGGACCGGTCTTCGTCTCCCTGCCGATGGACGACATGCCCTACGAACTCAACGGCGCCCAGGCCTCGGAGATCGAGGTGATCCGGGACCGCGAGGTCACCCACGCCGGAGGGTTCCGCAAGGACCTGGCGAAGAAGATCGCCGGCCGGCTCTCCGCCGCGAAGTCGCCCGCCTTCGTCGTCCACGGCGACCTGGAGCACGCCGGAGCCTGGGACCCGTTCGTGAAGCTGGCCGAGCGCAGCAAAGCTGCCGTGTGGACGGCACCGCTCCCGGGCCTGTCCGGGTTCCCGGAGAACCACCCCCTGTACCAGGGCCTGCTCCCGCCCGGCACCGGCTGGATCTCCGAATCGCTGAAGGGCCACGACCTCGTCGTGGTCCTGGGCGGCCCGGCCTTCCGCTACTACCCCTACATCCCCGGCCCGTATCTGCCCGAGGGCACATCCCTCATCCACATCACGAGCGACCCGGACGAAGCCGCCCGCGCACCCATCGGCGACGCCTACGTGGCGGACGTCCGGGCCGCGGTGGAGGCTCTGCTGGGCGAGATCTCCGAATCGTCGCGCACGGCCCCCCAGGCCCGGCCCGACGTACCGCGTCCGGAACGGGCCGAAGCCCCGATGGAGGCCGCGGACCTGTGGGCGACCGTCGGCCACGCCGCCCCGGCGGACGCACTGTTCGTGAGCGAAGCCGGTTCCAACGAGGTGCCGATCACGGAATACGTACGGCCCGGCGCCGCCCTCTCCCACATGTCCGCTGTCGGCGCGGGCCTCGGATTCGGGCTGCCCGCCGCTGTCGGCGCCCAACTCGGCGCCCCGGACCGCCCGGTGATCGCCCTCATGGGCGACGGGTCGATGCAGTACGCGATCACGTCCCTCTGGACCGCGGCCCAGTACAAGATCCCGCTGACGATCGTCGTCTCCTCCAACGAGGAATACGGCGTCCTCAAGCAGTTCGCCGACATCGAGAGCGCCGCCGGCGTCCCCGGGCTGGACCTGCCCGGGCTGAACATCGTGGCCACCGCCGCGAGTTACGGCATCGACGCTCACGAAGCCACCGACACCGACCAGGTCGCCAAGATGCTCCACGACGGAGTCGGCGACCGGGAACACCCGACCCTCATCAACGTCCGGACGAACAAGGTCAAGAAGATCGCCCCCCGCCTGACCTGAGCCCGCCCGACCCGGCCCGAAGCCCGCGGCAGGCGACTCCACCCTGCGTGGTCCTTCGAGGTCGTCCAGCAGGCCGCGCCCAAGCAGGGCTGACCTCACGACAACGCGCCCCGGCCGAACATCCGTCGCCGGGGCGCGTTGCCGACCGCTCACGGCGTTCGACCTACCGGCTCACGGGCATTTCCGGCGAACGCCGCTCCCTCGCGTATCCGACCACGATCGTCACCAGCACCAGCGCTCCCACTGCGGCCGGCGGAGTCATGGAGGTCGCCAGCGCCCCTGCGGTGATCACCAGCTGGACGACACCTGCTGTTGCCAGTGCTCGCGCGGCGGATCCACGACCGCGGAACGCCCGGATGGTGCTGCCGCCACAAGCGCACCCTCGCCGGTGCCCCGCCGCCCGGCGCGGGGGCGCAGGACAACTCGACGACCGTGACCGTCCCCGCCGTCCATGCCTCGCCCGGCCGCAGGCTGCGGTGCATGGTCGGCACTCGGTGCAGGGCGCCCGCGGCGTCGGTGAAGGGCGCGAGGCGGGTGCTGTGCGACTCGAAGGGAGTCGCCCAACGGGCCTTCAGAGCCAAGGCGTTGACGAGCGCGAGCAGGGTGTCGGCCTGGATCCGTACGGGCAGCTTCTCGATCTGCCCGCCCGTTGCCTCCTACACCCAGGCGTCGATCTCGTCCTGGTCCAGATGCCCGAACCCGATGTCCGGCAGCGCCTCCCGGTAAGCCCGGTACACCGGCACCCGGCTCCACACCCGCGTCGCCACCGCCACCGAGTCGGTCCCGGCGATCGCCCGCGCGACCCCGGTCACGGCCCCGGCGGCCTCCTCCTCCGCGACCCCGAGCAGCTCCCGCAGCTCGGCCGCGGTCCCGCCCCGAGCCCCGGCGGCGACGGCCCCGAGCGCCAGCCACAGCCCGGCGGGCGAACTGACGAAGTCCTCGTCGCCACCCCGCTCCAGCAGCCGGAACCACCGTTCCCCCAGTCCGCGCACCGCCGGTGCGTGTCCGACCAGTCCTGCTCTCTCCACCCCAACCACCCCCATATCCTGCCCCGATGAGCATCGTGAAGATCAATGTACTGACGGTCCCCGCCGACCGCCGCGAGGTCCTGGAAAAGCGCTTCGCCTCCCGCGCGGGCGCCGTGGAGTCCTCGGACGGCTTCGAGTGGTTCGAGCTGCTTCGCCCCGTCGAAGGCACGGACAACTACCTCGTCTACACGCGCTGGCGCGACGAGGAATCCTTCCATGCCTGGATGGAGGGCCCGATGAAGGCGGCCCACCAAGGAGGCGGCGGCGAGGGCGGCGAACGCCCGAAGCCCGCGGCCGCCGACTCCACCCTGTGGTCCTTCGAGGTCGTGCAGCAGGCGGCGCCCAAGCAGGCCTGACGTTCGCGGTGATGCGGTGATGACGCGCCTCCGGCCATCAGCGCCGGGGGCGCGTTGCTGTCCGCCCGCGGACGGGTGACCACGAGGGCCGATGGGGCCGATGGGGCCGATGGGGTATTCGACTCGTCCGTACGGCCTCATTCACGGGCTTTGAGCAGGCACGGACTGATCACGGCACTTAGCGTCGGCTGCGGCGATCATCATCGCCGCGGCGATCCCGGACGTCCACGACAGGGCATCGATCGCCGCCTCCATCCGGAGCACTGGAACGCATCGGTGCGTGCACAGCAGGAGGTATTGATGTCGGGTATCGCAATATCGGGGGCGCCGGGGCGGAGGAGTACGCGGCGAAGTCCCGGGGGCGGCGGTTCGTGGTGGGTGGCGCTACGGGCCTGGGTGGCGGGAGTGGCGGTCCTGGCCGGCCTGGCCGTCCCGCTCGCCATGGCCACCCCGGCCGCCGCGCAGACCAGAACCCTCGCCTACGTCGCCAACCTAGAGTCGTCCACCGTGTCGGTGATCGACACCGCGACCAACACCGTCATCGCCACCATCCCCGCCGGCGAAGGCCCCAGTGACGTGGCGCTGACCCCGGACGGCACCCGCGTCTACGTCGCGGCGGGGGACGTGCCGGTGATCGACACGGCCACCAACACCGTCACCACCACCATCCCGAACGCCGGCGCCCAGTACTTGGTGGTGACCCCGGACGGCACCCGCGTCTACACCAACGGAGGCGCGGTGATCGACACCGCGACCAACACCGTCATCGCCACCATCCCCCTCGCCGGCAACCCGCAGGGCTTGGCGGTGACCCCGGACGGCACCCGCGTCTACGTAGCCAACTTCCAAACGAACGACGTGACGGTGATCGATACGGCCACCAACACCGTCGTCGACACCGTCCCCATCGGCGTGGATACCGATGACGTCGCGGTGTCCCCGGACGGCACCCGCGTCTACGTCACCAGCAGCGAGCCGAACACGGGCAACCGGGTGTCCGTGATCGACACCGCCACCAACACGGTCATCGACACCATCTCCGTCGTCAGCCCCCTTGGGTTGGCAGTGACCCCGGACGGCACCCGCGTCTACGTCGTCAGCCCCTCGGGCACGCTTACGGTGATCGACACGGCCACCAACGCCATCGTCGACACCGTACCCCTCCCTGGGGGCGACCAGCGCGTGGCGATCACCCCGGACAGTGCCCGTGCCTACGTCAGCAGCACCTTCTCGGCCAGCGTGTTGGCGATCGACACGGCCACCAACACCGTCATCGGGGACCCCATCCCCGTCGGCGACGGTCCACAGGGCATCGCGATCGGGAACGTCCCCACTACGGAGCGGACCCCGACCACCCTGACCCTGAAGGTGCAGAAGAAGAAGGGGAAGGGGAAGGACGACCTGGACGCCCTGGGCAAGGACGGCCTCACCCTGAAGGCCAAGCTGACCGCCGAGAGCCAGCCCCTGGAAGGCAAGGAGATCGAGTTCACCACCGACTCCACCCCGCTGTGCACCGACACGACCGACAGCAAGGGCAAGGCCACCTGCAAGGCCGACGGCAAGAAGGACAAGGAGACCTGCTACACCGCCACCTTCGCCGGTGACGACACCTACCAGCCCTCCACCGTCACCGTCTGCAAGAAGGACGACAACCACAAGCCCCACCCCTCGTCAGGACTGATCGACCCGAGCGACGTCCACGACCTGGTCCAGGACGCCATGGCCTCCGCGGGCCTGCAGGTTTCAGAAAGCCGGTAATCGTTCGCCCGACGGCGTACGGATCAGGTACAGAGAGTCGTATGACGACCTGGTCCGTACGCCCCGAGCGCTTCGACACCCCCGCCGCCACCGCCCTGCGCCGTGACTACTACGACGAGGTCGCGAGCCGCTACTGGAAGCGGCCCGCGACCCGGGCGGAGATCGACGACGGACTCGCCGGTGACGGGGTGGAGAAACTCTCCGCCCCCACCGGGGAGTTCGTCGTCGGGCGTTACGACGGGAAGGCCGGGGCCTGCGGCGGGGTGCTCATGCTGGACGCGGGGACCGCGGAGCTGACGCGCGTGTTCGTGCGGCCTGGTTTCCGCGGCACGGGCGGCGGGGGTGTGCTGCTCGGCGCGCTCGAAGAGGCGGCGCGGGGGCTCGGGGCGCGGCGGATGGTGCTCAACACCCGGCTCGATCTCGTCGAGGCGCGCACGCTGTACGTGCGGAACGGCTACGCGGAGATCCCGGCGTACTGCGAAGGTCCGTACATGGAGATCTGGTACGGCAAGGACCTGTAGGTCGGACGCATGGGGCCGCACACCCCTACCCCGGCGGTGTGCGGCCCCGTCCGTGCGGGTCAGTCGTCGATGCGGTCCATGACCTCACCCAGGTCCACGAACTTGAAGCCGGTGGCCTCGCGTTCGCCGTCCCCCGGGGTGTCGTGGCCGTCCTGGACCACGAGGAGACCGTGCGGGTAGCGCCTGCCGAGCGGGGCGTTGAGGACGGCGGCGCCGTCGCACTCCTCGGAGCCGTCCAGGCTCGCCGACGCGGCGGTCACGCGGAAGCCGCCCTCGTACTCGTTGCCGTCCGAGAGCTCGCGGTCGTAGAGGGCGAAGGTGTCGTCACCCTGGCTGGAGGCCAGCACGTAGCCGTCGCCGTCGGGTTCGGTGAGCAGGGCCAGTCCTTCGACGTCGGCCGCGAGGCGCTTGCCGCCGTAGCCGGGGTCGGCGCCCGGGGTGCACTCCTCGGTCTCCTCGTCGTACGTCCCGGGGACGCCGAACTCGCGGACCTTGTCGAGGAGCTTCGGCGTGCCCGTGAGGTCGGCCCGGATGCGCCAGATGCCGACGTCCTCCTGGCCCGCGTAGAGCACGCCGTTGGCCGGGTCGACCACCATGCCCTCGACCTGCGGCAATTCGCCCGGCTCCGCGCACGGGGTCCAGGAGGTGCCGTTGGGGAGGCGGAAGGCGGACGGCAGTTCAATGGTGCGGATCTTGCGGTACGTGACCGTGCCGGCGGGCGTCGGGACAAGTTCGAGGAGCGCGACGCCGGTGCGGTTGCGGCGGCTTGCGAGGGCGTACGCACGGCCGGTCGCCGGGTCGGTCCAGGTGGCGAGGCCGTAGGCCGTGGTCTGCTCGTTGATCTCGTCCTGGTCCGCGGAGAAGACCGGCGGGGCGGACGGGTCGGTGATCTCGGTGAGGGGGGCGCCGCGACGGCCCGGGGCGGCGATGCGGTACACCCGCAGCCGGTCGTGCCCGCGGTCGGTGACGACGGCCAGATCGGCGCGCCCGCCCGACAGCTTCAGCCCGTGGACGAGGTCGACGTTGTTGAAACGCCCTGGGGCATCGTCCGGTCCGGGGGCGGGAGGCGCCGCGATCGACTGCACCGGCCGGGCGTCGAGGTCGTAGACCCGCAGTCCGCCCTCCTTCGCCGTGGCGATCACCAGACTCCGGTCGGGGTCGGCGGCGTTGCGCCAGATCGCCGGGTCGTCCGCGTTGGCGTTGCCGCCCGCCGGGTCGTCGTAGAGCGTGGGCGCCTCCGCCCGGGGCGTCACCGCCGGAAGCGCACGGGAGGAGTCGGCCTGCGCTCCTGCGGGCACGGCAGCGGTGGTGAGTGCGGCGAGCGCCGTACCGAGCACGAGCGCGGCGGACCGGACGGGGCGATGCCGTCTCATGAAGTCTCCTCACGGTCGGGAACAGTGGAACACTGTCGGGAACATGGCGATTGCCGAGCGTGAGCGTCGAACGGCGGAATGGCGGCGCGGCGTACGGCGATGGATGGACACATGTGCCGTTGATGAACGGACCGCGCGGCTGCAATGCGCCGTTATGTCAGGGCAGTTCGGAATGCGTCTCGCTCACGTCGTCCGTGTTCCCACAACGTGTTCCCGCACGTCGTTCGTATTCCCACACGTCGTTCGTGTTCCCACACGTCGTTCGTGTTCCCACACGTCCTTCGTGTCCCCTCACCTCCTCAGCGGGTGCTCCTGGTGCCACGCCTGGTGGTCGCGGTGCGGCTCGCCGCTGTACGGGCGTTCGCCGTCCGAACCGCACAGTTCGGCGGTGAGCTCCTTCACCAGCTGGACCAGGTCCGTGGGCCGGTCCGGGCCCCACCAGTCGCCGAGCAGCTCGGCCAGCGACTCCTCCCGGGCCGTCGCCAGTCTCCCCGCCGCCTCGTCGCCCTTGTCGGTGAGGATCAGCGACAGTCCTTCGCGCCGGGCCAGACCTCGCTCCTCCACCTGCCGGGACGCCTGCGTGATCGTCTTCAGCGGTACGGGGGTGACATCGGCGAGCCGGGACGGCTCGACCTTGCCTTGCCGTCTGATGCGCAGCAGCAGCCAGCTCGCCGCCGGGATCAGGTCGAGACCGGCCTTCGCGGTGAGCTTCACGTAGATCTCCTTGCGGCCCTCGCGCGACCCCAGCACCGACAGCGCGCGGGCGCACTCGTCGTACGAGGAGCGCTGGACGGGGTTGGAGGCGAGCATCTCGCTGACCTCGGGCGCGGTGACGGAGCCGCGCAGCTTGTCCTCCTTCAGGTACCAGGCGGTGATGAACGCGACGAGGACGACCGCGGCCGCGTACAGGAAGACATCCGTGATGGACGTGGAGAACGCCTGCAGGACGCTCGCCCGCAGGCCGGGCGGGAGCTCGGTGAGGGCCCGCGGATCGGCGGCGAGCTGATCGGGACCGGTGCCGGGCGGGATCGGCCGTCCGGCGAAGACGTCGGCGAGGTTGTCCCTCAGCCGGCTGGTGAAGAGGGTGCCGAAGAGCGCGACACCGAACGACGCCCCGATGGAACGGAAGAAGGTCGCCCCGGAGGTCGCGACGCCGAGGTCCTCGTAACGCACGGCGTTCTGCACGACCAGCACGAGCACCTGCATCACCAGGCCGAGCCCGGCGCCGAAGACGAAGAAGTAGAGGCCCATCTCCCAGACCGGCGTGTTCACCTGCAGCTGGTGCAGCAGGAGCAGCCCGATCGCGGTGACGGCGGTACCGGCGATCGGGAAGACCTTCCACCGTCCCGTACGGCTGACGATCTGGCCGGACGCGGTGGAGGTGAGCAGCATCCCGAACACCATCGGCAGCAAGTGCACACCGGACAGGGTCGGGGACACGCCCTGGACGACCTGCAGGAAGGTCGGCAGATAGGTCATCGCGCCGAACATCGCGAAGCCGACGACGAAGCTGATGACGGCGACGAGCGTGAAGGTGCGGACCCGGAAGAGCTTCAGCGGCAGCACGGGCTCGGCCGCGCGTCGCTCCGCGTGCACGAACGCGACGAGCAGCACGGCCCCGAGGACGGCGAGGCCGATGATCTGCGCGGAGCCCCAGGCCCAGGTGGTGCCGCCGAGGGAGGCGACGAGGACCAGGCAGGTGGCGACCGACGCGATGAGGAACGTTCCGAGGTAGTCGATGGTGTGCCGGGTCCCGCGCACCGGGATGTGCAGCACGGTGGCGATGACGAAGAGGGCGACGACGCCGATGGGGATGTTGATGTAGAACACCCAGCGCCAGCTGAGGTGCTGGGTGAACAGCCCGCCGAGCACCGGTCCGAGCACGCTCGACGCGCCGAAGACCGCGCCGAACAGCCCTTGGTACCGGCCGCGCTCGCGCGGCGTGACGATGTCGCCGACGATCGCCATGGACAGCACGATGAGTCCGCCGCCGCCGAGGCCCTGGAGGGCGCGGAAGGCGATGAGCTGAAGCATGTCCTGCGCGATTCCGCAGAGGGCGGAGCCGATGAGGAAGATGACGATCGCGGCCTGGAAGAGTTTCTTGCGGCCGTACTGGTCGCCGAGCTTGCCCCAGAGCGGCGTGGCGGCGGTGGAGGCCAGTATGTAGGCGGTGACGACCCAGGACAGATGCTCCAGGCCGCCGAGTTCGCTGACGATGGTCGGCAGGGCGGTGGAGACGATGGTCTGGTCGAGCGCCGCGAGCAGCAGGCCGAGCAGCAGTGCGCCGATGGCGACGAGGACGGCCCTCCGGCTGCGTCCTGTGCCGGGTCCGGGTATCGGGGCGGGGTTCACGTCCGTGTTGCCCCCAACCTGAGCCATGTGCACTCCTCGGGTCCGGTCGGCCGGGTTCGTCGTACACCGGGTTCGTCGTACGCCAGGTCCCTTTTGCCCCCCTCGCATGTCATCCCATGTCCTCCCATCCTGAACTTTCCGTCCCGTAATGGCCTGCCGAAGCGAGGCTCGGGACGGGGACGCGGCGTCGCCCGGCTGGACAGGGGCTGCATAATCGGCGGCAGCGCAAGGGGAGGGAAGCCACCATGACGGGACGGGCATGTCCTGAATGCGGTACGCCGCCGACGGAGGTGTGCGGCTGCGCGGTGCGGGCCGAGCGCTCGGCCGGCCGCTCCGCGGAGATCGCGGAGGCGGAGGACTTCGATCCGCTGCGCATCAGGCCGTACGTGACGCTGGGGTCGCCGCCGGAGGCGTCGGGCCCGCCGCCCGAGTCGTTTGCGGTGGGGCACTCGGGTCCGGGTCCGGACGCGTCCATGGACGGCCCGGCCACGCAGGAGATCGTGTACGAGTACGAGCTCTCCGCGCCGGCCGCCGGCCCCGTGCCCGACGGTCCTGTGCCCGACGGTCCTGTGCGACGGCGCGGCCCCGGCATGCTCGTCGCGGCCGTGGCCGTGGTGGCCGTGCTCGGGACCGCCGCGTTCGCGGGCGGGCTGCTCGGCGCCGGCGAGGACGGGGAGAGGGCGCTGCCCGACATCGAGACGATGGAGCCGTTCCTGAGCGGCGTACCGGACGCGTCCGTGGACCCCTCGGCGTCGAAGAAGGCGAGTGCGTCGCCGTCCGCATCGACCTCGGCGTCGGCGTCTGTCTCGGCATCGCCTTCGGCAACGGCCTCGGCATCGGGGACCGCGGTCGCCGCCGCACCCGGCTCCCCGTCCACCACGACCCGCGCGACCGGTCAGGTGTCGCAGAGCCCCGCCACCTCCGCCGCGCCGCTCACGCTCCGCCCGGGCGACAACGGCGCGGAGGTCGTCGAGCTCCAGGAGCGCCTCGACCAGATCCGGCTCTACGACGGCCCGCCGCACGGCCACTACGACGGCCGCGTCGAGAACGCCGTCGCCACGTACCAGCAGTACCGAGGCATCGACAGCGACCCCGAAGGCGTCTACGGCCCGGCCACGCGCCGTGCCCTGGAGGCGGACACGGAGTACCCGTACGACGGCGACGGCTGGAACGACGACGACGACTGGAACAACGGCGGCGGCCGCGGCGGCCGCGGCGACTGACGCCTGGAGATGCGCCCGGTACCGGGCGCATCTCCAGCCCCGCCCCGGCCACACACGAGGCCCGCCCCGAGCCCGCCGGACCGTCCATCCAGCCCGTCCGGGGCCCAGCGAATCGTCCCGGCCGCACTCATCCAGCCCGTCCGGGCCCACCGGACCATCCCCGGCCGCACTCATCCAGCCCGTCCGGCGCTTCAGGACGACCACCCCGGCCACCCACACGGCACCGCACAGCCATCCAGCCCCACCGGGCCCACCGAACCGTCCGGGCCCCACTCATCCAGCCCGTCCGGGCCCACCGAACCGTCCCGGCCCCACTCATCCAGCCCGTCCGGGCCCACCGAACCGTCCCGGCCCCACTCATCCAGCCCGTCCGGGCCCACCGGACCAATCCCGGCCGCACTCATCCAGCCCGTCCGGCGCTTGAGGACGGACACCCCGGCCACCCACACGGCACCGCGCACGCCCATCCAGCCCCACCGGACCATCCCGGCCGCACTCATCCAGCCCGTCCGGGCCCACCGGACCATCCTGGCCACACACCAAGCCCGTCCGGCGCTTGAGGACGGAGGACGGACACCCGGCCACCCACACGGCACCGGGCACAGCCAGCCCAGGGGCCTGGGGGCTCGCCCCCAGTTCGGGAAGGGGCGGGGAGGGGAAAGAGCCCCGCGCAGCGGCCCGCACACCCGCCTCCGCACCGCCGCGACTGGCGCCCCGACCACTTTGTTTTGTATCGTACGAAAACAAAGTGGTTCCCGCTCGCACTCCCTGACCGGCGGGCGGGGACCACTCTGGTCCACCACGCCCCCGCAGCTGGAGCAACGCCGATGCCGGCCACCCCCACCCCGTCCGTACTGACCACCCGCGCCCTCCTGCTCGACATGGACGGCACCCTCGTCAATTCGGACGCCGTCGTGGAGCGCGTCTGGCGCGGCTGGGCCGTGCGGCACGGGTTCGACCCCGACGAGACGCTCAAGGTCGTCCACGGCCGCCAGGGCCACGCCACGATGGCCCTCCTGCTGCCGGACCGCCCGACGGCGGAGAACCACGCCGAGAACCGCGAGCTGCTCGCCCAGGAGACCGCCGACGTCGACGGCGTCGTCCCGATCGCGGGCGCGCCCGCGTTCATGGCTGCCATCGCCGCACTCCCGCACGCGCTCGTCACCTCGGCCGACGAGGCCCTCGCCCAGGCCCGGATGGGCGCCGCGGGGCTGCCCATTCCCGGGACGCGGGTGACCGCGGAGCGGGTCGGGGCCAGCAAGCCGGACCCGGAGGGCTTTCTGAAGGGTGCCGCGGAGCTGGGCTTCGACCCGGCGGACTGCGTGGCGTTCGAGGACTCGGAGGCGGGCATCACGGCGGCCCGCGCCGCCGGCATGCGGGTCGTCGGTGTCGGGCCGCGCGCGGCGGCGTTCGGGCCGGACGTGCACGTCCAGGACCTGACCGGGATACGGGTGGAGGCGGCGGAGGACGGCTCGATCCGCCTCCACGTTCGAGCCTGACGCCGGCACCGCGGGGCGCCCCACGGTGCCGGGCGCCCCGCCTGTCCGTCCTCGAACGCCGGACGGGCCTACATCGCGGCCCGTCAGGGTCCAGGTCAGCCCGCGATCGCCTCGTACAGGCTGAACCCTGCCAGCGCCAGCATCAGCGCCGCCGCCACCTTCGTGATCAGCCGCAGCGGCACGTACTTCATCAGCGTCCTGCCGCCCACGATGCCGAGCCCGGCCACTGCCCACAGCGCCAGCACGGCACCGAGGCCCACCGACAGCGGGTTGTCGTAGCGGGCGGCCAGGTTCGCGGTCATGATCTGCGTCAGGTCGCCGAACTCCGCGACGAGGATCAGCATGAAGCCCGCGCCGGAGACCTTCCAGAAGGACTGGTCGGCCGGCGCCTTGATCGACTCCTCGTCATCGTCGTCCTTCTTCAGCAGCAGCATCGCCGCGCCCGCGAGGAAGAGAACACCGACGACCGCCTGCACCAGCCGGTGGGGCAGCAGCGTCAGCACGCTGCCCGCCGCGATCGCGAGCGCGACGTGCACGGCGAAGGCCGCCGCGACCCCGGCGAAGACGTACGAGGCCCGGTAGCGCGTTCCGAGCATCAGCCCGGCCAGAGCCGTCTTGTCGGGGAGTTCGGCGAGAAAGACGACGCCGAAGGTGATCGCCATGATCGTGAAGCTCAGCACGGGTGAGGTTTCCTCAATCGGTGGGGCGCCGCCGCACCGAGAGACCTGACCGATTCGCGTTTCCGGGGTCGCTTCGGCTCGGCAGCACCATGAATGGACATGGTCACTGCTGGCCGAAGGTCTCGCTGGCGGGCCATCGGTGATGACGGCCGCCTCCGGGCGCCGGCCGAGACGAGCTCGGCAGTATGTCGACGTTCCGGCGAAGAGCTACTCCCCTTCTGCGTCCACAAGAGTACGCCACGCCCACACCACCCCGTCAGGGACCTTGGTCCCGAGACCGGCACGGCACGCTCCGGGACCGGCACGGCACGACCCGAGACCGCCCACCACGAAGACAGCCCGACACCGGGACCGGCACCGCCACCGTCAGTCCCGGTGCAGCCGTCCCCGCGCCACCAGCTCCAGCACCAGCGCCACCGCGACCGCCTGCACCGCCATCAGCCCCACCAGCACGAACAGCTGCACCGCCCCCGCCTCCAGCGGTGACGCCCCACCCAGCAGCATCCCCACGAACGCGCCCGGGAGCGTGACGAGGCCCACCGTCCTGGTCTGGTCGAGGCCCGGCAGCAGTGCGTCGGACGCCGCCTCCCGCGCCACCTCCATCCGTGCGTCCCGGTCGGGGAGGCCCAGCGCCATCCCCGCCTCCACCTCGCCGTGCCGCGTGGCGAGCTCGTCGAGCGCGCGCCGCCCGCCGAGGACCGTTGCGGTGAGCGCCCCGCCGATGAGGATCCCGGTGACCGGGATGAGCGCGATGCCCTTGACCGGTACGAGCCCGGTGAGCAGCAGCGCGCCGACGACCGGGGCGACGCCCGCGCCGATCGGGAGCGCCGTGCGCCACCAGGTGCCGTTCGGGGTGATGCGGCGCCCCGCGGTACGTACGGCGACGGCGTACATCAGCAGCAGGAAGGCGAGCAGCAGCGGTACGGAGTGCACCACCCAGCCGATGACGAGGGAGACCGCGGCGAGTTGGACCGCGGCGCGCACCCCCGCCACGGCGATGTCGCGGGCGCGCCCCGGGCCGAGGTGGGCGACGGCCGCGACGGTGGCCGCGACGGCCAGCAGTACGGCGAGGACGACCCCGAACGTGACATTGACCGGCAGCAGCACGCGCCAACCCTAAGCGGTGCGAACCGATGTGCCGGGGCGTCAGAACCCCAGGACTGGTCGCGGTGCGGATCGGAGCACGGGTCGCGATGCGGGTCGTGGTGCGGATTTCGACCAGGGCGTCAGAACCCTTGATGTGACGTGTTCATGTCGCCACTCTGTTACCTGGCGCCCATCCCCAGGAAACCTGGCGCCGCCACGATGACGCGGGCCCTGCCGCCAGGGCCTGCAACCGGCCAACCCCACCCACCCCCACGGGAGTTCGCATGTCAGGTGTCTACGCGCGTCGAGTGCCCCGCACCGCCGTGCTCGCCGCATCCGCCGCGCTCGCCTGCGCCACCACTCTGCTCAGCGCCCCCGCCGCCAGCGCCGCCCCGCCCACCCCGGTCAGTGCCTCCACCGCCCGTACCTACCTGAGCTCGCTCACCGTCAAGGCGGAAGGTTCCTCCACCGGCTACAACCGCGACCTGTTCCCCCACTGGATCACCCAGTCGGGCTCCTGCAACACCCGTGAGGTCGTCCTCAAGCGCGACGGCTCGAACGTGGTCCAGGACTCCAGCTGCGCGGCCGTGAGCGGCAGTTGGTACTCCCCGTACGACGGCGCCACCTGGACCGCCGCCTCCGACGTCGACATCGACCACATCGTCCCGCTCGCCGAGGCCTGGCGCTCCGGCGCCAACTCCTGGTCCACCTCCTCGCGCCAGGCCTTCGCCAACGACCTGACGCGTCCGCAGCTGATCGCCGTCACGGACAACGTGAACCAGTCCAAGGGCGACCAGGACCCGGCGGAGTGGATGCCGTCGGTCACCTCCTACCGCTGCTACTACGCCCGCATGTGGGTGCACACGAAGTACTACTGGAACCTGTCGGTGGACTCCGCCGAGAAGTCCGCGCTGCAGTCCGTCCTCAACGGCTGCTGACCTGTTAATTCCGTCAGGAACCGCGCTACCCTCCCCCGTCGTTCCGTACCGTACGGGGGCGACCCGTACGGGGGCGACGGAGGAGGGCACATGGCAGCCGGGCTGCGCCTGGGACCACTGCTGCGGTACGTCGACTGGGAAACCGGCGACCGCGCGACCGTATGGATCGAGGCCGACCGGCCCTGCACGGCCGAGGTGCGCTGCGCCACGCGCGGGGCCGGCGGCTCGGTGCGTACGTTCCAGATCGAGGGCCATCACTACGCCCTGATCCCCGTGACCGGCCTGACCCCGGGCTCGTCGACGGTGTACGAGGTCCTGCTGGACGGCCGCCGCGTCTGGCCGCTCGAGGACTCCGGCTTCCCCGAGAGCACGATCCGCACCCCCTCGGTGCCCGCCGAAGCGGTGCGGATCACCTTCGGCTCCTGCCGCTGGGCGGCGCCGCCGGCCGACGAGCACGACCCGATCGGCCCCGACGCACTGGACGCCCTCTCCGCCCGGCTGGCCGCCGACCCGGCCGCGGAGCGCCCCGACGTGCTGCTTCTGCTCGGCGACCAGGTGTACGCGGACGCCACGTCCAAGGCCACCCAGCGCTGGCTGGCCGCCCGGCGCGATCTGCGCGAGCCGCCCGGCGCGGAGGTCGCGGACTACGAGGAGTACACCCGGCTGTACGACGAGTCCTGGCTGGACCCCGAGGTCCGCTGGCTGCTGTCCACCGTCCCCAGCTGCATGATCTTCGACGATCACGATGTGATCGACGACTGGAACACCAGCGCGTCCTGGCAGGCCGAGATGCGGGCCACGGCCTGGTGGCAGGAGCGGGTGCTCAGCGGCCTGATGTCGTACTGGGTCTACCAGCACCTGGGCAATCTCTCCCCGTCGGAGCTGGACGCGGACCCGGTCTACGCGGCCGTACGGGACACACCGGACGGGACCGACGTGCTGCGGCGCTTCGCCGCGGGGGCCGACGCCGACCCGACCGCCGTCCGATGGAGTTATCGGCGCGACTTCGGCAGGACCCGGCTGGTCATGGTCGACACCCGCGCCGGGCGCGTCCTGGACGAGAACAAGCGGGCGATGCTCGACCAGGACGAGGCGCGCTGGCTCCGCGACCAGGCCCTGCAGTCGCCCGGTGCGTACGACCACCTCCTCATCGGCAGCTCGCTGCCCTGGCTGCTGCCGCCCCTCATCCACGACGCGGAAAGCTGGAACGCGGCCCTGTGCCGGGGCGAGCGGGGCCCGCGGTGGGCGCGGTTCGGCGAAGACGTGCGCAGACGGGCGGATCTGGAGCACTGGGCGGCGTTCCCGGGATCGTTCGAGAAGCTGACCCGGCTGATCACGGAAGCAGGCAGCGGCCCGGCGGCGCCGGCGACGGTGTGCGTCCTGTCCGGGGACGTCCACCACGCGTACGTGGCGGAGCCCGAGTGGCCCGACGGGGCCCCCGACGCGCGGGTGCTGCAACTGACCTGCTCCCCCGTCCACAACGCGATCCACTCCTCGGTGCGGCTCGGTTTCCGCTTCGGCTGGAGCAGGGCGGGGCGGCGGCTCGGCCACGCCCTGGCCCGGCACGGGCGGGCGGGGCGACCGGTGATCGACTGGCGGCGGACCGGTGGGCCGTGGTTCGGGAACCAGCTGATGACGCTGGCCCTGCGCGGGCGTTCGGCGGAGCTCCGGCTCGACCAGGCGCGGGAGGACGGCGGGCGGGCGGGCCGCAAGCGGACGGGCGAGACGCGGGGAGACTCCGCGCGGACGGACGGGACGCGGGGAGACTCCGCGCGGACGGACGGGACGCGGGGAGACTCCGCGCGGACGGACGGGACGCGGGGAGACTCTGCGCGGATGGACGGGACGCGGGCGGACGGGATGCGGGCGGATCATGCCCATACGCGCCTCGTGACCGTGGACGAGCGGAACCTGACGAATGGTCCGTGACTCTGCCCACACCGGGACCTGATCCCCACTCCGGCTCTTCGGCTCCCGCCGGGGCAACGGCATGATGATGCGGACGATCCACTTCCCGCACCTCACACCCCCCACATTGTCCCGGGAGTCACTGTCTTGTCCGCAGTTCGGCATGCGATAGCCCTGGTCGGCGCTGGTCCTCGTGGCACCTCGGTCCTCGAAAGACTCTGCGCCTCCGTGCCCGAACTGGCCCCGGACACCCCGCTGACCGTTCATGTCGTCGACCCGGCGCCCGCCGGTCCCGGCCAGGTGTGGCGCACGGACCAGCCCTCCGAGCTGCTGATGAACACGGTCGCGTCCCAGGTGACCCTCTTCACCGACGAAAGCGTCGGCTGCGAGGGCCCGATACGCCCGGGGCCGAGCCTGTACGAGTGGGCCGCGACGCGGGAGGGCGAGGAGCGGCTCGGTCCTGACGACTACCCGACGCGGGCCCGATACGGCCGCTACCTGGAGTGGGCGTTCCGCAGGACCGTCGAGCAGGCGCCGCCGACGGTCCGGGTCGAGGTGCACCGGGCACGGGCGGTACGGCTCGACGAGACCGAGGACGGCTCGCAGCGCGTGACGCTCGACGACGGCACGGTCCTGGCCGGCCTGAGCGCGGTGGTGCTGGCGCAGGGGCATCTTCCGGTCGCGCCCGGGGCCACGTCCGCCCGGCTCGGCGCGTACGCGGACCGGCACGGGCTGCGGTACTTCCCGCCCGCCAACCCGGCGGACCTGGACCTCTCCGCGATCGCCCCGGGCGAGAAGGTCCTGCTGCGCGGACTCGGCCTGAACTTCTTCGACCACATGGCGCTGCTGACCACCGGCCGCGGCGGTGCGTTCGTACGGGACGGGGAGCGCGTGGCGTACCGGCCGTCGGGGCGGGAGCCGCGCCTGTACGCGGGCTCGCGGCGCGGGATCCCGTACCAGGCGCGCGGGGACAACGCGAAGGGCGCGTCGGGCCGCCACCACCCCCTGGTGCTCACGCCGGACCTGATCGCGGTCTTCCGCAAGCGCGCGGACGCGGGCGATCCGCCGGACTTCCTGGGCGAGATATGGCCGCTGGTCGCCAAGGAGGTGGAGACGGTCTACTACGAGGCGCTGCTCTCGCCGCGACCCGGGCCGGGCGAGCGGCTGCCGGGCTCACCGCCGGCCGCCTCACCGCTGCCGGGATCACCGCTGCCGGGCTTCCGGGCGCGCTTCCTGGGCGCCCCGCACGGCAGCCCCGAGGAGGCGGCGGTCCTGGACGCGTACGGCTGCGCGGAGGCCGACCGCTGGTCCTGGGAGCGGGTGTCGTATCCGCACAGGGGTCGGAGCTTCGCCGGCCCCGCGGAGTTCCGCGCCTGGCTCCTCGACCATCTGCGGCAGGACGCCGAGAACGCGGCGCTCGGCAATGTGGCGGGCCCGGTCAAGGCGGCGCTCGACGTCCTGCGCGACGTGCGCAACGAGGTGCGGCAGATCGTGGACCACGCCGGGCTGTCCGGGACCTCGCGGCGCGACCACCTGGACCGCTGGTACACGCCGCTGAACGCGTTCCTCTCCATCGGCCCGCCGCGCCGCCGCATCGAGGAGATGGCCGCGCTGATCGACGCCGGGGTGCTGGAGGTGGTCGGCCCGCGGATGACCGTACGGACGGAGGGCGGGCTCTTCACGGCCGGCTCCCCCGAAGTGCCCGGGTCGGAGGTGTCGGCGACGGCGCTGGTCGAGGCCCGGCTTCCGGAGACCGACCTGCGGCGCAGCCGCGACGAGTTGCTCGCGCGGCTGCTGCGGACAGGCCAGTGCCGGCCGCACGCGGTCGGCGGCTACGAGACCGGGGGCGTGGACGTGACGGAGCGGCCGTACCGCCTCATGGACCGTCAGGGACGGGCGCATCCGCGCCGGTTCGCGCTCGGCGTGCCCACGGAGGGGGTGCACTGGGTGACCGCGGCCGGGGCGCGGCCGGGGGTGGACTCGGTGACGCTGTCGGACGCGGACGCGGTGGCGAGGGCGGTGCTCCGGACCACGTCTCCTCGGTGTGAAATCCGCATGAAAAGCAGCCACCGGTCAAATGTTGAACTCGCAAGCATTGATTAGGCCTGCCTAACTTGAGGGCTCGTCGGTTCACGTCCCCAGACCGAAGGAGTCCCCCATGGCCCCTCGTGGCCTTTCCTCACGTCTCGACCAGGCACAGCCGTACGCGCTCGGCCTCTTCCGCATCGTCGTCGGCCTGCTCTTCGCCTCCCACGGCGCCGCCTCGCTCTTCGGTGTCCTCGGCGGCGCCATGGGCGGCGGCACCGTCCCCACCGGCACCTGGCCCGGCTGGTACGCGGCTGTGATCCAGCTCGTCGGCGGCGGCCTGGTGCTGGTCGGCCTCGGCACGCGCACGGCGGCGTTCATCGCCTCCGGCTCGATGGCGTACGCGTACTTCACGGTGCACCAGCCCGAGGCGCTGTTCCCGCTGCAGAACGGCGGCGAGGCGTCCGCGATCTTCTGCTGGGCCTTCCTGCTGCTGGTCTTCACCGGACCGGGCGCGGCGGCGCTCGACGGCCTGTTCGCGCCGCGCGGTGCGACGGCCGAGGAGCAGCGGCAGGACGAGAAGTCCGCGGCGGCTGTCGCTGCGTGACGCCGGGCGCCGGGGCTCCGGACCCTGACGAGGCCTGACGGGCCCTGGCGGGGCCTGCGCCGCGTCATCCACGCCGGAACGACGGTCCGCGGGGTCGTCCGTCCCACGGGGCGCCCGCACCGGGCCGGCCGCACCGGGTCACCCTCCGCCGGCCGGCCGCACCGGGTCACCCTCCGCCGGCCGGCCGCACCAAATCACCCTCCGCCGGCCCGGGACTCCAGGCTCGTCCGGCCACGGGGCCCGGGTTCGGCCTGAGGAACTGGCTCGTGAGCGGCCGGCTCGCGAGCACCTCGCGTCTGCGTCGCCGTGGGCCCGGTCCGGCGCTGTCCTGCCCGGGCTCGCGGGCGTCTTCCCTGTATACGCCCGACTTGCCCCCACCCTGCCGGTCCGGTCGCCGGGCACAGGCGTACGCTGGATGGCTGTCATGCCGCCCCTGCCGCTCCCCTGCGACGTCGCGGCGTTCTTTCGCGGAATCGGGGAGTCCAGGTGCTCGACAGCGTGGGGATGCTGACCGGTAGTCCCTGGATCTACGCCGTGGTGGCCCTCTTCGTACTCCTCGACGTCTTTCTGCCGGTGCTGCCGAGCGGCGTGCTGGTGATCACGGCGGCCACGGCCGCCGCGGCCGGATCGACAGCCGCCGCCGGGTCGGCGACCGCGGTCGCGGTCGCGGAACAGATGCCACCGCAGGAAGTGCCCTCGCTCCTGGCACTGCTGCTCTGCGCGACCACCGCTTCCGTGCTGGGCGACCTCGTCGCGTACCACCTCGCCTGGCGCGGCGGCGCCCGGCTGGACCGCGCGATCGCCCGGTCGCGACGGCTGACCACCGCGCAGGAACGTCTCGGCGCCGCACTGGGCCACCGATGCGGCGGCCTGCTCGTGGTCATCGCCCGCTTCGCGCCGGGAGGCCGCTCGGTCGTCTCGCTGGGCGCGGGCGCCGCGCACCGCAGGGTGCAGGAATTCCTGCCCTGGTCCGCGCTCGCGGCCGTGGCGTGGGCGGGCTACAGCGTCGGCCTCGGCTACTTCGGCGGCCAGTGGCTGGGCGCGACCTGGGTGGGCGTGGCGGTGTCGGTCCTCGCCCTTTTCGCGGCGGGCTCGCTCGCCGCGTACATCATCCGGCGTCCGCGGGCTCCGGAACGCGCTTAGCCGCGCCGGCTCCGCGCACCTCCAGCCCGTCGAGCAGCGCGCGGGTGGCCTCCGCTATCTCCTCGACGGCGCGCTCGAACACCTCCCTGTTGTGCGCGGCGGGCGCCCTGAAGCCGGACACCTTCCGTACGTACTGCAGGGCGGCGGCCCTGACGTCGTCCTCGGTGGCCTCGTGCGGGAGGAGGGGCGGGCGGAGGGTCTTGATACTGCGGCACATGACTCCAGTGTGGGCCACGCCACTGACAACGCACCCGGCTTCGACGGCACCCATTCCACTCGCCGGCACCCCGGGCCACGGCCTCCAGCACATTCAGCGACCCCGTCCCGGGCGTGGCGTTGACGACGGCACCCGCCCGATCCACGGATCGGCCGGGGGGCCGGCCGGGTCGTATACGGAACGCCGTCAGGCCGCGTCCGCGACGGCGGGCGCCAAGGCACTGGCACCCGCGCCGGCGTCGGCCTCGACCGCCGCGGCCCACTCCACCAGCAGCCTCTCGTAGCGCGCCTCGTCCACGGCGGACAGCCGACCGCCGGAACGGGCCCACAGCGCACGAATCTCCGCATTCACCACGGCAGCGGACCGCACGGAACCAGGCTTGCGAGGGTTGGGGGACATGGGTACAAGGCTACGGCTCCCCACTGACAACCTGCACCCGTAGTGTGGGTGCGGTGACGGAGACCATAGTTTTCGACATCGGGGGGACGCTCGTCCGTGACGACCGCTACTGGGCCTCCTGGGCCGACTGGCTCGATGTCCCCCGGCACACCCTCGCCGCGCTCGTCGGCGCCGTCACCGCCCAGGGCCGCGACAGCGCGGACGCCCTGCGGCTGCTGCGGCCCGGTATCGACATCGGCGCCGAGTACCGCGCACGCGAGGCCGCCGGCCGCGGCGAGCAGCTCACCGAGGACGACCTCTACGAGGACGTGCGCCCGGCACTCACCGCCATCCGCGCCCGCGGTATCCGCGTCGTCGTCGCCGGCAACCAGACCGCGAAGGCCGGCCGGCTCCTGCGCTCCCTGGACATCCCCGCGGACCTGGTGGCCACCTCGGACGAATGGGGCGTCGCCAAGCCCGCTCCCGAGTTCTTCGCCCACGTCCTCACCGTCGCTCGCGCCGCCCCGCACGAGACCGTTCACGTCGGCGACCACCCGGTCAACGACGTCTTCCCCGCCAAACGGGCGGGGCTGCGCACCGCGCATCTCCGCCGTGGCGCATGGGGTCATCTGTGGGCCGACGATCCCGAGGTGATCGCGGCGGCGGACTGGCGCATCGACTCCCTGACCGACCTCGCGGAACTCGTCGACTGACACGGCGGTCGGGCTCCCCGCACGAACCTCGGCGGGCCCCAGCGGGCGGCGCGGAGCGACTAGGTTGGGGCAGGTGACCGAGCCCTGGAACCCCGCCGACCCCGGAACACTCCGCCTCCCCTCCGGCCGCCTCGTCCGCGGCCGCGCCCTCCGCAGCCCCCTCCCGCCCGGTCCCCCGCCGACGTACGCCCTGCACCTGTTCGGCAGGAAGCCCCCGGAGGTCCCATGGGCGGCCAACTGGCTCCGCTGGCCCGACTTCCGGCTCCCCAGCGACCCCGCCGACGCCCGCACCCTCCTCCACGAGGCGTGGACCCGCGCCGCCACCGAGCGCGTCGAGGTCGCCTGCGGCGGCGGCCGCGGCCGCACCGGCACGGCCCTCGCCTGTCTCGCGGTCCTGGACGGGGTCCCGGCCACCGAGGCGGTGGCGTTCGTCCGGCGCCACTACGACCGCCGGGCTGTCGAAACTCCCTGGCAGCGGCGGTACGTCCGGCGTTTCGAGGCGGACTCCCCGTCCCCGGGCCGCTGAACCGCGCGAGGAGTTCGTCCGGAGCCTCCCCACGGGCCCGGCCCAGGCGCCCCTTCCCAAGCCGGCCGGGCCCGCGGGGCGTTAGGCCTCGCCACCGGAATCGGCGTGCGCAACAGCACCCGGTCCCCTGCCCGTTCCTCTCGGGTGCGGTGTGCCCCGGCGGGGCACGGACGGCGGGTGTTCCCCGTGTCCGCACGGCGCGCAGGCCGATCCCCTCCCAGCACGGCGCGCCGGCCGGGCACCCGCTGCCGCGCTGTTGTACCTCGCCCGGCACTGTCCGGTACTCCGCCGCAGCGCTTGACGGGTGCATATCACCCCCGCACCAGAGGGCCGGACACCGATGACGGCCTCTGCCAGGATGCCCTCATGGAGCCTTCGAAGATCGTTCATCGCTTGTGGGATCGCATGCAGGCCCGCGACTGGACCGGGGTCCGCGAACTGCTCGCCGACGACGTGGTGGTGGAGTGGCCGGTCAGCGGCGAGCGGATCGTGGGCCGGGACAACTACGTGAACATCAACGCGGAGTACCCGGAGGGGTGGTCGATCCGGGTGCTCCGGATCGTCGCGGACGGCGAGGACGTGGTTTCCGAAGTGGAGGTTCCCCACGAGTCGATGGGGCTGCACCGCGTCGCGTCGTTCTGGACCGTGCGGGACGGGAAGATCGTCGCCGGCCGAGAGTACTGGAGCGAGCTGGGCTCGGACCCGTCGCCCGAGTGGCGGGCGGGCTATGTACAGCGGTGGTGAACGGGCCGGGAAGCTCGCTCTCCGCCGTGCCACCTCCGGCACCACCTCGGGCCCCTTGAAGGCGTCTCACCGGCAGCAAGCCTCCGCGTCTCGGCGGAACTCGTGAACCACCTGGATCTCACCGACGATGTGGGCGTTGAACTCGTCCAGCTCTTCGGCCGGCACCCACAGTTCGAGGATCGTCCGTCCGCCGGCCTGCTGGACGGGGTACCGGCTCAAGAACTCCGACTCCACCTGGAAACGGGTGACGAACCCGGCACCGTCGTGCTTCACGTTCCAGTCCCTCGCGATCCTGATCGCGTAGTCCTCGTAGAGAACCGGGTAGAAGATCGGCTGCTCGGGCAACCGGGGCGGCCAGGCACGCCAGTTCAGCTCTCGTACCAGGTCCAGCTCCTTGGGGCCGGTGGGGCGCCACAGGGTCGTCGTCGCTTGCCGGCTGGTCATGCGGATCGCTCTCTGCACATGGGAAGCCGCCGATGCGGCTGGTTCGGGAGACCGGACGTTACCGGCACCGCGGGCTCGGCGACCACGCGGTTTCCGCGCAAGGGCCACGTCGCGACGAGCCGTTACCCGGCAGACGGCGATCACGGGTCACGGGTCACGGGTCACGGGTCACGGGTCACGGGTCACGGGTCACGGAAAGGTACCAAGCATGATCGCGTCGGGAGCTCTGACGTACGGTTCTGCAAGAGCCGGGAGCTGGGATTCCCCGGCCGCTCGCCCCCCCTGACGTGAAGTGCTCCCCTCAGACCCCATAGGCGTCCGGAACGCGGGCTCCTAGAAGGATGTCCGCATGGTCTTGTCCGTCGCCGCGACGCCGTCCCGCCTCTGGACCAGGAACTTCAGCCTCTATTTCACCGCCCGCATCGTGGCGATGCTGGGCGACGCGATGATCCCGGTCGCGATGGCGGTCGTGATGCTCTCGCTCGGGTACGGGGTGAGCGGGGTCGGGTTCGCGCTCGCCGCCTGGATGGGGGCGTTCGCGCTCTTCGTCGTGTTCGGCGGGGTGTTCGCGGACCGGTTCCATCCCAGGCCGCTCATGATCGGTGCGGACGCGGTCCGGTGCGTGATCCAGGGCTCGCTCGCGGTGTATCTCGGGCTCGGCCACCCACCGTTGTGGTTCATCATCGGCGGGGCGCTGCTCGGCGGGATCGCGACCGCGATGTTCCACCCGGGCCTCTCCAGCCTGGTGCCGCAGATCGCCTCCGACCCGCACCAGGCCAACGGGGTGCTGCGGGTGAGCCAAGGGATGTCCACGATGGCCGGGCCCGCGCTCGCCGGGACGCTGGTCGCCACCACCTCTGCGGCCTGGGTGTTCGCGGTGAACGCGGCCACCTTCGCCGTCAGCGGGATCTGCCTGGCGGCCCTGCGGCTGCCCCCGTTCGAGGTCGACCGGTCGGAGTCGACGCTCGCGAACCTGCGTACCGGCTGGGACGAGTTCCGCTCCCGCTCCTGGCTGTGGTCGGTCATCCTGATCTGGTGGGTGCTGGGAGTCTTCGTCTGGGGCCCGCTCACTCCGCTCGGCGCGGCCTCCATCATCGCCGAGCACGGCAAGGCGGCGTTCGGCTACGCCGAGGGCGCCTTCGGGGCCGGCTGCGTCCTCGGCGGCCTGGTCGCGATCCGGGTCCGCCCGTCCCGCCCGCTCTTGGGCGGCGGGCTCGCGATGTTCCTGTTCCCGCTGATGCCGCTGGCGGCGGCCCTGGTCCCGTCCTTGCCGCTGCTCATGCTCGGGTACGCGGTGAGCGGAGTCGGCTGGGCGTTCTGGGGCGTCCAGTGGGCCACCACGGTGCAGACCCAGGTCCCCGAGGACCGCCTCAACCGGGTGGCCGCCTACGAGGTCGCCGGCTCGATCCTCGCCGTCCCGTTCGGCCAGGCGACAGCCGGCCCCGCCAGCAACCTCTTCGGCGTACACCAACTCCTGCTGGTCGCCGCGCTGATCAGCGTCTGCTGCGCCATCGCCCTCGTCGTCGTCCGCCCCATACGCCGTCTTGCCCGCATACCGGCGCAATCGGCCAAGGTGGTGGACGTGCGTAGCCGGCCCTCCGACCGGACGCGGAGAATCGACGTCGCCACGTACAAAGACCCTCAGCCTTGATCGGCTGAGGGCCTTCTCGCCGGTGGGCGCGGGCGGGTCCGCGCCGCCGACATCTGCTCCGTACATCCTCAGACCGTGGTGGCGACCGCAACCGGCGGCTCCGCCCGGGGAGGAGCGGGCTCGGAGGCCGTGCGTGCGACCCGGGCGATACGGAACCGGCGGCTCAGGCGCAGGATCACCCACGCGTACAGCGGCAGCACGACGACTTCCGCCGCCAGCAGCACCCAGGGGGCATCCGCGGCACTGGTACCACCGGAGTCATCGAGCCCGGCCACGAACATGGCGGAGAAGAGGAAGACGAAGAGGTTGTTGACCACGTGGAAGGCGATGGCCGCCTCCAGGCCACCGGTACGGTGCACCAGCAGGCCCAGGACGAGACCGAACAGGACCAGGTCGGCGAAACCCCAGGGCGTGCCCAGACCGTGGGCCAGGGCGAACAGCACGGCAGCCACGACGAGCCCGACCCAGGGTGAGCGCAGGTAGCAGCCGAAGACCTGGGGGATCCAGCCGCGGAATACGTACTCCTCGGCCGCGGCCTGGAAGGGAACCAGCAGGACGATCACCGCGGCAGCGGTCAGGAACGCCGGCCAGCCCGCCCAGACGACAGGGGACGTCGACCCGGACGCGCCGGCGCCGGCACCGAATACGGCGTCGAGGGCAATGGCCAGGGCGAACAGGAGCACGATCGCTGCTGCGGCCACCCCCAGGCAGGCGAGCAGCCAGCGCCATCGCAGCCGTCCGGTCACGGAGGACAGGGTGCCGGCCGGGCGGCGCTGCACCAGGCGCGCGGCGATCACCACCGCCGGGAGCATCAGCGCGAGTATGAGCAGCACGGCGGCGCTGTCCCACAGAGGATTGGCGAACAGCGTGTCGCCCGTGCCCGGCTCGACCCCGGCCAGCAGGGCGACCTGGATCAGTCTGTCCACCGCGGGGGTCAGGAACAGAAACCAGCAGACCAGGGCGACGAGCGTGGCCACCAGCGGACACCACCAGCGGTGGAGCCCGGTCCGCGCCAGACGGTGATAGGGTGTTCCGGCCGGTTCTGCGGCGGTGATGTCGGCGTTCGCAGGGGGTGCTTGGCCACCCTCATAGGTCATGCGGGGCACTTCACCTTCCGGTGCACGGACGAAGGTGCTCATGGTTCGACCTCGATTTCACTGGCTCGGCGGGGGCCCCATCTCGTGATTGCGGCCTGGCCATCAGCAGACACGAACCGGGAAGCAACCGTCATGACCCCAAAAATCGGGACTTGACGCGAGGGGGTGTCTTTGCTGGGCGAACGGCGGAGAGCTCAACCGGTCGCTACGACAGCCGAGTTACGATCATGCTCACTCTCCGCAATCGCAGCCGCTCAGTAGGTAACTCGACGTGGCGCGGTCCGTGTGGAAGCAACTGGCTGCCGGCGGCAACGGAACGGGACGGAGCGGTGCCTCGAACGGGCTTCTGCAAAGACGGCCGGCGTCCCCGGCGTCACGTCCCCTTGTGATCAGCGTGAAGCCGGGGCCGTACTGTCTCCCGGGCAGGCTCGGCGCTTGTCGGTGCCCTGGTGGGCTGCCCTGATGGGCTGCAGTGATGGGCTGCACTGCGTGAGAGCTGACTGTCTGGGCGCGCGCCTGCTGCGATGCGGGGTACGAGGCCGGCGGACGCTTCGCACTCAACTCTCCGCTGGTGCCCGTTGTGGCGGGTGGTGCCCTGGACGGGCTGACGGCGTGGACAGCCGGGCGACGCCTCGCGTCTCGCGCGCCCGCGGCCCTGCGGGTCTGTGCGCCGCTGCTGCCGACGGTCGTGGCGACGGTGCTGCCGGCATGGTGGTTCTTCGCGACGCAGGGGAAAGGGACGCTGGACGACTACCCCGGCGATTCCGGTCCCTGCCCCGCGAGCCACATCCCACCCCAGTGGCCCCGCTGGATTCCCGCTTGGCCGGCCAGGAAGCCATGGCCGAACCTGCGCTCCGACTCCACGGCGGAAGGGCCCTCTGCCTCCCCGCACCGAAGGACGAGGTGCGCCGCCCGAGCCGGGAGCGCATGCAAGGCCTCTTCCGCCCGGTACAGAGCATCCCGCGTCAGGTCCATGGGCAGAGAGCGCGGCTTCGCCTCCGCCGAGTTCAGCCCTGGCTCGACCCGGCCCCGTCCTCCCCGTACGGAACCGGTTGGCCCGTAAACGCGTCCAGAAGGACCCGGACCCCGACCGGCCGGTCCAGCTTCACGGTCATCTCCTTGCCGCGCAGTTCCGCGGTACAGGGACCGTCGTTCGTCCCGACGACGGATGCGGACAGCACCACGCTGCCGTCCGTCTCCAGCACGTCCACGGCGGGGCCGTCGTCGCAGGCTCCATGGGTGGCCACCACCGTGACGGACCGGCCGTCCCCGGCCACCCTCACCAACCGGCCGAGCGGCGCCAGCTCGTCGGTGGGCACCTCGCCGGCCGGCTTGATCGGTGGCTGGGGAAACTCCGACGGGCTGAGGGCGACCCGCTTGAGCGGGGTGGCGTAGCCCTCCAAGGTGAACAGCCAGGCCGGGACGGTCGCCGGGCCACGGCTGGTGGCCAGGGCCATCACGCCCAGCTTTGCCCCGGTCACGGTGAGATGCGGTCCGTCGTTGCTGCCGCCGGCCAGGGTCTCGAACGCCTCCCGAGCATCCATCAGCGGCAACGTGAGCGAGCCTCCGCTCTTCCACTTCACCTGCCCGTCCTCCTGCGGGGTGGCAGGAAGCTCGCCGCTCAGAACGAGGTTCCGGGCCCCGTACGCGAGCTTGTCGGCCCCGTTGCGGAAGGCGTTCTCGGGCAGCAGTACCGCCTCCCCCATCGGGTAGTAGCCCTTGCCCCAGACCTCGGCGGCCTTGGAGCCGTCCCAGGCATCGGCAACCTGCCGGGCGCGGACGTTCGACCCCGACGCCGGGTCGGTGCCACGGACCTGCGTGCCGCGCCCACCGGCCTTCTCACTGCCGCAGCCGGCGACGGCACCGGTTGCGACGGTGCACAAGGCGACTACGACGAGCAGATTGACGGCGCCGCGTGCGGTGTACGTACCCATGGGTCCCCCGGGGACTGGCAGTGACGAAGTGGAGGTGAGCGGTGAGGGGTGGAAGCCGTACCACCCCTGTGACGCGTCGACCCCGGCCCGGGTTCCTCGGCGGCGGCGGAATTTCGGGGCCTCGAAAGCGGAGGCCGGCGGAGTCTCACTGGGTGCTCCCACCCCTTGAGCGATCTCGGAATCCGTCATGGAGGTGATTTCGCCGTGGGTTCACCTCCCACACCCCACCGCGGTCGAACGGCCGCGACCGGCCGACTCGGTGAGGGGCCGTCGGCATGTCCAGCCACCGTGACTGCCCGTTGTTCCGCGCGGCTCTCCGGTCGAGCGGGCACGTGAGGGGAACGGACAGCCACAGGCCGGTGTTGGTGCCAGGCACCGATGTAGGCCTGGCGAGGCGGACGTGAGTCCGGCTCGCTCGGCCGGGTCTCGCCCATGACGGTCTGCCGTCTCGCGGAGCCGGGCCCGGAGCGGTGACGACGACAGGAGCGTCGGGCCCGGCGGCGAGCGGGAGCCGCGCGCGGCGGGCGGGAGCCGTACGCGGCGGGCGGGAGCCGTACGCGGCGGGCGGGAGCAGCCGCCTTGATGGAGCAGGGACTTCTACCGCACCGATCCTGTGGCCTGCTGTCCGTCTGCAGAGGCCGCCACGATGGCGTACTTGCCCCTCGGTCCCAGCGGGAGCGGTGGCGGCAACCTCATGGACCCCGCCGCCGACGGCGGCAGGTGGCGCGGTGGGGCATGTGGGGCATGTGGTCAGATGCCGAACTCCTGCGGGGACAGGCCGAGCACCGAGCACGCCTCACGCAGGACCTGCTCCTCGGCCGGCGCGACGAATCCGTCCGCACCGGCGACGACGAAGCCGGTCTGCACGACCGCCCTGGCCTCCGTCGGCTTCTTCGCCGCCTTGGCGATCTCCTGCATGACCTCCGCCTTGCCCTGCTGGAAGTCGAGCGCCAACTGGTCGACGTGCTTGTTGAACCGCTGCCGGAGCTGGTCGGGCGGGAAGTTCTGCAGGACGTCGTTGTTCAGGATCAGCGACTCCACATGCTGCCGCTCGGCCGGGTCGACATGCCCGTCCGCGGCCGCGACCAGCGCGCACATCGCCATGCTGGCGTCCCGGTAGGCGCCGCTCTTCAGCTCCGCCTTGAGGGAGGTGAGCTGGGACTTGAGCGAGTTCACCAGCTGAGCCCGCGACCCGGCGGCGGAACCCGCACCCGGCCGCGCATGTCCGCCCGAGCTCCGCGTCCCCTGCGACTGCTGCTGCAGATTCTTGGCCTGGTCCTTGATCCGATCCCACATCGCCACTCGTGCCACCTCGGCTTCTGCCCGTGTCGTTCCGGTCGTTCGCGCACACTCCGCGCGTTCCCCTACCAACGCCTCACGGCCCTTTGAGGTTCCGCAGCCGGGCTGTCCGCGCCCGGCGAGCGAGGGACAGACGTCAAGCACACCCGACGCCAGTCACCGGAATGGCGCAGGAACGATCAAGGCCCGGACCCCCGGTTCTCCGCCGGTGACCTGGGCCTTCGTCGTACTTCAGGCATGGGGACCGGACCGCGAGTTCGAGCGCGGCCCGCCATCGTGGAAGCGAAGGAGCGGATGTGGCTCAGCCTCCGCGTCCCTCGCGTGAGAGACAGGGAGTGCCCACGGACAACAGCACAAGAGGCGCCCCGAGGCCGTCGTCAGTCGAGAAGGCCGTGTCGGCGTGCGGCGGCGGTGAGCAGCAGGAGCAAGCGGCGTCGGCCGTGGCGCAACCGGGATGCCACGGTGCTCTGGGGGATGCCGAGGATCTCCGCGATCTCCCTGTGGGTGAAGTCTTCGACGTCGGCGAGGTGTACGACGATCGCAACCGACCGCGGAAGTTGTCTCAGCGCGGCCTTCACTTCACGGTCGGACAGCCGTTCCAGGGCCCGCACCGGGAGCGTCCGGTGAACACGGAGCGTGGGGCGCGGTGGGCGTTGCCGCTCGACGCCGGCGCCGAGCGCCGTGTCGGCCAGGAAGCGGACCAGCCAGGTCTTGTGGCTCGTCGTCCCGGCGAGCGAACCGAACGCATCGAAGGCCCGCAGGTACGTCTCCTGAACCAGGTCCCCCGCGTCGGCACGGTCACGGGTCATCTGTGTCGCGGCTGAGGAACAGCATGGCCTCGCGCTCGAACCGCGTGCCCGCAAAGGCGGCTGAGATCCAGGGGATCGGCACCGCCTCAGGTTGGAGTGCCAAGATCGGGGTCAAGGCGATGACGCTGCCTCCAAGGCGGACATGAAGCTGGTGGGCACCAACTTCCAGGTGCCCACCAGCTTCTTCGTCATGTGACCACCAGAGGTCAAAACCGTCCGCGGCTTCCCGTATGTGCTCACCGAGCGGGGAAGGTGAGCCGCAGAACGATCTCGCCGTCGTCGATCTCTCCGGTGGGCTCGAACCCGAACTCCTGGTAGAAGGGCCACGGTTCGCCGTCGCCGGGCTCGTAGCTGGTCAGGAGCTCGGTGGCGCCGTCCGCGCGAACCAGGTCGGCGATCTGCGTGAGCGCCTCTCGGCCGATCCCTCGCCTCTGGTACCGCTTGTCGACGAGGAGGCGCCAGAGGAAGTGCTGCCCTTTGAAAGGACCAGCCGGCGGTTTCCACGACAGCATCACGAAGCCGACTGGCTCGTCGCCGCGGTACACGGCGCGGTACCAGGGATTGGCCTCCGGCGTCTTTGCCGCCTCCTTGAGCGACTTGGACACTGAGGCGACGAACTGCTTCTGGTCGCGTCGGACGCGGAGGGCACGAACGGCATCCCGGTTGTCGTCGGTGATCTCCCGTAGGTGCACGCCTGGGGATTTCATGCCACACCCCTTCCTGCATCCGGCAGCTGCGCCATCCGGGCCGACGTGAAGAACCGCCACCGGGCGGCGTTCCCTTGTGCGTACGCGTTGTCAAGGACGCCAGGTTGGACGTCTTCGCAGCGTATTCGACGCAGGCGATCTGGAGCGGGACTGGCGCGCCGGGCTGTGACCGCGTCCGAGGCAGCTCCTGGTGAAGAGCAACTCGGTCTGACGTGGCGATGCTCATGCTGAGAGCCCAGAGCCCCCTGCCGGAGGTGGGACACCGCACCAGTTCGGAGGAGTGCGGCCGTGACCCTGGGCTGATCAGATTGAGCTGGATGCCGCTGACCTGCGGCGGAGTGGTTGCCTCGCCCCGGTTCCCCGTGGTTCCCCGCTCGTCCCCGACTGATCGGGCACGCATGGGGCACGACGACTCAACGCTTGAGGGCTCTGTACCGCGCGAGGAGTTCGATATCCGGCGTTGACGAGCCGAACTCCTGAGCTCTGGCGTCGGTGAGCCGACCGTGGCCAAGGCGTATCAGATCCTGCGAGCCATCATGAACACGGCCGTGGACGACGGTTTGATCCAGCGCAATCCACGCCGCATCAAGGGGGCCGCGCCGCGAGGACCGCCGAACGCCCGTTCCTCGAAGTGGCGGACGTCTTCCAGCTCGCCGACGCCGTGCCTGCGAGATTCCGCATGCTCATACTCCTGGCTGCCTTCACCGGACTGCGCTGTGGTGAGCCGGCCGCACTACAGCGGCGAGATGTCGACCTCGAACGACGGACCGTCTCTGTGCGTCGCGCTCTCGCCGAGACCCGCACGGACGGGCTGCTGATCAAGTCGCCGAAGAGTGCGGCTGGCGTCCGTACCGTCGCGTTCCCCACCTCGCCGACGACCGAACTGGCGGCGCCACGCCGCGTCCGGGGCACTTACCAGTGTCACGGCAAGGAGGCCCCGACCGCATCGCTGCGCCGGCCCTGGTCCCGCGCACCACCTGCCTGCCAGTCGGCTAGTCGGCACTCGCTGGATCGGGCCGTTGGCGGGCCGCCAGGTTGTCCTCCACCCGTTCGAGGCCACGGAGGAGCACCCGGCGCTCGTCCTGCGTCATGTCGCCCGTGGTCACGTCCTCCAGGTCGGCCCAGAGCTTCTCGACCTGGCGTCGAAGCGCCCTGCCGGCGGGGGTGGTCTCGACGAGGGTGGCCCGCCCGTCGCTGGGGTCGGGCCGGCGGCGGACGAAGCCGGCTCGTTCCAGGCGCTGGACTGTCCGGGTCATCGAGGCCGAGTCGGTATCGAATGCCGCCGCCAGGTCGGACTGCCGCCGCGGACCCGTATCCCACAAATACATCAACAGCAGTTCGTGACCCGGGTGCAGGCCCAGGTCACGGAACAACTGGCGGGCTCGCATCACATGCAGCTGCGTCACTCGGATGAGGGCGTTACTGATGGGGCCGCTGGCCGCAGCGGTGGGCGACGCTACGCGCCCTCTGGCCTCCCACGCCGATGTCATGCTCGCATGATAGGTGTTCCAGACAGGGACAAGGCGACCCGATGGCGCCGCGCTGCGACAACCTCGAGGCCTCGCGCTCGCCTCACCCCTTTCATGACCGGCTCCCGGAGTCTTCCACGAGATTCGTCCGGATCGCTGTCTGCGACAGACAGGAAGAGAAATTTCTGTTCCGATGGGAATGGATGGCGATCCCGGACTGGTTACCTGTCTCGAACAGCTAAAACCGCTGAAGCAGGGAAGCGATCGAGATGAGTGTTCTGCTGACACGAGCAACCGGTTTCGTGGGCGGCCCCGTGCTGCGGGTGCTGCTGGAGCACGGGCACATGGTCGTAGCCGTCGTACGCAACGCCGAGTCGGCTGCGGAAGCCGACGGAGCTGGGACCGAGCCGATCACCGGCGACATCCGGAACCCTTCGCGCGCTCGACGACTTCGCCCCGTTGCAGTACCGGCCCAGACCATGAAGGTTCTCGCCGACTCGAGCATCGACCCGATTGCCGACCCAACCCGGCCCGACAAGGAGCCGGTCGCCACCACCTGTGCCCAGGCCCTCTAGCCGGACGCCGGTCACCCACCCCAACCGGAGTACATGATGAAAGCCATTCAAATGACCGAACAAGGCGGCCCGGAGGTCCTGCGCCTGGTGGACCTGCCCGATCCGCAACCGGGTCCGGGACAGATCCTGATCCGTGTCGAGGCTGCCGCGGTGAACTTCTCCGATGTCATGCGCCGGCGCGGCGACGACTACCCCGTTCCCACGCCGTCGCCGTTCGTCCCTGGCGCGGAGGTGTCCGGCACCGTCGTGGCCCTGGGAGAGAACGTCGACGGTCCCGCCGTGGGTACGCCCGTGTTCGCAATGGTCGGCGCCGACGCATCCGGAGGGTATGCGGAACTCGCCCTCGCCTTCGCTCCCAACGTGATCCCCATCCCCCCGGGGCTGAAGCCCGACGCGGCAGCAGGCGTCGTGGTGGCGGGGCTCGCCGCGACCCTGATCCTCACCGAGACCGTCGGCATCGAGGAGGGCCACAGCGTGTTCATCCCGGCCGCGGCCGGCGGCGTGGGCGGATACGCGGTGCAGATCGCCAAACTCCTGGGCGCCGGCAACGTCATCGCAGGAGCGAGCACGGAGGCGAAGCGGAAGATCGCGCTCGGCTTCGGCGCCGACCACGCCGTCGACTACAACGATCCCAACTGGGCGAAGACGGTCAGAGATCTCACCGGCGGCACGGGCGTCGACGTGGCGCTCGAGATGTCCGGCGGCGACCGGCTGGCCCAGACCCTCGGACTCCTCGCGCCCTTCGGCCGCCTGGTCGTATTCGGGTCGGTGAGCGGCGCACCCGGCCGGCTGGACGAGAACGCCCTCCTGCCTTGGCTCTACGACCCGGCCCCCAACCAGTCGGTGGTGGGCTTCAACCTCGGCCCGTGGTTCGAGCTGCGGCTGCCGGCCGCGGTCGCAGCCCTGCACCGGCTCATCGAGTGGGTCGCCTCAGGACGAGTCCGCGTACCGGTTCCGCGCGCCTTTCCCCTCGCCGAGGCCGCCGAGGCGCACCGTCTCCTGGAAAGCGGGGCCACCACGGGCAAGCTCGTCCTCAAGCCCTGAGCCAGTACGCATCACGATCCGCTGCCGCACATCTGCTGGCGGCACACGCCAGTGATCGCTGCAGACGGACCGGCACGGAGCGCTGCCGGCCGCGCGACCTCACACGACGCCGGCCAGCCACGCCCTCCTTCGGGTAGAAGGAGGGGAGCACTGGCGAGGACGTACACGCCGCTTACCAAGCCGCCAAGAGCGGTCTGGTAGGGCTCACCCGGCACACCCCGACAGTCGGCGGCAAGCATGGAGTCCGTGCCAACCTGATCTCGCCCGGCGTGATCCTCGCCCCCGCTGCCCTCGCAGCGACCGACGAGCAGTTCCGCGAGGAGATCCTGGCCTCCGTACGGTCGTCGCGACTGGGCGTGCCGGAGGACCTCGCCGGGACGGTGCCGTTCCTTTTCTCCGACGACGGCGCCTATGTCAACGGCCAGTCGTTCCTCGTCGACGGCGGGGCCAACTTCACCTGATTCCTGGAGCCGGAACGCTGCGCCCGCGCGGCGTTGGATGCGTTCCGCCAGGTCGACGACACCGCACGCGCCGCCGCCGTCCACCAGGGCAAGCGCGTCGCCACCATCACCGCGCAGTTCAAGAGCGCATAAGCCGTGGGCGAGCCCATTCCCAGCGACGCTGAGCACATGCCGCCGGATTGGGCCGTACCCGCGTAGGACGCCTCCGCTACGAGGAGCAAGCCATGAAGGAGCAAGCCATGACCGCGGCCCAAGCCGTCGTTCTCACTGCGGACAGGAGGATCGTGCTCGAGTCAAGGCCCGAGCCCGAGCCCCGTCACGATCAGGTGATCGTGGACATTGACCTGTGCGGAATTTGCGGCAGCGACCTGCACGCCCCGCATCTGCCGCAGGTTTACCGCGGCGGTTTCGTCATGGGGCACGAGTCGTCGGGACGGATCAGCCATGTCGGGGACTCGGTGACGGGGTGGCACGTGGGCCAGCGCGTCGCCATCAACCCGAACGGCAACGTGTGCGGTGTCTGCGCGGACTGCGTCGCCGGCCGGCCCAACTTCTGCCACCAGGCGACCATGGAGACCGCGCTCGGGCTGCAGCGGGACGGAGCCCTCGCACGGAGGATGGCCGCCTTCCCCGGAACGCTGCGGGCTGTCCCCGAGGCAATGGGTCGGGTCGAGGCGGCCTGGGTCGAACCCACGGCCACGGCGCTACGGGCCGTGGAACTGGCCGGTGATCTCACCGGCCGCACCGTGGCGGTGTACGGTGGCGGACCGATCGGACAGCTTGCCTGCCGCATCGCCGCCCACCGGAAGGCCGCCCGCATCGTCCTGGTCGAGCCGGCACCGGAGCGCCGCCGCTTCGGCCCGGCTTCGCATGCCGATATCACCCTGACTCCTGACCAAGTCCCCACCGGACTCGGCGAGATGGCGGTGGACGTGGTGATCGAGTGCTCGGGAAGCGCGGCGGCACGACAGCAGGCCATCCAGCTGCTGGTCCACGATGGCGTACTTGTCGACGTGGGGGCGGGGCCCGGCGGCGGCTTCGATCCCGACACCATTCTCCTCAAGGAGATCACCATCCGCGGCTCCTTCGTCTATGGATCCGAGTTCGACGATGCGATCGACCTGCTGACCCGCGGTGACATTCGGGTGGACGACCTCACGACGGCCATCATGCCGCTCGAGGAGGCGCTGGAGGCATTCGAGACGCTTCGCTCCGCGGAGGTCATGAAGGTGCTCATCGCTCCCAACGGGTGACTTCCGTCATCGAGTTCGGCCACATCCCGGCCGCCCCGTCGAATGCCGCGGGGCGGCCCGCGCTCCTGGGCGACTGCGCGGTCGTCAACTTGATCAACGGTGCTAGGTCGGCTCGGAGCTGACACGGAGCCTCTGGCTCTGATCGCGAACAGCACACCGATCCATCCTGCGCAACGAGCATCAGGATGTTCATCGCGGTTGCTGTACAGCAACGAAGATCAGCAACCGACCATGCTCGACAGCCCCTCTGAGGGACCGCACAGCGCCTTGTGTGAGTCCCGTTGACCGATCTCTGCAGAGCTACGGATCAGAAGGTTGCAGGTTCGAATCCTGCCGAGTGCACACTGGCCAGAGGCCCCGGACGACAAGTCCGGGGCCTCTCGCGTTGGACGGTACAGCAGCGAAGTACAGCAACCGTGTCGGTCGATGTCAGCCGGTGCCGCCCATCGCGTCGGACAGCTCGCCGATTGCCTCGCGCACCTCTTCCTCGCTCGCTTCGGCGTAGACCTCCATCGTCATGACGATCTGCGAGTGGCGAAGGATGCGCTGGGCCACCTTCGGGTGGACCTTGAGCGCGACCAGGAGCGAGCTGCACGTGTGCCGGGTGTTCCGCAGCGGGATCGTCCGGAGCCCGGCGCGACGGGAACGCAGGGCGAACATGCGGGTCAGATTGCCCGGCTCGATGGGCGTGCCGTGCTTGGTGGTGAAGATCAGCCCGTGAGTGTCCTGCCACAGCTTGCCCGCGGCCTTCCGGTCGCCGAGTTGCTGGGCGCGGCACATCCGGAGGGCCTTGAGGCAGGGTGCCGGCAGGGGGAGGAAGGCGTCGGAGTCCTTGGTCTTGGTCTCGCGGTGGAGGATCTCCCGTCCGGCACGCCGGATCTGGTGATCCACGTACAACTCGCCGGGTTCGAAGTCGACCGGCTTCCACGTCAGGCCCAGCACCTCACCACGGCGCAGCCCGAGGAAGAGGACGAGGACCCAGGCCGCGAAGAGATGGTCATCCCGGGCGGCGGCATCGGCCAGGAACCGGCCTGCCCCGGCTACAGACCACGGCTTTTGCCCCGACGGCGGCGCGGCTTGGGCACCTTCACGAGGGACGCGACGTTCTTGCCGATCTCCTCCTCCGCGACCGCATGGGTGAGCGCGGCCCGCAGGGCGTCGCGGGAGCCTTGGATCACCCGGCGTGACGGACACGACTCGCAGCAGTCGCCGACCGCGCAGCACTTCTGGCGGCTGGGCTCCCGCTTGGCGTCCTTGCCCTGAGCGCAGCACTGGCAGACGGTCGCGAGCTTGGTCAGCCACTCGCGCACGTCCCGCACTGTGAGCTTGTCCAGACGCTTCGCGCCGAGGTACGGGGCGATGTAGAGCCGCACGCATCCCGCTCACGAGTAGGACGGCGGGGCGAGGTTGGGCTTCACGATCGAGTCAAGGCGCTCCCGCCGCGCACGGCGCGGCATCGCGCGGCCCGGGCCGACGCTCCTGTTCTACGCCCCGCTCCGGCCCGACCGCCGGTCGCACACCAACGGCGAAGGGCCTGATGGGGTGAACCCCGCTGAAGCTGGGGCGTCGGCTCCGCGGCTTCAGGCCAAGACCGGAGACCGGGAAGTTGGGCGGGGACGTGCCGTGTCAAGGGCGGGGTGGGAGGAACTGCCGCAAGCCCGTCGCCTGCTGCCCGCTCTCGGGCCGGGGACACTGCTGTCGGCCGACCGGGGTCACGACGGTTTCGAAGCCATCCGAGACGCCGCGGCTACCGGCGCTGACCTGCTATGGAGAGTGCAATCCGGACGGCTGCTGCCGGTGATCCAGCCCCTGCCCGACGGAAGCCACCCCTCCCAGGTTCTCGATCGCCGATCCGCCGACCGTCTGGCCGCCTGGCAGCGCCGCGGACGGCGAACACCACTACCCGACCTGACCAAGGTGACCGTTGCGCGTGGTCTCCTGCCAGGTCAGCGTCACCACCGGCGATGGCCAACGGCATTCCACCTGCGTCCGGCTGATCACCACCCTGCTTGACCCCGTCCTCCAACCCGCAGCCGAACTGGCCGATCTCTACCACCAGCGATGGGAGAGCGAGACCGCCTACTACGGACTGAAAGTCACTCTTCGCGCGGCAAGCGGAGCGAGCCCTTGACACAGGATGTCGCAATTTGTACCGGAGCAGAGTCGGAATAGGCCCTCCATCCCCGTAGCGAGGCATTCATCGGTCGTCGCGCCCGTCCTCGCGCAGTTTCCGCCAGATCCGGGTGCGGTGCAGCGCGTAGAGGGCGATGAGCAGAACGACCGCCTGCAGCCCCACAGCGAGCAGCCAGAAAACGACGCCGCTCTCCAGCTCGTCGGTCATGTAGGTGAAGTTCATGCCGAAGAACCCGGTCAGGAAGGTCAGCGGCAGGAAGATCGTCGACACGATCGCCAGCCGGTTGATCACGCCGTTCTGTTCGCCGGCCACGAGGTTGGAGTAGCTACCGAAGGCCCGCCGGGAGGCATCCTGGAGCGACTCGATGTTCGCGAGCACCATCCGCGCGGCCCGCTGGTACGAGCGGGCCAGCCGCTGCCGCTCTTCCGGGAAGCTGCCACTCATCATCCGCCGCGTGAAGGTCTCGTCCGTCGCCTCCAGATACGGCAGGAGCGCATGGTGCAGGAGAGCCGCGCGCCGCCGCAGGCGCGCCAGATTGTAGACCTGCTGAGGGTGCCGCTCCTGGAACATCTCGTCCTCGAGGTCCTCCACCTCCAGCAACGCCTCCACGGCGGACCGACGGAAGGTCTCCAGGGCCTCCTCCAGCAGCAGGAACAGCGTGGCCACGGTCCCGGACGGCCTTTCGTTCGGCAACCGGGCGAAGAGATTCCCCATCGGTCCGCTCGGCCCCCAGTGCACCGTGACCAGGTGCCGCTCGTTCACGAAGGCATGGATCTGGGTGACCTGGCAGTCTTCGATCACAGGCACGACAAACCCGGCGCTGTCCCCGAGGAACTCGGCCCGCGCGGATTCGCCTTCCCTGCCCAGCCATGCCAGGTCCTCGGCCTCCAGACCGAGCTCATGCGCGATCGGGCGCTCACCGGGCGGCGCTTCCTTGGGCAGCTCGATGTCCACAAGAAGGAACCGGGACGCCGAGAGACGCTCACGTGCGTGGGACAGGGGTGCACGGGCAACGGTCCCTTCCGGTATCGACACCACCGATACGATCATCGCCCCTCACCGCGGATCACCAGCACGCCTTCCAGCCTGCGCAAACCCCGGCGTCCGCGCACGCGGAGGGACTCATTCACACGGCCGGATGGCGCTCTTCGCCGGGCGGACGACGCAGGCCCCGGCCCAGCGGGAACACCGCCGGCCCCGGGCCCGGTCTGCAGAGCCTCTGCCGGGGTGTCCGCCCGGCCCCCTCAGCGTTCCTCGGTCGCGGAGCGAGGGGTGTACTGGTTGTCGGCGCCCTCGCCTCTGGTCGGCGGCGCCCGCGGCCGCAGGGCCACGCTGTTCTCGAGATCGACGGCGCCTGGGTGTCCGACGCCGACGACGGCCGGGTTTCCTCCGGGACAGCGCCGGGCGCGTGCTGGTCGGGCGTCGAGGTGCTCACGGCATGCCGGCCTCCGCGTCATCCGGCTGCACGACGCACGGCACGGCTGCGCCACGTTGCTCACCGCGAACCGGATCGCTCCGCGCGTCGTGATGGAGCGCCTCGATGCGAACGGGCTGCAGGATTATTGCGGTCCAGGACGCTGGTCATGAGGTGTCCGGGGGCCATTGCCGGTCGGCTGCGGTTGCGGTGGTTGCTGTACTCCGCTGCTGTCCAGCAGGACCGTGACCGGTGTAGGCGCTTGTTGCCACCAGTGACCTGCGTGTTCGCCCCTTCTTTCTTTTTGCCCTCACGTGGGCGGCATCGGCTGCTGAGGCGCTGCACCGGGAGAGGTGGGCGTGTGCTGCGCGGCTTGCCTACCCCTGATTGCCAGCCAGAGATCGAAACGGTCGTCACCGTCGTCGAGACGTCGGCCAGTGACTCGCATGACCTTGTCGAGGCGGTTGCGGACGGTGTGCCGGTGGACACCAAGTCGCCGGCTCGTCTCGTCCCAGGAGCCGGCGGTGTCCAACCAGGTCGCAAGCGTGGCCACCAGGTCGCCGGACGGATCGGCATCGTCGAGTGCCCCGAGCACGGCGTCCGCGTATCCGCTGAGCACAAAGCGGTTGCCGAGCTCCAGCAGCAGCTGTCCGGACCTGTTCGCCTGCGCTTCCACCGGACGCCCCGCGATTCGGCTTATTCCCAGCAGGCCCCGGGCTTGTCGAAGTGAGGAGGCAGCCGACTCCGGCGGGACGGAGGGTCCGATACCTGTCGGGAAGCCCGGAGCAAACCGGTTGAGGGCTTCCAGTACGTCCAGATCGCCGCCGACGACGGCTTCGACCACGCCGCCCGTGACCCGGGCCAGGCCACCCGGCACGGCGAGCGCCAAATCTGCCACCACATCATCCGCGTCGGCCGTGGGCTCAATGGCGATTCCGCGCACGGCGTCGGTGACGAGGCCGGCCGCAGCGAGGAGATCGCGGACCTGCTCGGCCGTCGTACCTTCGGTCAGGAGCCGCCCGAGGAGGGCGGAGCGACGCCTGCGACCGGGCTCGTCCGCCAGGTGCCGCCGTTCCAGCTCCAGTGACAGGAGAGAGACCAGCCCCGAGGCGAGCAGGCGCGTGGCCGGGTCCATTTCGCCGGTCAGCATCAGCAGGCCGCGCAGGCGCTGGGCACCGAGAGGCTGCACCTCCACGTGCGCGCTGTGGACGATGCTGGTTCCGCTGCCGAGCAGACCCCGGACAGCGACCCGCTGGATCAGGTCTCCGCTGGCCTCCAGCGCAGCTTCGGTGCCCCGCCCCACCGAGGCGATGATCCGGCCCAATGGATCGGTGACTGCCGCGCCCACGCCGGTGGCCTGCGCCCACGCCTCCAAGATGGCCGTCAGTCCGCGGCCCGACGCAGCGGCGGCAGTCAGTCGACGCTGAGCCTCGTATGCGCGCTCCAGGGCGAGACGCTGTTCAGCCGCCCGGGCAGCGAACACGGCCTTGGTGATCGCGATGAACGGGACCTCATGAGGCACGGTGAGCAGCGGAAGCCCTGCCTCCTGGGCGGCTTCGACCAACGGCGCCGGGGCCTCTTGGTAGGGCAGCTCGTGTCCGAGTCCAAGCACCAGGCAGCTGGCTCCACCTGCATCAACGTCATGAACGTAGGCCCGACACCCACTGCGGTCCACCGGTAGCAGCAGTCCAATGGTCATCAGGAGCTCACCGCCTTGGAGCCAGGCCCCGGGGCGGAGCAGTTCTGAGACGTGAGCGGCCTCGATGGGGCGATCCAGGCGATCCCGGGCGGCCACAACCGAGAGGCGCAGGTCAGGCACGTCGAGCAGGTCGACGATGCGGAAGGGCATGGACACATTGTCCATCCATTCCCAGCAGATTCGCCCTGCAGTCGATCGTCATACACTTTTCAACCACATATGTTCAGTGCATTTCCGACCGCCTGCCTTCTGAGGAGGACCCATGGACGACGCAAAGTCCGCATCTGGCTCCGGGGTCATCGAAGTGCGCTCCATCGACTACGTGCCGGCGCGTGAGCGGCACGGCAGAGTGTGGCACCAGGGGCCGTTCTGGTTCACGGGCAACTTCGTGCTCACCACGATGGTCACCGGTTTCATCGGCCCTGCCCTTGGGCTGAGCCTGGGCTGGTCGATCGCGGCTGTCGTCCTCGGTGCCGGCTTTGGCACCTTCTTCATGGCGTTCCATGCCAACCAAGGCCCGCGGATGGGTCTGCCGCAGATGATCCAGTCCCGGGCACAGTTCGGCACCCGGGGGGCGATCGTGCCCTTCATCGCTGTGGTGTTCGTTTACATCGGCTTCAACGTGTTCAACGTCGTGCTGGCCACGCAAGGCCTGCAGACCGTACTGCCCGGTGGCACGACGCTGTGGTATGCAATCCTCATCGGCCTGGCCATCGTCCTGGCGGTGGTCGGCTACGACCTCCTGCACCTGGTGCAACGCTGGCTGACCTACCTGCTCATTGTGGTGTTCGGCATCCTGACGGTCGGCGCGCTGGTGAACTTGGACACCAATACGCCGCATGCCGCCAATGGCGGCAGCTCCTGGACGGCATTCCTGGTGGTCTTCTCCGCCGCTGCCGGCTACCAGATCAGCTACGCGGTGTATGTCTCCGACTACTCCCGCTACCTGCCGGCGAACGTCTCCGCCAAGAAGGTCATCTGGTGGACCTACGCGGGAGCGGCGGGCTCTGCCGTTTGGCTGATGTCGCTTGGCGCCGTGCTCGCCTCGGCACTTCCCAACCCGGACGCGATCGCCGGCATTCGTCAAGTCGGCAACGACATCCTGCCCGGATTCGGCACCTTCGCGGTCGTCATCTCGTCTCTGGCACTGATCACCATCATGGCTGTCAACGCCTACGGAGCGATGCTTACCACCACCAGCGCGGTGGACGCCTTCAAGAAGGTGAAGCCGACCATCCGTGCCCGGGTCGCCGGCATTGTGGCCATCGAACTGGTTGTTTTCGGGGTGGCCCTGGCTCTTCCAGCGGACTATCTCGGCAGCTTCAACAACTTCGTGCTGCTGATGCTGTACTTCCTGATCCCGTGGACCGCGGTCAACCTCGTGGACTTCTACTTCGTGCGGCGAGGTCACTACGCCATCACCGCCATCTTCGACCCGCGGGGCATCTACGGGCGCTGGTCCTGGCGTGGCCTGACGGCCTACACCGTCGGCCTGGCCGCGATGCTCCCCTTCTTCGCCACCTCCTTCTACACCGGCCCGGCCACCAAGGCTCTGGGCGGCGCCGATGTCTCCTTCGTTGTGGGCCTCGCGGTGGCAGGCCTGCTGTACTACGTGCTCAGCCGTGGTCTGGACATGCGCGCCGAGAAAGCAGCCGTAGCCGCCAGTGAGCATGAGCTGAATGGCGACGATGCCCCTGCAGCCCCAGCGGGGGTGTGACATGAGTGCGGTACCCACCCGTGGTGTCACTCCCGTCGCCTGCTGCCAGCTCGCTCTCTCCGTCGGCGACCTGGACGGCAACCGTGCTGCCGCGCAGCAAGCGATCGAACGCGCTGCCGCGTCCGGGGCAAAGGTCGTAGTGCTGCCTGAACTTGCCAACAGCGGCTACGTGTTCCGCGACACGGCGGAGGCGTCGGAGCTCGCCGAACCGTTCGACGGTCCCACCGTCACCGGCTGGACCGCGATGGCGCGTCGGCACGACCTGATTGTGGTCGGGGGGATCTGCGAGCGCGACGAGGGGGGGCGTCTGCGTAATTCGGCCGTCCTCGTCGACGCCGACGGCGTACGCGCCCTCTACCGCAAAGCCCACCTGTGGGATGCCGAGAAGACCATCTTCGAGCCCGGCGCGGAGCTACCGCCCGTCGTCGACACGGCAGTGGGGCGGATCGGCGTGCTGGTCTGCTACGACTTGGAATTCCCGGAGTGGGTCCGTACCGTCGCCCTGCGCGGCGCCGACCTGCTCTGCGCCCCGGTGAACTGGCCACTGTTTCCGCGCCCCGAAGGGGAGCGCCCGGCCGAGGTGGTGCGCGTGCAGGCGAACGCAGCGGTCAACCGCATGTTCGTCGCCGCATGCGACCGCACTGGAGTCGAGCGCGGCGTGTCCTGGACCGGCGGGTCGGTGATTGCAGACCCCGACGGCCACCCGGCTGCCGGCCCCCTGCCTACTTACGAGGAAGGCATGGTGATCGCCAAGTGCAAGCTCGGTGACGCCAGGGACAAGCGCCTCAGCGCCCGCAATGACGTGTTCGCCGACCGTCGGCCCGACCTGTACCGCTCGATTCTGCAGTCAGTGGACAGGACGGATTCTCGGACGAGCTAGTGGAAGCGCCCTGCGTGAACAGTCCGGCAGGTGCAACCGTCCCGAGCTGGGGAGCCGCAGGGCGACAGCGCGATGACCTGGCGGCGGCTGCCAGGGCTCTGGAGGACTCCGTGGCGCGTTCACGGGTGGCCTTCGAGTCTCCTCTGCACTGGGAAATGCTGAGGGAGAGTCGGCGAATCTCGTGAAGGCTCGAATGCTCGACGAAGGACGTGAGGCTGTAGAGCAGGGCCAGGAGTGGTCGACGACTCTCGGCGGTGTGCGCGTGCGTCTCGTGCCACGAGAGTGACCGCGGCCCGATCCCGTAGGTCGGTGCAGCGGCTTTGGGCTGGAGCTGCCGTGGGGCGAGAGATCAAGGCCCCTTACGCCGGCCGCGAATCGGGCTGGCTCCTCGACTGTCCGCAATAGCCCGATCGGGGCCCGATCTTCGAGGCTCGCCCCATGGTGGCTGCGCAACGGAGCCGACCGCCCCAGCCCCAGCGGGCTACCGTCTCGCGCACTGGCTTGCTCGCTCCAGCCGCGTGGCCGGCGGGCCGGGCCCGAGCGGGACGGAGGCAGGAGCGTGGCCCGGGCCCGCCGGGCCGCGTGATCCCGGGAAAGGCTGGGGACGGCCAGCACACGGGACCGGCTCTGTCTTAAGAGGTCACTGCCCCAGGAGCGAATACGGCTCACCGCAAGGCGACCATACCGAACGACTGCCGTCGCGTTTCATCGTCAACGCCCCCGCAGCGGCTCGCTGCGAGGGCGTCTTGACTGGTGGGCGCGGACGGTTTCGAACCGCCGACATCTGCTTTGTAAGTTCGATCTCGCCCCGGCGTGGCTGCGGTCCACCGAGAGCATGAGCGCCGCACGCGGCTGCCGGTTGTCACCGCTGTTCGTCGTCGTTGATGTCAGCGTTGGATGTCAGCGGAACAGCTCCGGCACCGGGCAGACCTCCAATGGCCAGTGCGGCCGGTCGGCCCAGCCCCACCAGACGTGCTGACCGGCGCACCTCCACAGCGACCGGCAGGTCCGCCGGCCATCGTCCTCCCGCTCGGAGAGCACGAGGCCGCCGGACCTCATAGGCTGGCTGCACTCGGGACAGGCAGGCGCTTCGTCGGTCGTGCGGCGCACCCCAACGGAGCGACCGCTTCGTCCCGAAGCAACTCGGGTGGGCCCGCGACCTTGGGACGGCCCGCCGCTCACCTGCTGCGATGGTCCGCAGGCGTGCGCGCTTGTTCGCCGCTGTCAGTCGGCGTTGTCACGCAGTTAGGCACTCACCAATGGGTGTCACCGGCGGAACATCTGCGGATACGGGCAAGGCTCCAATGCGTCGCCGGGCCGATCCGACCAAGTCCACCAGACGTGCCGATCGGCACACCCCAGCAACGTGCGGCAGACCGGGCCGGTGGCGCGGCAAGGGAACCTGCTCCGGGTTGCCGACGTCTACTTGGCGCGAAGGTTGTCGACTTGCCTGGGCAGGTGCTCACCACTCAGACCGGATGCGGCGCTCACCAGGGCTGCCACGTCCGACCCTGAGCGCTCACGAGGCGGGGCACATCTCCGGGCTGGGGCATGTCGGTTCGGGACACGAAAGCCTCACGATGTGCACGATCGCGTGTCCGTAGTCAGCGACGGCAAGGACACCCGGCAAGAGGAGACATCCTCGCTCTTCGCAGCATCTACTGAGGGGGACACGCATGAGCTGGACCGGGCGATTCGCGGGCGGGCTACTGGCGGCGGCCATGGCGATGTCGGCAGCCGCGTGCACGGCCGGCAGCAGTAGCAGTGGGGAGGAATCGGCTTCCTGCGTCAACCGGTTCACGTACCAGGACCGATCGTATCGAGACGTGGCGAACGTGGACTTCACAGTCGGGAAGAAGCTCGGCGCCGCCACCAAACCACCCTGCGAAGACACCGGCGGCCAGGACAAGGACGAGGAGCCGGCCACGACGGGGACCGCCTACGAGGTGGACGGCATCTCTCCCAAGGTGGCCATCGCCATCGGGGACACACCTGAGGAAGCCACGTTCTTCGCCGCTTACTCCGGCTCAGAACTCCCGCCCGAGGTAGAGGAACTGATCGACGGCTCCTGATGCGAAGTGCGGGGCTGGGTCGTTATGAAGACGGCCTTTGAGGTCCACCCAGCATGGAACGAGCGGTGCAGCTCCTCGGCCAGCATGACCAGCCGGTGCGCCTTGGGCAGGTCACAGCTGCCGATAGGTCATGGATCTTCATGCTTCCTCACCGCAGACGGCGGCGAACTCGTGGCCTGCACTGGCGTACGGCGGGCGGGCGAGTAACCACCGCTTTAGGAGCGAGGTGCGGCGAGTTGAGGTCTGACCTGCGGCATGTCGATTTCGAGGGACGCGGGCGCGCGGCACCGTCGACGACCGCCGTTCCCCGTGGCTCCCCGCTCCGTCTGGCGCGGTCGTGGCACGGAGAACATCTGATCCGTAGCTCTAGCCGTCCCGGCCGTGTTCATTCGTGCCCACGGACATCCATCCACCACTATGGAAGGAAACATCCGATTTGCCTGGAGGCCTTGCATGCACCGTGATGGTTTTCCTGCCCCGGATTCCGGGCTCCTCCTCACTCACTTTCTGACGGTGGCCGACGTAGCCCGATCTCGCGCCTTCTACACCGACGTTCTCGGCGGTGAGGTGGTGCTCGAGGAGAACCCCTGCACCATCAAGCTCGCCAACGGATGGATCATCATGAACCCGGGCGGCGGCCCTACCCCGGACAAGCCAGACGTCACCCTGCGCCCGCCCACCGACCCGAGCATGGTCAGCAGCTTCCTCAACCTTCGCGTCGCCGACATCGAGGCATGTCACCGAGAGTGGAGTGCGAAGGGCGCCGAATTCCTCACGCCACCCATCGATCGCAAGGCCGAGCTGCGGTGCTACTTGCGCGACCCGGACGGCTATCTCATCGAAGTCGGGCAGGCCACCGGCATGCTGAACGGCGTCTACGCCGACCCGCCCGCCGGTACGCGCTAGATCCTTGGCCGGATAATCGACCTGCTGCGTCGGCCAGCAGACTGTGCCCAAGACATGACTATGGGTGGTCACCTGGTTGGCGGCTCAGCCCCCAGGCCCGAAAGCGGCGACCAACGCGACTGCCAGCACCGATCGAGACGACGATGAGCAGGAGGGTCGCCGTGGTGTCGAGGACCCTCGGGGGCGCCACCAGCGCCAAGCACCCGACGAACGCTGCTCCCGAAGCGGCGATAGACACCGCCATCTCCGCAAGCCACATCCTCCTTGTCGGGACCGTTGTCGGTCCAACGGACGCCAAACAATCTTGTGGCATTGCTTCGGTCTCCGTTCTGGGCTCCTCACCGGGATCGCATACTTGCTCGCGTGGTGATGGCGTGATTGAACCACCGGCGGCTGGCAGTGATCCCACTAGGTCGGTGTAGCGGCTTTGGGCGGGAGTCTCAATGACGAAGTCAAGCCGCTTGCGTGACCGGTGGGGCGGCGGTGAAGACCCGTCCGTCACGCAGCAGCGCCCACAACACGCTCGCTC
>NZ_JBSFDW010000012.1:0-197453 GCF_053594115.1 Streptomyces sp. NPDC001970 | reverse complement strand
CGCCCGACGCGTCCACCCCTCCAACACCGCCCGCTCATCAGCAGACAGCAGCAACGGCTCCAGCTTCGGGCCCCGACGAGGTACTGACGCACTAGCAGCAGAAGTCACACCACAACTAACGATCAACTACTGGCGCAGGACACTAGTTCCAGGCGTTGTTCTGGTTCTGGCCGTGGGAGCCGTGCTGGCCCATGCCGAACTGGGCGCGCGCGCCCTGGCCGATCTGGGCGTTCTGCGGCGGGAGGACCTCGCTGGGCTGGACGAGGGCGAAGCCCTGTCCGAGGAAGCTCAGCTCCCAGCCCTCCCCCGTGTTGCCCCGGCGGCGCCAGACGCCCGTGGAGTGCGTCTGGGACTGCATCTGGACGCGCAGCGAGGACGACCAGGCGACGATCGCGTCGGCGTCCACGTTGACGTACTTGTCCGGGGTGACCTGCATCATCAGCGGCCGGCCCGAGGTCATCAGGGCGACCTTGCCCCGCCCCGAGATGTTGAGCTGGTACTTGCCGGAGCCGGAGATGCCGTACTGGCTGTCCACCGCGATCACTTCGGTGTGCAGTCCGGAGTCGAGCGCCAGCACATACGCGCTGTCGACGGTCATGCCCTCCTGATCGACATCCACCACGTGGATGTACTGCGCGAGGTTGGCCAGGTAGACCGTGCCCTGGCCGGAGCAGCGCATCAGGTCGAGGCCCTCGCCGGTGCGGGCGCGGGCGCGCCGCTGGTTGCTCGACTGGTACTCACCGTCGAAGTCGATCAGCCCCTGGTAGGCGACCATGGCGCCCTTGCGGGCCAGTACGTCGTCGTGCCCGGTGAGGGCGACCCGCAGGAGCTGCGGGTTCTGGACGACGTACCGCTCCTGGGACTGCTGTTCCGTGTAGCTGAAAAGCGGGCTCTGCATGGTGTGTTCTCGCTCCCCCTCAGCCCCGGATCCGCAGGCGGTCGGTGCTGTCCTCGCTCGGCTGTACGACGACGATGCCCTGGCCGGAGAAGGCCATCTGGTACGCCTCTCCGCTGCCCCGCCCGATGAGGGACGAGGCCTTGAAGCTGCGCTTGCCCTTCACCTTCAGGTTCGGCGACCAGGCGACGAGGGCATCCGGGTCGACGTACGTCTCGTCCTCGCCGCGGCCGCAGTCGACGACGATCGGGGTGCCCCGGGAGGTCAGCGCGACCCAGCCGGTGCCCGCGATCTCGACGTTCCACAGGCCCTGCCCGGCGAACTTGGCGAGGCCCTTGACGCGCTCGACGCCCCACTGGAGATGGGCGTCGAAGGCGAGCACGTTGGTGCCGTTGACGGAGATGGAGTCGTTGTTGAGGTTGATGACGACGACGTCCGCGCCGTAGTCGGCGAGGTAGAGCAGTCCGTCGCCGGAGCACTTCATGATGGGGGCGCCCTCCCCGCTCACCCACTGGGAGGCGATCTGCCGGACCGCGGGCGGATTAGGCTCGTACTGGACGAAGCCCTCGTAGGCGACCATCGAGCCGGTGCGTGCGTACAGGTCCTGACCGGTGGCCATGGCGACCTTGAGCATCGTGCTGCCGTGGTTCTCCATGCGGGCCGTGACGGGGGTCGGGGCATAGCCCGCGAGCTGCTGGTTCATTGTCCGGGCTCCCTCAGACCTCGTACGGCTGGACGACGATGAAGTTGCCGGGAGCGCCCCGGAACTGCAGGTTCACGGTCTCTCCGCTGTGGCCGGGGTAAGCGTTGCGGCGGAGCCGCACCTGGCTGGAGAGGATCACCTGGGACGCGGACGACCAGGCCACGATGGCGTTGGAGTCGGCGAACGTGGTGGGCGTGACGGGGAGCACGACCGGGATGCCGTGGGTCTTCACGACGACCGTGCCGGTGCCCTGGAACTGCATCGTGAACAGGGCTCCGCCGGGGATGCCGTGGCCTTCGATGCGGCGGACCTCGTACTGGAGCGACTCGTCGAACGCGAGGACGTTCTCCGCGGAGACGCAGATTCCGTCGCCCTGGAGCTCGATGGGGTGCAGATGCGCACCGTTCTCGGCGAGGAAGACCTGGCCGCGGCCCGTACAGCGCATGAGCTGCATCTCCTGGCCCGTGGCGTTGCCGACGACGCGGCCGGCGAAACCGGCACTCTTGTAGCCGAAGTCGACCTTGCCCTGGTACATGACCATGCTGCCCTGGCGGGCGAGCACGGGCGTGCCGCCCATGGCGAGGTCGACCCGCACCAACTGCTGGTTCTGCGGGGTCCAGCGCTGGCCGGTCGGCTGCTCCTTGTACGGCTGGAGGGCCGCCTGGAGTCCGGCCCCGGTCTGGGGCACGCCCTGGGGCACTCCGGGCTGGCCGAACGCGGCGGGCTGCTGGCCGAACGGAGCAGGGGCGCCCGGGACCTGCCCGGGGACCTGCCCGAACTGCGGCTGCTGCGGGGGCTGTCCGTACGGGGACGGCGGGGCCTGCGGCGGAACCGTGCCGGCGGGAGGGGCCATGGGTGCGGCGATCGTCGGTGCGGCGTGCATCTGCGGGTTCACCGGCGCGGGGGCCGGGGCCTGGGCAGCCGGTGCGCCGAACGCCGGGGCAGGCTGTGGTACTTGAGGAGCCGGGGGCGCAGCGGGCGCACCGAACGAGGGAGCCGGGGTCGAAGCCGGCGGGGCGAACCCGGGGGCGGCCTGTTGCGGCTGCTGCGCCGCGGGCTGCTCCTCCGCGACCTCGCCGCCGAAGTTCTTCAGCAGCGCATCGAGACCGCCGTCGAAACCCTGGCCGACGGCGGCGAACCGCCACACGTCCTTCAGGTAGAAGTCGCCCAACATCACGGCACGTTCGGTGGAGAACTCCGAGCCCGTGAAGGCGTACCTCACGACCTCCTCACCGCCCGCCACGATCCTGATGTACCCGGGGCCGATCTGGGACATCTGCCCGGCCCCGTCGACCGTCGCCGTGAACGACAGCTTGTGGATGTTCGCCGGGATACGGTCCAGCGTGACCCGGAACGACTCGGCGTCACCGGCCTGCGGGCCGAGCAGTTGGATGGACTCCTCGGGCGACTTCGGCTGGTTGAAGAAGATGAAATACCGGTCGTCCGAGAGCTGCTCGTTGGCGTCGAGACCGAAGCAGCTGATGTCGAAGGTCAGTCCGGGCGCGGCGATCTGCACGCCTACGTACAGATCGGTCCCCGGAGTAAGATCACTGATCTTGGCCTTGTGGCCTCGTTGGAATTCCCTGGCCATGCGTAACGACCGTCCCCCATCCCGACGAAATACGAACACGTCGCGTCAGGCTAACTGCTGGGAACGACAATGAGCCAAGTCGGGACAGCTTCGGTACAGGATCGGTGAAACTCACTCTCCGCGCGCGACCGGCAGATGCGGGAGACGCTCCGCCGCGACCACACCTTCGAGGTAGCCCCGGGCACGTTCCGTCCGCGGATACGCCTCGAGGAGACGCCAGAAGCGTGGCCCGTGACCCGGCACGAGCAGGTGGGCGAGTTCGTGGACGAGCACGTAGTCGACGACGTACTCGGGCATGCCCTGCAACCGGTGCGAGAGGCGGATGCTGCCCTCCGCCGGAGTGCACGACCCCCAGCGGGTGTTCTGATTGGTCACCCACCGCACCGACGTGGGCCGGGCGCGCCCCCCGAAATACTGCTCCGACAACCGTTCGGCGCGCTCGGCCAGTTCGGCGTCCCCCAAGGTCCGCTTGCTCTCCTGGGCGGCCAGCTTGTCGAGCATGACCGACACCCAGCGCTGCTCCTCCGCCTCGGACATCCGGGCCGGGATGAGGACGATGGTCCGGTCGCCCTCCCGGTACGCGGATACCGTTCTCCGGCGCCGGGCGCTTCTGCGGACCTCGACCGCGCTGGTGGCGGAGGAGCGGGGCGGATGTCGGGTCGCGCTGCGCTGCTGGCTTTCGGCGCTGTGCGGTCGGTCGGCGGACACGCCCCGACGTTACCCGCTGCCAGTGCGGTAAGTCCCGCCCCCGGGTCGCTTCACGCTTGATCCACTTGACTCGTGCACCATTTGAACGACTAATGCCCCATGCCTGTGGACAACTTTCCGCACCCGCTGCCCGGTCCGTGCATTCTGAGGCCGGAATGATCCGCCCGAAAGACCGACGGGTGGAACGGTGACGGAACAGGGTCCGGACAGGACCGGTACGGGGGCGGTGCGGATATGCATCCGATGGTCAAGCCGGCGCTTCGGCGTGCCTGGCGGAATCTTCAGTGCGTGCAGTTCGGTGCGACGCCGGCACATGCGGTGGTGGTCGGTCCGGTGGACACGGCGACCGGGAGCCTGCTCTCGCTCTTCGACGGGACGCGCGGGCTGCCGCGGCTGCGCGAGGAGGCCAGGGCGATAGGGCTGCCCGCCGGCCAGGTGGACGCGCTGCTGGGCCGGTTGACGGAGGCGGGTCTGGTCGACGACGCGACGGGCGGCGGACCAGGGGCCGATGAGTTGCGGCGGCGGGCGGGCGCCACGGTCGACCGGCTGAGATCGGACCTTGCCTCGCTCTCCGTCGTCCATCCGGAACCGGGAGGCGGGATGGCCAGATTGGCCGCCCGGGGTGCCATGCGGGTCCAGGTGCGGGGTGCGGGCCGGGTCGGGGCGGCGCTCGCGGCGCTGCTGTCCGCCTCGGGTGTGGGGCAGGTCGAGGTGCTGGACGGTGGGCGTGTCCAGCCGTGGGACGTGGCGCCCGGTGTGCTTCCCGCGGAGGCGATCGGCGAGCGCAGGCACGTGGCGGCGGGACAGCTGGTTCGCGGGGCTGCTCCGGTCAAGGCGCCCCGGACGGTGCGGCGTCCGTCCGGTGGTCCGCCGCTCGACGAGCCACCGCTCTCCCTGGTCGTCGTCGCTCCGCGTGACGGTCTCGCGGCGTACGCACCGGATGCGGCGGCCGCCCAGGAGTGGATCGCGACCGGGACTCCCCATCTGTACGCGGGGGTTGTGGAGGCGACCGGCGTGGTGGGGCCACTCGTCCTGCCGGGCGGCACCGCGTGTGCGGGGTGCATGGAGCTGGCCAGGGCGGAGCGGGATCCGGCGTGGCCGCGCCTGCTGGCGCAGTGGCGCTCGGGCAGCCGCGGCGAGCCGGCAGAGCCCTGCGACCTGGGTCTGGCCACCGCGGTCGCCGGGCTGGCGGCGGCACATGCGACGGCGTTCCTGGACGGCGATCTGCCGGCCAGCACGGGGACGCGGTGGGAGGCGGCACTGCCGCTGCTGGACTGGCAGTCGGAGCAGATCACAGGTCACAGGGACTGTACCTGCGGTGCGGCCGGGCAGACTGAGGGGGAGCGCGCCTCGGGGGCAGGGACACCGCAGGACACAATGGCCGGGTAACCGCCGCACGCGGCACGGCAGTCTGGGTTTTGGAGGGGCGCAATGTCTGATCTTCCCCGGAAAGCGGTCACCCGCACCGCCAAGTTGGCCGCACTGCCATTGAGTTTCGCCGGCCGGGCCACCTGGGGCCTGGGCAAGCGGATCGGTGGCAAGTCCGCGGAGATCGTCGCCCGCGAGCTGCAGCAGCGCACGGCGGAGCAGCTCTTCAAAGTTCTCGGTGAGCTGAAGGGCGGTGCGATGAAGTTCGGGCAGGCCATGTCCGTCTTCGAGTCGGCGCTGCCCGAGGAGGTCGCCGGGCCCTACCGGGCCGCGCTGACCAAGCTGCAGGACGCCGCTCCCCCGATGCCGACGAGCACGGTCCGCGAGGTGCTGGCGGAGCGGCTGGGCCAGGACTGGCGGGAGCTCTTCCTGGAGTTCGAGGACAAGCCCGCGGCGGCCGCGTCGATCGGCCAGGTGCACCGGGCGGTCTGGCACGACGGGCGCGAGGTCGCCGTGAAGGTGCAGTACCCGGGGGCCGGTGAGGCGCTGCTCTCGGACCTGACCCAGCTGAGCCGGTTCGCGCGCCTGCTGGGCCCGCTGATCCCGGGGATGGACATCAAACCGCTGATCACGGAGCTCCGCGACCGGGTCTCGGAGGAACTGGACTACGGACTGGAGGCCCAGGCTCAGCGGGAGCACGCGGCGGAGTTCGCGGGCGATCCGGACGTGGTGGTGCCGGAAGTGGTCCATCAGGGCGACCAGGTGCTGGTGACCGAGTGGATCGACGGGATACCGCTCGCGGAGGTGATCGGCGACGGAACGCAGGAGCAGCGGGACCGAGCCGGGCAGTTGCTGGCCCGCTTCCTCTTCTCCGGCCCGGCGCGCACGGGACTGCTGCACGCGGATCCGCACCCGGGGAACTTCCGGCTGCTCCCGGCGGACGACGGCGACGGCGACGTTGAGGTCGACGGGGCCGACGAACGCGGCGACGGCGGGTGGCGGCTGGGCGTGCTGGACTTCGGAACGGTCGACCGGCTTCCGGGCGGGCTGCCGGCCACCATCGGTGATTCGCTGCGGATGACCCTGAAGGGCGAGGCCGAGGCGGTCTACGGGCTGCTGTGCGAGGAGGGGTTCGTCAAGGAGTCGATCGACCTCGACCCGGACGAGGTGCTCGAGTATCTGCTGCCGATCATCGAGCCGGCCGAGGCGGACACGTTCACCTTCACCCGCAGCTGGATGCGGAACCAGGCGGCGCGGATCGCCGACCCCCGTTCCCCCGCACACCAGTTGGGCAAGCAGCTCAATCTGCCGCCCGCCTATCTGCTGATCCATCGTGTGACGCTGAGCACGATCGGGGTGCTCTGCCAGCTGAACGCGACGGTGCGCCTCCGCGACGAGTTGGAGGCATGGCTGCCGGGCTTCGTGCCGGAGGCGGAGACGGAAACGGAGATGGACTCGGACCCGGAGGCGGACGGCGACGCGGTGCTCGCGCAGGCCTGAGCCACCGATGCCCCGTCACCACGGGTTCGCCACTCGGGCCCGTCACCACCAGGTGGAGTCGAGCCGTCCCTCGATGGCCCTGATGTTGGCGCGGGCGCAGTCGTCGCAGAAGTAATGGCGCCGACCGTTCTCCACGGAGCAGATCCAGGTCGGTGGAATGCCCTCGGCGACCTTGCCGCACCGGGAACACAGGGCGTTCTCGGCACCCGGCTGGACAGGGTGATGAGTGTGCTGGTCCACCTCGTGACGATAACCCCGTACGAGGCGGCCGACGGAAACAACGCACCGCGGGGGCCGGTCCGTTCGGACCGGCCCCCGCGACAGGAACTGCGCACGGTGTGTGCGGCCGTGCTGTGGCTGTCGGCTACTGCATGACGGCCATGGCCAGCGCACGGCGGGCTCGCATCGACACGCGCTCGGCGCGCCGCTGCATCCGACGGGCAGCGATCAGGCGCGCGGCCTGGCGTTCCACGTCGGCTTCCCGCAGGCGCTCGTGCATATGCGCACGAGCCAGGGCTTCTGGAATGAGTTGCATCTCACGGGTCCTGTTCTGACGCGAGGCGTTCGCGCCGATGGTGGTGACAGCTGGGGTGGCGGAGCCGGACGGCTCGCTCGTGGAAGAGGTCATCGGGGCCTGCTTCTGGGGATCGTGCGTGAGGGGACGGTCGATGGTGCCGGCGGCGATCATGCCGCGACCGGGCTCTTGCGCGGGCGGCCACGCGGCCGCTTCCGGGCGACGACGACACCCTGGACGAAGAGCTCTCCGCCCCAGACACCCCACGGCTCACGCCGCTCCTTGGCACCTGCGAGGCAGGCCTCCATCAGCGGGCAGGTCCGGCAGAGGGACTTGGCGTACTCGACATCGGCCGGCGACTCGGCGAAGAAGACCTCCGGGTCGTAGGAGCGGCAGGGGACGGGTACGCCGAGGTTCTCGATGGCGTCGTCGAGCGCGGTCAGCGCGGTGAGCGGGGTCAAGGTGGAGTCCTCCGTGAGGCCGGGCGGGGGGATCGTTTCGGAAGGCGGTACGGACGGGGCGTGCGCTTCGAGTTGCACGGTGGTGTTTTCCTCGTCTGGTCGGTCCGGTCTGTTGACCGGGCTTCGGCTGGTACCGGGTCTTGCTGGTCCCGAGGCCCCTTCGCTCTGTTTCCTCATCGGGGAAAACAGAAGGGCCGCGGATCCCTGGTGGGGTTCCGCGGCCCTGAAGGCGCCGGCCTGATGATGGATCAGGCTGGATCACTCCAGGGTTCGAGCCCACGGAAGGCCCACATGGTGTGGTGCTGCGTCGTCTGCTTCTTGGTGCCGGCACTGGCCGCCGCAAAGGCATAGGCCTTCGCCTCTGCCGCTGCTACTCCTGCTTCCAGTGCCTTGGTCGGTCGCTCATTGCGCTCCCGGACGGGCAGACCCGCAGGGACGGAGACCGGAAGCACGGCCGAGAAGCCGGACAGACCGGTGCCAATGAACGCCGAACCGGAGAGACCGAGCGAGCAGGCGGAGACGACCGAGCGATCGGTCATTTTGGCGGTGGTGCGGATGAAGCTGGTGTTGATGCTGATCACTGGAATCGCCTCCTCTCGGCGTCTCTGGGACCGGCCGGGGCCGATCGCGCGTATTCGGATAAGTACAGCACGAGCGCAGGGCTTCAGAGAAGCCGCTGTTCTCGTGGTTAAGAACCTATGGGGATGACTGGGGCGGGCGCAAACTATTTTTTCGACGAGTTTGTATCAGTCACCCTCGCCACCCCCCTCAACCTCCTGGCCTGCACAGATGGCCAGGACGTCGGTCCCGAAGCGCTCCAGCTTCCGCCCGCCGACGCCGGAGATGCCGGCGAGCTCGCCCTCGCTCCCGGGAACCGTCTCCGCGATCGCCATCAGGGTCTTGTCGGTGAAGACGCAGTACGCGGGCTGGCCCAACTCCCTGGCCTGCTCGGAGCGCCACTCGCGGAGCCGCTCGTACAACGCCTCGTCCATGTCGGACGGGCAGTCCTCACAGCGCATCAGCTTCATCTCACCGGCGTCGGTGAGCGTCTTGCCGCACACCCGGCACAGAACGGGCCCACGCCGCTTGCGCCGTCCGGCGGAACCGCCGCCACGCTCGATGCCGCCGCCGCCGCCCGCACGGCCGGCCCCGGGCGCGGCGGAGCCCGGCCGGAGTCCTGCCAGGAAGCGGGTGGGACGGCGGGAGGCCCGGCCGCCCGGCGAGCGGGACAGCGCCCAGGACAGCGACAGATGGAGCCTGGCCCGGGTCACCCCGACGTAGAGCAGCCGGCGCTCCTCCTCCACCTGCTCGTCGGTCTTGGCGTAGGTGATCGGCATCATGCCCTCGGTGAGGCCGACCAGGAACACGGCGTCCCACTCCAGCCCCTTCGCGGAGTGGAGCGAGGCGAGCGTGACGCCCTGCACCGTCGGGGCGTGCTGGGCTGCTGCCCGCTCGTCGAGCTCGGCGACCAGATCGGCCAGCGTCGCCTCCGGCCTCACGCGGGCGAAGTCCTCGGCAAGACGGACCAGCGCGGCAAGGGACTCCCAGCGGTCCCGGACGGCACCGGAACCGGCCGGGGGCTCGGTCGTCCAGCCCTTGGTCGAGAGCACCGCGCGGACCTGGGACGCCAGGCCCTCCGCGTCGTCCAGCAGCGAGTCGTTCCCCCCGGCCCTGGCGGCGCCGCGCAGGGCGACCCCGGCCTCCCGTACCTCGGCACGCTCGAAGAATCGCTCGGCACCGCGCAGTTGGTACGGCACACCCGCGTCGGCGAGGGCCTGCTCATAGACCTCCGACTGCGCGTTGACCCGGTACAGCACCGCGATCTCCCCGGCCGGGACTCCGGCGGCGATCAGATCGCGGATGCGGCGGGCGGTGCCCTCGGCCTCGGCGGGCTCGTCCGCATACTCCGTGTAGGCCGGCTCGGGGCCCGGGTCGCGCTGCGAGATCAGCTCGAGCCGGTGCTCGGCTGCGCGGCCGCGGGCCTGGCTCAGCAGACCGTTGGCAAGGTGCACCACCTGCGGGGTGGAGCGGTAGTCGCGGACGAGCTTCACCACCGTGGCGTTCGGGTGGCGGGTACGGAAGTTCAGCAGGTGGTCGGGGGTGGCTCCGGTGAAGGAGTAGATCGTCTGGCTCGCGTCGCCGACGACGCACAGGCTGTCCCGGTCGCCGAGCCACAGGTCGAGCAGCCGCTGCTGGAGCGGCGACACGTCCTGGTACTCGTCCACCACGAAGTGCTGGTACTGGCGACGGATCTGGTCGGCGATGTCCTGACGGTCCTGGAGGATGCCGACCGTGAGCAGCAGCACGTCCTCGAAGTCGATCACCGAGCGGTCGCGCTTCAGCTGCTCGTACAGCGCGTAGATCTGGCCGATCTCCGCCGGGTCGCGCGGAGCGTCCCTGAGCGACTTGGCGACCGCCGCGGGATAGTCGGCGGGCACGGTCTGGGTGACCTTGGCCCACTCGATCTCGCTGGTCACATCCCTGAGCTCATTACGGTCGAGTCGGATCCGGCAGCGCGCGGCGGCCTCTGCGACCAGCTGGATCTTCCGCTCCAGCAACCGCGGCAACTCACCGCCGACGGCTTTCGGCCAGAAGTACTGGAGCTGGCGCAGAGCCGCCGAGTGGAACGTGCGGGCCTGCACTCCGCCCGCTCCGAGCTGGCGCAGCCGGCCGCGCATCTCCCCCGCGGCACGGTTGGTGAACGTGACGGCCAGCACACTCGCGGGCTGGAGTATCCCCGCCCGCACCCCGTACGCGATGCGATGGGTGATCGCGCGCGTCTTGCCCGTACCGGCGCCCGCCAGGACGCACACCGGACCGGTCAGGGCGGTCGCGACCTCGCGCTGCTCGGGGTCGAGCCCGTCGAGCACCGCGTCCGCCGACTCGGGGACCTGAGGGAAGAGTGTGGAGTGCGTTGCTGCTGTCACCCCGCCATGCTGCCAGGTCGGGCGAGATCACCGGGACGGCTGTCCACAGGGGAGCCGCATCGGTCGTACTAATACGGGGTCTCGTGCGGGGCTCATGTACAGCTCGTGCACGGGCTGTACGGGGCCGCATCCGCGGGGGCTCATGTGCGCTGTCTCATGCGGGGGGCCGGGAATGGTGGCCGGGTCGCGTACGTTCGAGTAGCCGGACATCCCACGAGCCAGAGGAGCGGGACGAAGATGCAGGGTTCTCTGACGATGTACAGCACGACTTGGTGCGGCTACTGCCGCCGGCTGAAGAGCCAGCTCGACCGGGAAGGCATCTCGTACGTCGAGGTCAACATCGAGGAGGACCCGCAGTCCGCGGCCTTCGTCGAGAAGGCCAACGGTGGAAACCAGACGGTCCCCACCGTTCGCTTCGCCGACGGTTCGACCCTGACCAACCCTTCGCTGGCTCAGGTCAAGCAGAAGATCGGCGCCTGAGCGCAGCCGGGCGTCAGGCGGCGGCACCCGGCTTCGGCAGGGGCTTGCCGTACCAGAGCTCGATGAGGCGGGCCGCGATCGAGATCCCGTAGGGAGGCAGCACCTCCCCGGACTCGAATGCGGCCCGCAGGTCTTCCCGTGAGAACCAGCGCGCCTCGTGGAGCTCCTCACCGTCGACGTTGATCTCCGACGAGGTGGCGCGGGCCATGAAGCCCAGCATCAGGCTGTACGGGAAGGGCCAGGGCTGGCTGGCGACGTACTCGACGTCTCCGACGGTGACGCCGGCCTCCTCGAACACCTCGCGGGCCACCGACTGCTCGATGGACTCACCGGGCTCGACGAAGCCCGCGAGCGTCGAGAAGCGGCCCTCCGGCCAGTGCACCTGCCGGCCGAGCAGCGCTCGGTCCTCCTCGTCCGTGACCAGCATGATGACCGCGGGGTCGGTGCGCGGGTAGTGCTCGGCGCCGCAGGCCGGGCAGCGGCGGATGTGTCCGGCGGCGGCGATGACCGTGCGCTCGCCGCAGCGGGAACAGAAGCGGTGCATCCGCTGCCAGTTCTCCAGGGCGACCGCGTGCACCATCAGCCCGGCGTCGCGCGGGGACAGCAGGAGTCCGGCCTCGCGCAGCCCGGCGGGGCGCGCGGACTGGTCGATGCGCCCGGGCAGGGTGTCCTTCTGCAGCGCGAAGTAGCTGACGCCGTCCTGGTCCGTGCCCAGGAAGTAGCGGTGGGTCTCGGTGACGGGGGCCTCGAAGGCCGGGGTCATGACGAGTTCGGTGTCACCGTCGGGGGTGTCGTCGATGAGCACCTGCCCGCCGGAGACCACGAACACCCGGGTCGTCGGGTGGCTCCAAGCCGCGGCCAGCCATGCCTCGTCGAGTCGGTGATGCGCCGCGCGGTCGATGCCGCTCGGCGCGGTGAGGCCGATCGGACGACCGTCGGCGACGTGATCGAAGGTGCTCACAGGTACTTCCCACTCCCCCTGGCGATTCGGTGGATTGTCAGCGGAGGGCGCCGGCCATGTCGCCCCATAGATGGGCGGTGGCCTCGACGCCCTTGAGCAGCAGGTGCAGTTCGACTTTCTCGTTGGGCGCGTGCCATCCGTCGGACGGGACGGAGATCCCCAGGAACAGCACGGGTGCACCGAGCACGTCCTGCAGGTCGGCTGCCGGCCCCGAGCCGCCCTCGCGGGTGAAGCGCACCTTCCGGCCGTCGAAGGCGCGGCTCATGGACCGGGCGACCGCCTGCAGGCCGGGGTGGTCCAACGGCGTCAGACAGGGGCGGGTCGCGGCACCGAAGGTGATCTTGTGCCGGATCCCCGCGGGGATCCGGGATGCGACCCAGGCGCGGATCGCCTCCTCGATCCGGTCCGGGTCCTGTCCCGCGACCAGGCGGAAGGAGAGCTTCAGCTGCGCGAAGGACGGAATGATCGTCTTTCCGCCGGGTCCCTGGTAGCCGCCGCCGATGCCGTTGACCTCGGCGGTCGGCCGGGCCCAGACGCGCTCCAGGGTGGTGTGGCCGGCCTCGCCGAGGGTCGCGTACGACGTGGCCGTACGCAGCCACTCGGCCTCGTCGAAGGGCAGCTCGGCGATGAGCTCGCGCTCGGTGTCGGTCAGCTCGGCGACGCCGTCGTAGAAGCCGGGGATCGCGACGTGTTCGTTCTCGTCGTGGAGCGAGGCGACGAGGCGGGCGGCGATCGTGGCGGGGTTGGGCACCGCGCCGCCGAAGGAGCCGGAGTGGATGTCCTGGTCGGGCCCGTACAGCTCGATCTCGCAGTCGGCGACGCCGCGCATGCCGGTGCAGACGGTGGGAGTGGTCTCGGACCACATGCCGGTGTCGGAGACGATGACGGCGTCGGTGGCGAGACGGTCCCTGTGCCGCTCCACGAGGTCGCGGAAGTGGGGCGAGCCGGACTCCTCCTCGCCCTCGACGAGGAGCTTGAGGTGGACTGCGGGGGCGGTGCGACCGGTGGCGGCGAGGTGTGCGCGCACGCCCAGGGTGTGGAAGAAGACCTGGCCCTTGTCGTCGGCCGCGCCCCGCGCGTACATCCGGCCGTCCTTGACGACCGGCACGAACGGGTCGGTGTGCCAGCCGTCCTCGCGGGCGGCGGGCTGCACGTCGTGGTGGCCGTAGACCAGGACGGTCGGGGCGTCCGGATCGTCGGAGGGCCACTCGGCGAAGACGGCCGGGGCGCCGTCCGTCTCCCAGATCTCGGCGACCGGGAAGCCGGTCTCCTTGAGCTTCACCGCGAGCCAGTCGGCGCTGCGCCGCACGTCCGCGTCGTGCTCCGGCTGGGCGGAGACGGACGGGATGCGCAGCCACTCGGCGAGGTCGTCGAGGAAGTCGGCGCGGTGCTGATCTATGTACGCGCGGACGGCGCTGTCCGGGGTGTCGCTCATGGTGTTGAGCCTAACCGGCGCTCGGAGTGGACTCGTCGGCCCGGTCGTGCGCGGGGGGCTCCAGGGGCGGGTCCTCGAGCGCCGGGTGCCCGCCGGCGGGGTCGTCCCCGGGCAGGTCCTCGCGGCGCAGGTCCTCGCCGGCCGGGTCCTGGAGGAGGATGCGTTCGAGTCCGGTCCGGTCCGGGAGGGCGCCGGGGCGGACAACCTCCCCGGTACGTACGTACACGAAGGCCGCGTCGACGGCTTCCGGCGGGATGCCGTGCTGCTCGGCCCAGGCGAGACGGTAGACCGCGAGCTGGAGCGGGTCGGCGTCGCGGGCCCGGCCGGTCTTCCAGTCGACGATCTCGAACGCGCCGGTGGCCGCGTCGCGGTAGACCGCGTCGATACGGCCCCTGATGACGCGGCCCGCGAGCGTGACCTGGATCGGCACCTCCACGCGGTAGGGCGTGCGGCGCGCGTACGGCGTGCGCTCGAACGCCTCCTTGAGCGCGGCGAGATCCCGCTCGTCGGCGATCTCCGCCTCGTCCGGGTCGTCCGGGTCGCGGCCCGGCAGCTCGTCGGGCCCGAGCATGGGCAGCGGCAGCTCCTCGAACCGCGACTCCACCCAGGCGTGGAACCGCGTGCCCCGGCGGGCCGCGCGCTGCGGCGGACGAGGCATGGGACGGGCCAGTTCCTGGGCGAACCCGTCGGGGTCGGCGGCGAGCCGCAGCAGCTGCGAGGCGGAGAGCGACGGCGGTACGGGTACGTCGCGCACGGCGGCGCGGGCGCGGCGGAGCTCGCCGGTGAGGGCTTCGAGATCACGGTCCCAGGACGCGATGGTCCGGGCGACCTCGGGGGGGAGCCGTTCGGCGCGACGCTGGGCGGGGAGACGGGGGGTGAGGTCCTGCCCGGGGACACCGGCCGGTCGACGCGCGTCCGGGTTGCCCGGGTTGCCCGGGTGGCCCGGGTGGCCCGCGTGGCCCGGAAGGCGGCGCTCCGGCACAGGGGCCCCGGAACCCGCCTCGTCACCAGGGGCAGGGACGTCGTCGAGGGCGTCGGGCGCATCCGGGTCCTCGGGCCATGGCTCGTCGGCCCACGGTTCTTCGGGATACGGCTTGTCGGCCCGAGGCTCCTCGCGCCACGGATCGTCGGCCCACGGTTCCTCGGGATACGGCTTGTCGGCCCGAGGCTCCTCGCGCCACGGATCGTCGGCCCACGGTTCCTCGGAATACGGCTTGTCGGCCCGAGGCTCCTCGCGCCACGGATCGTCGGCCGCGGCGTGCTCGGCCACGCCGAGCTCCGCCTCGGCAAGCTCGGCGTCCCAGGCGTCCTCCTCGAGAGGGGCGAGCTCGTCCGGCCAGGGGTCGTCCTGAGCAACCTCCGGCCCGTCCGGCGCATGCCCCGAGAGAGAGTCCAGATGCGCGAGCACCAGGTCCGCGGCCGCGCGGCGCCGCGCGGCAGCCGTGGGGTCCAGTGGCAGGGGCCAGACGTACTCCTGTGCCTGCTCGTGGAGCGCCGGGTTCTCCGCGTCCTCGTCCGGCTCGTCGGCCCATGCCTCGATCTCGCCGAAGCCCGCCGCGCAGTGCTCGTACAGGGCCTGCAGGAACGCGGACGGGCCGCGGCGGCGCTTCTGGGTGGGGCCCCACCAGTGGGCCGAGCCGAGGAGCAGCGAGCGCGGGCGGGTGAAGGTCACATAGCCCAGGCGTAGCTCCTCGATGTGCTGATGGTCCTTCATCTCCTCCTTGAAGGCCTTGAGGCCCTTCGCGTCCCAGGACGCGACGTCCGGGAGCGTTCCGGCGTCGCCGCGCAGCGCGTGCGGCAGGACCTTCGCCTGGGCGGTCCAGGACTCACGGGAGCGGGTGCTCGGGAACTGGTCCGCGACGAGCCCGGGCACGGCGACGACGTCCCACTCCAGTCCCTTGGACTTGTGGGCGGTGAGGACCTTCACCGTGTTCTCGCCGCCGGGCAGCGCGTTGTCGAGGCCCTTCTCGTACTGCGCGGCGGTGCGCAGGAAGCCCAGGAAGGCGAGCAGGGTCGCCTCGCCGTCCAGAGAGGCGAAGGACGCCGCCGTGTCGAGGAAGTTGGCGAGGGTCTCACGGCGGCGGGCCGCCAGGGCGTGCGGGGAGGCCGACAGCTCGACCTCGAGGCCGGTGGTGGCGAGCACCCGGTGCAGGACGTCCATGAGCGGGTCGGCGAGCGAGCGGCGCAGGTCGCGCAGCTCCTTTGCGAGGTGGGCGAAGCGGACGCGGGCCTCGGCGGAGAACGGCAGGCCGTCGTCCGGTTCGTTCGCCTCCAGGAACGTGTCGAGCGCGTCGGCGAGCGAGATCACCTCGGCCGGATCGGTGCCCTCGACGGCTGCCGCCAGCCGCTCGTCGGGGTCGGTTCCGTCGTCCTCCCGGGCGCGGTGGACGAGGAGACGAGCCCTGCGGCCCAGGAGGGCGAGGTCGCGGGGGCCGATGCGCCAGCGCGGCCCGGTGAGGATCCGTACGAGCGAGGCGTTGGCTCCCGGGTCCTGCAGGACGTCGCAGACGGCGACCAGGTCGGCGACCTCGGGCAGTTGCAGGAGTCCGGAGAGGCCGACGACCTCGACGGGGATGTCGCGGGCGACGAGCGCGCCCTGGATCTCGGCGAAGTCCCCTGCCGTGCGGCACAGGACCGCGATCTCACCCGGCTCCTTGCCCGTGCGCACGAGGTGGGCGATCGAGTCGGCGAGCCACTCGATCTCCTCCGCGTGGGTGGGCAGCAGCGCGATCCGTACGGAACCGTCGCGCTCGGCACCGGGCGCGGGCCGCAGCGCCTCGACGCCTTCGTGCATCGCGCGCAGGGGCTCGGCGAGACCGTTGGCGAGGTCCAGGAGGCGGCCGCCGCTGCGACGGTTCTCGCTCAGCGAGAAGCGGGTGGCGGGGCTGCCGTCCGCGTGCGGGAAGTGTTCCGGGAAGTCGTCCAGGTTGGCGACGGACGCGCCGCGCCAGCCGTAGATCGCCTGGCAGGGGTCGCCGACCGCGGTCACGGCATGCCCCGTGCCCTCCTCCGCAACCCCGACCCCGTCCTCCGGGACTCCGTCCTGGGGAGACCTCTTGCCGAACAGTCCGGAGAGCAGCAGCCGCTGGGCCACGGAGGTGTCCTGGTACTCGTCGAGCAGGACCACCCGGAATTCGTCCCGCAGGACGCGGCCCACCTCGGGGCGGGTGAGCGCGAGCTCGGCGGAGAGGGCGATCTGGTCACCGAAGTCGAGCAGATCGCGGGCACTCTTCGCCGCGCGGTAGCGGACGACGAGGTCGAGCAGCTCGCGGCGGGCGGCGGCCGCATCGGGGACCTTGCGCAGGTCGGCATTGGTGAGCCTGGCGGACTCCAGGGTGTGCAGGAGCCCGGAGTCGTACGCGAGCAGGTCCTCGGGGCGTACGAGATGCTCGGCCAGCTCCGCGTCGAGCGCGAGCAGATCGCTGACCAGGGCGGGAAAGGACTTGGTCAGCGCGGGATACGGGCCCGGGGCCTCGCGCAGCACGCGTGCGGCGAGCTGGAACCGGGTGGCGTCGGCGAGCAGCCGCGATGTCGGCTCCAGGCCGATGCGGAGGCCGTGGTCGCTCAGGAGCTGCCCGGCGAAGGCGTGGTACGTGGAGATACGGGGCTCGCCCGGGGGGTTGTCCGGGTCGATCACGTCCGGGTCCGTGACTCCTGCCCGTACCAGAGCGGTGCGAACGCGCTCGGAGAGCTCGCCGGCCGCCTTGTTGGTGAACGTCAGGCCCAGGACCTGCTCGGGGGCCACCTGCCCCGTGCCCACGAGCCACACCACGCGCGCGGCCATCACCGTCGTCTTCCCCGAACCGGCTCCGGCCACGACGACCTGCGGGGCGGGCGGTGCCGTGATGCAGGCCGTCTGCTCCGGGGTGAACGGGATGCCGAGGAGCTCCTTGAGCTGCTCGGGGTCGGTCATGCGTGCGGACACCTCAGAGAGGCTAACGGGGGCCACTGACAGCGCTGCCCCGCCGGTCTCACTCCACGACGTGACGCCCCTCGGGCTGCGCGCTGCACGAAGCGCGGAAGGCGCACTGACCGCAGTGCGTGCCCGTGGTGGGGGTGAAGCGTTCGTCGAGGACGCGGCCCGCGGCGGTGGCGAGGAGGTCGCCGACCCATTCGCCGGTGAGCGCCTCCTGGGACTGGATCTTCGGCAGGGAGTCGCCGCCCTCCCTCTTGGGGGCGGGCTGACGCAGTTGTACGAGTTCGGCGCCGCCGGGCTCGGGGCGGCGGCCGTCGAACACGTCGTCGACGGCGCCTTCGCGGACGGCGAGCTGGTAGACGGCGAGCTGGGCGTGGTGGGCGACCTCGTCCCTGGTGGGTGCCTGCTTGCCGGTCTTGAAGTCGACGACGTACGCACGTCCCTGCGCGTCCTCCTCGACGCGGTCCATGGAACCGCGGATCCGCACCTCGTACGCCCCCGCCGCGAGGGTGACGTCGAAGTCGTGCTCGGTGACGGCGGGGACGCGACCGCCACGGTCCATGACGTGCCAACGCAGGAAGCGTTCGAGGGCGGTGCGCGCGTGCTCCTTCTCCTGCTGGGACTTCCAGGGGGCGTCGAAGGCGAGCGCGTCCCACACGGAGTCGAGGCGCTCCATGAGGACGGCGAGATCGGCGGGGGTACGGCCGGAGGCCACCTCGTCGGCGAGTACGTGGACGACGTTGCCGAAGCCCTGGGCGGCGGTGGCGGGGGCGTCCGCCTTGACCTCGCGGCCCAGGAACCACTGCAGCGCACAGGTGCTGGTGAGCTTCTCGAGCGAGCTCGGGGAGAGTGTCACGGGCTGGTCCCGGTCGCGGAGGGGCACGCTGCTGCGGGTCGGCTCGTTCAGTCCCCACCAGCGGTACGGGTGCGCGGCGGGGACGAGCGGCTGGCCCTCGTCGTCGGTGAGCGCGGCAAGGCGGGCGAGGCGGCGGGCGGCGGCCTCGCGCAGCTCTTCGGAGGCTTCCGGATCGACGGTGGTGGCGCGCAGCTCGGCGACGAGCGGGGCGACGGCGAGGGGCCGGCGCGGACGGCCGGTGACGTCCCGTGGCTCGACGCCGAGTTCGGTGAGGAAGCGGGAGGGCTGGTCGCCGTCGTCGGCCGGCGCCTTGACCGCGGTGACGACGAGGCGGTCGCGGGCGCGCGTGGCGGCGACATAGAAGAGGCGGCGCTCCTCGGCGAGGAGGGCGCCGGGGGTGAGGGGCTCGGCGAGGCCGTCGCGGCCGATGCGGTCCGCTTCGAGCAGGGAGCCACGGCGGCGGAGGTCGGGCCAGAGGCCTTCCTGCACGCCGGCCACGACGACAAGGCCCCATTCGAGGCCCTTGGATCGGTGGGCCGTCATGAGGCGTACGGCTGCGGGGCGGGCGGCACGCCGGGTGAGGGTGTCGGCGGCGATGTCCTGCGACTCCAGCTCCTCCAGGAAGTTGAGGGCGCCGCGGCCGCCGGTGCGCTCCTCGGCGCGCGCGGCGGTCTCGAAGAGGGCGCAGACGGCGTCGAGGTCGCGGTCGGCGTTGCGGCCGGCGGCGCCGCCGCGGAGGGAGGCGCGCTGAAGGCGGTGCGGCCAGGAGGTGCCGTTCCAGAGTTCCCAGAGGGCCTCCTCGGCGGTGCCGCCGCCGTCGAGGAGCTCGCGCGCCTTGCGCAGGAGCGCGCCGAGCCGCTGCGCGCCTCGGGCGTACGCGGGGTCGTGAGCGGTGAGTCGCTCGGGCTCCGCGAGAGCGCGGGCGATGAGCGTGTCCGAGGGCGGGGGGAACTTGTTGCCGGCGGCGCGCTCCTCGTCGCGCAGGGCGCGGCCGAGGCGGCGGAGGTCGGCGGTGTCCATGCCGCCGAGGGGGGAGGTGAGGAGGGTGAGGGCGGTTTCTGGATCGAGGGGGGTGACGGCGGGGACGGGGTGCCCGGGCGCTGCGTCGGGGTCGTCCGTTCGCCCCTCACCCGGGACAGCGTGGGCCAGGACAGTGTGGGCGGGGACGGACGGGGTGGTCGGGGGCGTCGCCACGGTGCGGAGGGCGGTGAGGAGGGGGGTGACGGCGGGTTCGTGGCGGAGGGGGAGGTCGTTGCCGTCCGTTTCCACGGGTACGCCGGCAGCAGTGAGGGCGCGGCGGACCGCGGGCAGGCTGCGGTCGCCGGCGCGGACGAGGACGGCCATGTCGTTCCAGGGGACGCCGTCCTCGAGGTGGGCGCGGCGGAGGACGTCCGCGATGTTGTCCAACTCGGTGGACGCCGTCGGGTACGTGCAGACCTCGACCCGGCCGCCCGCACGGGCCGCCGTCAGTTCGCGGTGGGCGCGGACCTTCTCCGAGGGCAGCCGCGTCAGCGGCATGCGCTGCGTGAGCAGGCGCGTCGCGGCCAGGAGCGCCGCCCCCGAGCGGCGGGATGCGGTGAGAACGGCGACCGGCGCCGGGCGGCCGTCCCTGCGCGGGAACGCCTCCGGGAAGTCGAGGATCCCGTTCACGTCCGCGCCGCGGAAGGCGTAGATCGACTGGTCCGGGTCGCCGAACGCGACCAGGGTCCGCCCGCCGCCGGCGAGCGCGTGCAGCAGCCGCACCTGCGCGGGGTCGGTGTCCTGGTACTCGTCCACGAAGACGGCGTCGTACGCGGGCAGGGGGACGTCCCCCCCGGCCAGCAGCACGGCGCGATGGACCAGCTCCGCGTAGTCGAGCACGCCCTGCATGTCGAGGACGTCCAGGTACTCGGCGAGGAACGCGGCCGCCGCTCCCCAGTCGGGCCGCCCGGCACGCCGCGCGAAGGCCGCGAGCGCGTCCGGGCCGAGGCCCAGCTCACGGCTCCGGGCGAGCACGGCCCGTACCTCGTCGGCGAAGCCCCGCGTGGTGAGGCAGGCCCGGAGCTCGGCGGGCCAGCGCGCCCCGCCGCGTCCCTCGCGCTCCAGGTCGAGCTGTCCGGCCAGCAGGTCGCGTACCGCCACGTCCTGTTCGGGACCCGACAGCAGCCGCAGCGGTTCCGCGAACAGGTCCGCGTCCTGGTGGGCGCGGACCAGCGCGTAGCAGTACGAGTGGAAGGTGGTCGCCTGCGGCGCCCGCGCGCCTCCCAGCCGCAGCGCCATCCGGTCGCGCAGTTCGACCGCCGCCTTGCGGCTGAAGGTGAGGACGAGCAGCCGCTCCGGATCCGCTCCCCGCGCGATCCGCGCCGCCACCGCCTCGACCAGTGTCGTCGTCTTCCCCGTCCCCGGCCCCGCAAGCACGAGCAGCGGTCCCCGTTCATGGTCAACCACCGCGCGCTGGGAGGCGTCCAGGAGAGGGGGATCCACCGGGCCTGGCGGGGTACGCACCAGCCGGTACGCACCCGGGGTCCTGCCTCCACCCCCTTGCGGGCGTGGGGGGATCCCCTGCCGTACCCGACGGTGCGGTGTACGCCCGTTGGAAGGGGAGGAACTCACGTGGATCGCCGGTCCTGGTGGGTGTGCTGGTGGTGAGGGGTCAGGGGCCGGTGCGCAAGCGCGGGCCGCGTGGGTACAAAGGTGCCGAAGACGGTTCCGACGACGCTACGCCAGGTCGCGCCCGGGTCGCAGGGAGTCCGGTCCGGACCGTGTCGGGTACTCCGTACGTGTCTCGGAGGACTCATCGCACCGCCGAATGGCGGAAGCTGTCAGGTGTGAGCTTCCGTGTCCGTCGCGCCGGCGTCCGTCGCGTCCGCGACGCCGTCCCAACGCGCCCGCCGTATGTCGAGGCGGGGCACATGGCCCTGCGTGCTGCGCGAGGCCTCCCTCAGCGGGGTGCCCTCGGCACGGTAGTGCTCCAGAGCGCTCAGCTCGTGGCCGGGCAGCAGCACCCCGTCCGCGCGCACCACGCGCCACCAGGGCACCGCTCCGCCGTACAGGGCCATGACACGGCCGACCTGGCGCGGCCCGCCCTCGCCGAGCCATTCGGCGACATCGCCGTACGTCATGATCCGGCCCGGCGGGATACGCTCGGCGACGTCGAGCACCCGCTCCGCGTATTCCGGCAGTTCCGGCACCTCATCGCTCATCCGGCCCATCCTGCACCATGGCACCGACAGCGGGCCTGCACCCTGATGCCCCCCTCTGTCGGTGCGGCATGCCACCATCATCCGGGCGGTGACTGGTGATACGAGACCAAGAAGAGACAGACGCGACGAAGGAGCGGGGCGTGCGGCCTGCGACGGCGGCAAGCACCTCCGGTTCCGAGTCGCGCCCCGAAACGCGGACGCCGGGCCCCGGCAAGGAGGCCGGGCGGGGCCCGGACACGGCCGAAACGCCCGCCGCACCCGAAACGCCCGCCGCACCCGAAGCGCCCGCCGCAGCCGGCCCGCAGGGTCCGCACGGTCCTCCCGACCCGCAGCCCGCCCCGGCCGACTCGCACGCCCAGCAGGCGCCGCACGCCCCTGAGCACGACGCTGACGCCCCCGCCGAGCGCGTCTCCGGTGACGAGCCCCTCCTTCCCGCCCGTGTGCACCGCCCCTCCGACCTGACGCGGCTGCTCATGGGCGTGCTGGCGATCATCGTCGTCCTCGCCATCGCCGCCTTCGCCCACGGCACCACGTCCGGCCTGGAGTCGGACATCTCCAAGGGCACCGGCCAGGCCCCCGACCTGCTGGTCAAGCTCGCAGGTCTGGTGTCCAGCATCGCCGTGCTGCTCGTCCCCGTCGCCTTCGCCATCGAGCGGCTGATCAAACGGGACGGGCTGCGCATCGCCGACGGGGTCCTCGCCGCCGTACTCGCCCATGGCGTGACCCTCGCCACCGACCTCTGGGTCGCCGAGGCCGCGCCCGGCCAGATCCAGGACGCGCTGACCCAGCCGCAGACGGGCGGCGGGCTCACCGATCCGGTCCACGGCTATCTCGCGCCCGTCATCGCCTATATGACGGCCGTCGGCATGGCCCGCCGCCCGCGCTGGCGCGTGGCGCTGTGGGGTGTGCTGCTGCTCGACGCCTTCGCGATGCTGGTCGCGGGCTACACCACACCGTTCTCGATCATCCTCACCGTGCTGATCGGCTGGACGGTGGCGTACGGCACGCTCTACGCGGTCGGCTCCCCGAACGTGCGGCCGACCGGCCAGACCCTGCTGGCGGGTCTTCGCCATGTCGGTTTCCGCCCGGTCACGGCGATGCGCGCCGAGGACGTACCGGACTCTCCCCCTCGTCCCGCTGGGGGGACCCCCACCGACCAGGGCGACCGCGGCAGGCGCTACCTCGTCACGCTGGAGGACGGCCCGCCGCTCGACGTGACGGTCGTCGACCGGGAGCAGCAGGCGCAGGGGTACTTCTACCGGGTGTGGCGCAGGCTGACGCTGCGCGGCATCACGACCCGCCGCTCGATCCAGTCGCTGCGCCAGGCGCTGGAGCAGGAGGCACTGCTCGCGTACGCCGCGATCGCCGCGGGGGCCAACGCGCCCAAGCTGATCGCCACGTCCGAGCTCGGCCCGGACGCCGTGATGCTGGTGTACGAGCACCTCGGAGGCCGCACGCTGGACTCCCTGTCGGACGAAGAAACCACCGACGACGTCGTGCTCGGCGCGTTCCGGCAGGTCAGGGCGCTGCAGTCGCGGCGTATCGCGCACCGCAGGCTGACGGGTGACGCGATTCTGGTGGATCGTTCCGGCGCGGTGGTGCTGACCGATCTGCGCGGCGGTGAGATCGCGGCCGGCGATGTGGTGCTGCGCATGGACATCGCCCAGCTGCTGGCCACGGTCGGTCTGCGGGTGGGCGCCGAGCGCGCGGTGGCCGCGGCGGTCGAGGTGCTCGGCCCGGACGCGGTCGCGGACTGTCTGCCGCTGCTCCAGCCGATCGCGCTGAGCCGCTCCACGCGCGCGACGCTGCGGCGGCTCGCCCGGGAGCGTTCGCAGCGCGAGCGCGAGGCGGTGCTGGCGGCGGCGGAGTCGGCCAAGCAGGCCAGGGTCGAGGCCTCCGTCGGTGACGGTGGCGACGAGGCGGGCGTCAAGGGGGACAAGGGCGACAAGAAGGCCGCCCGTAGGTCGCTGCGCGCCGAGAAGCAGGCCGAGAAGCGGGCCATGGACGAGGCGCTGGACGAGGCCCGCGAGGAGGACCTGCTGGCCCAGATCCGCCGGCAGGTGCTGCTGATCCGGCCGCAGGCGCCGGTCGAGCCGGCCAGGCTGGAGCGGATCAAGCCGCGCACACTGGTCAGTCTGATCGCCGGGGCCATCGCCGCGTACTTCCTGCTGTCGCAGCTCACCAGGACCGATCTCACCGTGGTCGCCGAGGCGCACTGGGGCTGGGTGGCAGCCGCGGTCCTCTTCTCGGCGCTGAGCTACATCGCGGCGGCGATGAGCCTGCTGGGCTTCGTACCGGAGCGGGTGTCGTTCCTGCGGACGGTCTTCGCTCAGATCGCAGCCTCGTTCGTGAAGATCGTCGCCCCTGCGGCGGTCGGCGGTGTCGCGCTCAACACACGCTTCCTCCAGCGCTCCGGCGTGCGCCCCGGGCTTGCCGTGGCGAGTGTCGGCGCCTCGCAGCTCTTCGGGCTCGGCGCGCACATTCTGCTGCTGCTCTCGTTCGGCTATCTGACAGGCACGGAGAAGACGTCGTCGCTCACTCCGTCCAGGACCGTCATCGCGGGTCTGCTGACCGTCGCCGTGCTGCTCCTGGTGGTGACCGCGATCCCCTTCCTGCGGAAGTTCCTGGCGACGCGGCTGCGGTCACTGTTCGCCGGGGTGGTGCCGCGCATGCTGGACGTCCTGCAGCGGCCGGTGAAGCTGGCCACCGGCATCGGCGGGATGCTGCTGCTGAGCGGCACGTTCGTGATGTGCCTGGACGCGTCGATCCGGGCGTTCGACAACGGCAACCAGCAGCTCAGCTACGCCAGCATCGCCGTGGTCTTCCTGGCGGGCAGCGCGCTGGGGTCCGCGGCGCCGACACCGGGCGGCATCGGTGCGGTCGAGGGCGCGCTGACGATCGGCCTGATCGCGGTGGGCCTGCCTGCTGAGGTCGCGGCTCCGGCCGTGCTGCTGTACCGGCTGCTGACACTGTGGCTGCCGGTGCTGCCGGGGTGGCTGGCCTTCAACCAGCTCACCCGCAAGGGTTCGCTCTAGCGGCTGCGGCCGCCGCTCCCTGCGCAGGGGTGGACACCGGGCCGCGCGGGGGCCCCTGTGTCCACCCGCATGGCCCGCCGTCGACAGGCGGGCGACCGCGGTACCGCGCACGATGGGCTCATGCCCACCTCCTCCCCCGACGGGCCCACACCCCCCGACCGGCACACCACCCCGGCCACCCGTCGCGCTGCCGGCGTCCGGCGGGCCGGCACCGTCCTCGCCGCCGCGACCGCCGCCGTACTGCTCGTCACGGCCGGCTGCTCGGACACCGGCGACAGCGGCAAGGAGAAGCAGGGCCGTCAGGACCTGGGCGCCCAGAAACTGGACTGGCAGCCGTGCCCGGCCCCCTCGGAGGCGGAGGGCGGCGGCCCGGCCCCCTCGCCGCTGCCCGGCGGGACGCCGTGGGAGTGCGCCTTCATGGACGCGCCCCGCGACTACGCGGATCCGGACGGCGAGACGATCGAGCTGGCCCTCATCCGTGGCAAGGCCCGGGACCAGTCCCGGCGGATCGGCTCCCTGATCTTCAACTTCGGCGGCCCCGGCGGCTCCGGAGTCAGCGGTCTGCCCGCATCCGCCAAGGACTACGAGAAGCTGCGCGAACGCTATGACCTGGTCAGTTTCGACCCGCGCGGCGTGGGCCGCAGCGAGGCCGTCGAATGCGCGGACAACAGGCAGCTGGACGAGTACTACGCACAGGACGCGACGCCCGACGACGCCACCGAGGAGAAGGCGTACACGAACCGTCTGCGCACGTACGCCGACGGCTGCGAGAAGAACTCCGGCGAGGACCTGCCCTACGTCGGCACCACGAACGCCGCCCGCGACCTGGATCTGATGCGGCAGGTCCTCGGCGACGACAAACTCCACTACCTCGGCTTCTCGTACGGCACCGAACTCGGTGGCGTCTACGCGCACCTGTTCCCCAAGAACGTCGGCCGGGCCGTCTTCGACGCCGTCGTCGACCCGAACAGCTCCGCCGAGGAGGGCTCGCTCGGCCAGGCCAAGGGCTTCCAGCTGGCGCTCGACAACTTCACCGAGGACTGTGTCGCGCGCGGTGACGCGTGCCAGCTGCCGGGCAGCACTCCGCAGGAGGTCCAGCAGTTCATCATCGAGCTGCTCGCGCGGCTCGAGAAGAAGCCGATCCCGGCCAGCGGCGACCGCGAGCTCACCCAGACCCAGGCGACGAACGGCATCGCCCAGGCCCTGTACTCCAAGGAGTACTGGCCGCTGCTGGAGCAGGGCCTCGACGAGGCGGACGGCGGCAACGGCGCGCTGCTCCTCGCCTTCTCCGACGCGATGAACGGACGCGACAGGCAGGGCCGCTACAGCAACATCCAGGCGGCCAACGCGGCGATCAACTGCGTCGACTTCAAGGAGCGGTACTCGCTCGCGCAGACGAAGGCCAAACTCCCCGAGTTCCGCAAGGCATCGCCCGTCTTCGGCGACTATCTCGGCTGGGGCCTGATGGGCTGCTCCGAGTGGCCGGTGCCCGGGCAGTGGGAGCACCCCGACGTCTCCGCCCCGGGTGCGGCCCCGATCCTCGTCATCGGCAACACCGGGGACCCGGCGACGCCTTACGCGGGTGCCAAGGCGATGGTCGAGGCACTCGGCAAGGGCGTCGGCATCGAGATGACGTACCGCGGCGAAGGTCACGGGGCGTATGGCAGCGGCAACGCCTGTGTGAAGAACGCCGTGGACGGCTACCTGCTGGAGGGGCGGGTTCCGGCCGCCGGGACCGTCTGCCAATGACGATATCCACAGCGATGGTCACTGTCCGTCATGACACCTAGGATGGCAGGCAGTCGGATCAGTCGGGTGATACTTCGGGGGCCTGGAATGACATGGCGTACGAGGGTGGGGGCAGCGGCCGTCGTGCTGGCGGTGGCCGGCGGAGCGCTGACGGCCTGTGACAGCGACCCGAAGGGCACCGGTGGAGGAGGCGGTGCAGGGCAGGGAGCCCCGGCGCCGGTGCGCGACGGCGACGCGGCGCGCGGACTGCCCGACGCGCTCACGCAGCAGCGTCCCGACTGGCAGCCCTGCGAGGGCGGCGGCTGGACCTGCGCCGAGGTGAAGGTCCCGCTCGACCACGACGCCCCGGACGGCGAGACGATCTCCATCGCGCTCATCCGCCGCGAGGCACGGGACGAGGAAAAGCGCCTCGGTTCGCTGCTGTTCAACTTCGGCGGTCCGGGCGGCTCGGGAGTGGACAGTCTGCCAGGCTTCGCCGATGAGTACGGGAAGCTCAACTCCCGCTACGACCTGGTGAGTTTCGACCCGCGCGGCGTCGCGGACAGCGCCGGTGTCGTCTGCCGCGACGACAGGGAGCAGGAGCGGGCCGCGTCCCGCGTCGACCTCACGCCCGACACGCCCGCCGAGGAGGCGGAGTTCTTCAAGGACGCCGAGAGCTTCGGGGCGGGCTGTGCCGCCCGTTCGGGCAAGGTCCTCCCGCACGTCGGTACGTCCGACGCCGCGCGCGACATGGATCTCATCCGCCATGTCCTGGGCGACCGCAAGCTCAACTACTTCGGCATCTCCTACGGCACGGAGCTCGGCGGCACGTACGCCCATCTCTTCCCGGAGAACGTGGGACGGACGGTGCTGGACGCGGTGGTGGACCCGACGGCCGACGCGATCGGTCACGCCCGGAACCAGACCACCGGCTTCCAACGGGCCTTGGACAACTACCTCATGAGCAGAGGCGAGGACCCCGAGGCGGGTTCGCAGCGCATAGCAGGGCTGCTGGAGCGGATCGATCGCCGGCCGCTGCCGGCCGGCGGCAACCGTGAGCTGACGCAGAGTCTCGCCATCACCGGCATCGCCATGTCGCTCTATTCCACGAGCCTGTGGCCCGAGCTGACCCAGGGCCTCGAAGAGGCCGAGCAGCGCGGCCGCGGCACAAAGCTGCTCTCGCTCGCCGACTTCTACAACGACCGTGACAAGAGCGGGCATTACAGCACACAGAGCCACTCGCAGCGGGCCATCTCGTGCGCGGACGACAAGCAGCGGCCCACGGCGGCGGAGGCCAAGGCGCTGCTGCCCGAATTCCGGGAGATATCCCCGGTGTTCGGCGAGTTCCTGGCGTGGGACACGGCGGGCTGGTGCGCGAAGTGGCCGGTGCCGGGCGAGCGGGAGACCCCGGAGGCGAGCGCGAAGGGGGCGGGCCCGATCCTGGTGGTCGGCACGACCGGCGACCCGGCGACGCCGTACGAGGGCGCGCGGCGGATGGCGGACGAGCTGGGCGAGGGGGTCGGGGTGCTGCTCACCAACAAGGGCGAGGGCCACGGTGGTTACACTCCCGAGAACCGGTGCGTGACCGCCGTCGTGGACAGCTATCTGCTGGACGGCAAGGTCCCGGAGGACGGCAGGACCTGCGGTTAGGCGCCGCCCGGCCGCTCGCGCGGGGCGCGCGGCTCACGTGTCCCGGCATGCGAAAGGGACCGGCCCTTGTGGGCCGGCCCCTTCCAGCGGAGTCCGGTGCTGCGGAGTCCGGTTCCGACGACCTAGTAGACGGGCTTGTCCGGCTCGATCTGGTTGACCCAGCCGATCACTCCGCCGCCGACGTGCACCGCGTCCGCGAAGCCCGCGGACTTGAGCACGGCGAGGACTTCCGCACTGCGGACACCCGTCTTGCAGTGCAGGACGATCTTCTTGTCCTGCGGCAGCCCCTGGAGGGCGTTGCCCATCAGGAACTCGTTCTTCGGGATCAGCCGCGCGCCGGGGATGGAGACGATCTCGTACTCGTTCGGCTCGCGGACGTCGATGATGTCGATGTTCTCGCCGTCGTCGATCCACTCTTTGAGCTGCTTGGGAGTGATCGTCGAGCCGAGGGCCGCCTCCTGGGCCTCCTCGGACACGACGCCGCAGAAAGCCTCGTAGTCGATGAGCTCGGTGACGGTCGGGTTCTCGCCGCAGACCGCGCAGTCCGGGTCCTTGCGGACCTTGACCTGGCGGTACTGCATCTCCAGGGCGTCGTAGATCATCAGTCGGCCGACCAGCGGCTCACCGATGCCGGCGAGCAGCTTGATGGCCTCGTTGACCTGGATGGAGCCGATGGACGCGCACAGCACGCCCAGCACGCCGCCCTCGGCGCAGGAAGGGACCATGCCCGGCGGCGGGGGCTCCGGGTAGAGGCAGCGGTAGCAGGGACCGTGCTCGGACCAGAAGACGGAGGCCTGACCGTCGAAGCGGTAGATCGAACCCCACACGTACGGCTTGTTCAGCAGCACGCACGCGTCGTTCACCAGGTAGCGGGTGGCGAAGTTGTCCGTGCCGTCGACGATCAGGTCGTACTGGCTGAAGATGTCCATCACGTTCTCGGCCTCGAGCCGCTCTTCGTGAAGGACCACGTCGACGTACGGGTTGATGCCCTTGACGGTGTCACGTGCGGACTCGGCCTTGGAGCGGCCGATGTCCGCCTGGCTGTGGATGATCTGGCGCTGCAGGTTCGACTCGTCGACCTCGTCGAACTCCACGATGCCGAGCGTGCCCACCCCGGCCGCGGCCAGGTACATCAGGGCCGGCGAGCCGAGGCCACCGGCGCCCACACAGAGCACCTTGGCGTTCTTCAGCCGCTTCTGCCCGTCCATCCCGACATCCGGGATGATCAGGTGGCGGGAGTACCTGCGGACCTCGTCTACGGTGAGCTCGGCAGCCGGCTCGACCAGGGGTGGCAGCGACACGGGGACTCCGTTGGTGGTTACGTCAGTACGATGGTTCTGGCTGTAACAGTGCCACGCGCCTTCTCATTCCGAGACACCCGGTCCAATCCGCGAGACGATTTCGTCCCAGTAGCCGGGCAAGGCGTCAAACGCTCCACTTTGTCCGGCGCCCGTGGCCACGCGGTCGGTGAAGAAGATCGTGCCTGCGCCCTGCCAGCGGGCGATCCGCATGGCCTCGTCCAGATGGGTCCGCGGCACACCGTGCACGAAGTGCACGAACCGCTCGGGCGGGTAGTTCGCGGTCCACTCCGCGACCTGCGACCAGCGGTAGTCGGTCCAGGGCCCGGAGAACGTCACCAGTTGGTCGGCCACCTCCGCGTAGCCCGGGTAAGGGTGCGTGCCATGGCCGAGGACCAGGTGACCGCCGTCGAGGACGGCCTCCAGCGTGGCCGACACGCGCCGCACCCCGGTGAGATCCGCGCGCTCGACCGGGCAGCGGTCCAGCAGGAAGCCCCCGACCCGGTACCAGTCGAGGTAGCGGTGGGCGTCGGCGACGATCTCGCCGAAGGGCCGGCCGCCGTGGGCGAGGTCGAGATGGCCCAACACCCGGACTCCGGCGTTGGTGAGCCTGCCGGCGGCCTCCAGGCAGTGCGGGTCGGGGCGGGTGCCGGGGCCGCCGTCCGAGACATTGAGCACGGCCCAGTGCATCGGGGTGCCCGGGCGGGTCAGCTCGGCCCATTCGACGGGGGCGAGCAGCGGGTGGGCGTATCCGGGGACACCGAAGCCGAGTCGCTCGGCGCCGGTCGCGGAGAGCGTGTCCCCGGTCGTGATCAGATACGGCATGCCGCCTCCATCCAGATGTCCGCGAGGGACTCCTCCAGGTTGATCCGCGGCCGCCAGCCGAGCCGGTCGCGGGCGGTGCGCACATCCGCCTGCTGCCAGCTGCCGCAGCCGTCGGGGTACGGGTACGGGGTGACGCCGAGGTGCTCGGCGAGGGACTCCGGGCCGCGGGGGGCGCCGATGGGGGCATGGCCGGGGCGGACCGGGGGCGTGTCGAGCTCATGGAGCGCTCCCGCGTATCCGGCGACCCTGGCCAGTACGGCGGCGGCGTCCCGGAGCCGTACGGCACGGCCGGTGCCGATGTTGACGACGCCCTGCGCGGCGGAGAGCGAGGCGGCGTGCACGGCCCGCGCGACGTCCCGCACGTCGACGAAGTCACGCTGCACACCGAGCCCGCTGAGCTTCAGCTCGCCGTCGCCGGACTGCATGGCGCGCCGCATCGCCTCGGCGAGCCGGCCGAGGGGGGATCCGGCGGGGGTGCCGGGGCCGACGGGCGAGAAGACCCGCAGGACGACGGCGTCCAGTCCCGAGCCGAGCACCAGCTCGGTCGCGGCGAGCTTGGAGACGCCGTACGGGCCGCCCGGACGCGGGACCGCGTCCTCGGCCGTGGACGAGCCGGGCTGCGAGGGCCCGTACTCGGACGCGCAGCCGAGCTGGACGAGGCGGGCGTCGCAGCCGCTGCGGCGCAGGGCCTCGCAGACGGTGGCGACGGCCACGGTGTTGTGCCGGGTGAGGTCGCGGGCGCCGCCGCGGGTCGCGCCGGCGCAGTTGATCACGACTCCGGGGTGGACGGCGTCCAGGAAGCGCGTGAGCGCGCCCGGGCTGCCGCCCGCGAGGTCGAACCGTACGTCGGCGTCGTCGCCGCGCCCCAGGGCGGTGAGGTGCACGGCCGGGTCGGCGAGCAGCCGGTCGGCGACGAAGCGGCCGAGGAAGCCGTTGGCTCCGAGCAGTAGCACCCTCATAGCGCGGCTCCTCGGCGCCGACGGGCCGTGCCGGCCGTTGCCGGCTCTGGGTGGTACGGGTTCATGTCGTGCTTCTCCTCAGCGTGTTGCGCGATGGGTCGTTCGGGCGGTACGCCCGCGGCGTCGGCTCCGCGGGAGTGCGTGGGGGTGTGGGTGTGGCGGTGTGGGGTCTCATGTGGTGTGGGCCGAGGCCCGGGAGAGGGCGGCGGTCGCGTGGACCAGCAGCCCCAGGGCGGCGGCGCCGCAGGCCAGAGCCGGTACCGCTCCGGGACCCCAGGCCACGACGGCGGCCTCGACGGGCCGGGCCAGGAAGGCGCAGCCGGGAAGACGTCCGCCGAGGACGGTGGCCAGGGCGACCGTTTCGACGGCAGCGGCGGCGGCGAGGCCGATGACGGCTGACGCGGGGAATCCGTGGACGGTGAGCAGCCGCGCGAGGAAGAGCAGCAGTCCGAGGGCGACGGCGGGCACGAGGTCCACGGTCAGCACCAGGCCGGTGAGCACCAGGAGGGAGGTGAGGGCGACGGCGTACAGCGTGACGGTCGCGACCAGCAGGGGCCGCACCCCGGCGGCGAACTCCTCCAGTCCACGGCTGGCGCCGAGCCTGCGGCGCGCCTGCACGGAGAACAGCTGGGCGCTCCAGGCCGCGGGCAGGACCGCGAGGGCGAGGCCCACCAGCGGGCCGGGCGTCATCGGCCACGTGTCGTACGGCCCGCCGTCGACGAGCTGCTGCAGCAGGCCGCCGCCGGCCACGGCGTAGGCGAGCAGCCAGCCCACCCACAGACCCGCGAGCCGCACCGTGCGCCCCGCGACCCGCAGCGGCCCGCGGCGCAGACCGTACGCGAGCGCGCCAGCGAGCCCCACGGCCCCCGTCGCACCGACGCCGGCCCGTGCCCCGCCGCTCGTGAAGTGGAGTGCCACGGCGGCGGCGACGGCGACGGCGCCCGGCAGCAGCGCGGGGAGCACGGCCCGCGCGGGCAGCGCATGCGTGCCGGAGCGCGCCCCGGGCCCTTCGCCCGCCACGGGGCCCGGGCCTGCCTCCCCGCGCGGCACGCGCGCATACAGCTCCTCGGCCAGCGAGAACACATCCCGGTGCCGGAACCTCGCGGCGGTCCGGTCGGTCACTCCGTGCGCCTCCAGCCCGGCGGCGATCTCCAGGGGATCGACGGCGCGCTCGCACAGCTCGCGGTGCCGGTGCATGAGCGCCCTCACGGGGTCGGCGGGCCCGCGCCGGACCGGGGCCGGCCTACGGTCGGCGGCCGGCTTGCGGTCGGCGGCCGGCTTGCGGTCAGGGACCGGCTTCCCTCGGGAAGCTCCGGCGCTGTCGGCGGTTCTGAGGGCCTCCCCGATGCCGGGGGTCTCCGCGGTTCCGGGGGTCTCCGCGGTTCTGGGGGTCCCCGCGGTTCCGGGGGTCTCCGCGGTTCTGTCGCTGTCGGCGGTGGTGTCAGGCATCGGGGGCTCCTGGGGTGGCCGCGCCGGCCAAGGGGGTTTGCGCCCATGTGGGCTGGGCGGACCGTGCGCCGGTCCAGTGGCCCGGGACGTACGCCTCGGCGGGTGTGGCGAAGGGGAGTGGGTCGGCGTCGGCGTCGCGCATCCGCGGACTGTGCGAGAGGAGCTCCAGGTAAATGCCGCGAAATGCCGCGAGATTCTGCTCGACGGTGAAGAGTTCGAGCGCCCTCGCCCGCGCCGCGGCGCCGAGCCGCTCGCGTCGCTCCGGGTCGCGCAGGAGCGCGAGGCACGCGTCGGCAAGCGCCCGCGGATTGCGCGGGGGCACCACGAGCCCTGTGCCGCCGATGACTTCGACGACGGCGCCGACGTCGGTGGACACCGTCGCGCGCCCGCAGAACATGGCTTCGACGAGGCTGATCGGGAAGCCCTCGACGACGCTCGACAGGACGATCACGGCCCCGGCGGCGTAGGCGTCCGCCAGTTCCGGCGCCTCGGGACCGCCGATCTCCTCGAAGGAGACGGGGTTCTCGCCGACCGCGTGCGCGTCGGCCGCCTCGTCGGGGAAGAGCTGAGCGGCCAGCGCCCGGCAATGTGCCAGATACGCGGTGGCCTCGGGGCCCTGCGCGGGCGCGCCCAGGATCCGCAGCCGCGCGTCCGGCTCCTCCTTCCGTACCTCGGAGAAGGCGTGGAGGAGCGCGATCAGGTCCTTGGAGGGTTCGATGCGGCCGACCCAGACGAGCGTGTGCGGATCGCCGCCGAACTCCCCCTCCCCGACCGCCGCGAAGCGGTCCGCCTCCATCCCGGGGTAGACCGTGCGCAGCCGCGCGGGGTCGGCGCCGCACTTCTCCTGCCAGCGCCGGGCGTGGGTGTTTCCGGGGGTGATGACGGACGCCTGCCGGTACACCTCGGCGGCCAGCAGCCCGTGGAACGCCGCCAGCAGGGCGCGCACCCCGGCGCTGGCGAAGCCGGAAGCGCCGGGTGACCGGGAAGCCCGGGGAGCCCCCGGAGCGAGGGAGGGTCCACCGGATGAACCAGACGGGCTGTGCGCGTCGGAAGCGCTGTCGGCCCCGGTGTCGCCCGACGCGAGATAGTGCGCCCGTAGCTGCACCCCGTACTCCGTGACCAGCAGCGGCACTGCGAAGAAGCGTTTGGCCAACAGCCCGGGCAGCGCGGCGGATCCGCCGGACGCGGCATGGCACAGGTCGACCGCACCCAGCGAGTCGCTCCCGTACCAGTCGAGCGACAGAGGCCGCAGCGCACGCTCCAACTGGTCCGCGAAGGCCAGGTAGTCGGGCACCGTCGTGCTGTGCAGCGCGCGGCGTGCGCCGGGTGCGCGGCAGGCGGACTCCAGGATGCGCACGGCGAGTTCGGAGCGCAGCGCGGCATACATCCCGCCGTGCTCGCTCGCCAGCTCGGCAAGTCCGTACAGCCCGTCGGCGAAACGGTCGAGGCGGCCCTCGTCGCTGCCGCACACCGCCGCCGCCAGCTCCCTGAAGTGCCCGGCGAACCGCTTCCGCTCGCGCCGGGCATGGCTGCGGCCGTCGTCCTCGGGCGCCCAGAGGGGCGCGGTGTGCACCCGCTGCACCTGCGGTGGCAGCGCGATCCAGCCGCAGTCCTCCTGCTGGGCGCTGCGGCTGAGCGCGTAGACGTCGAATTCGTGCTGCGTGAGCCCGCGCACGAGCCGGTCGCACCAGAGCCTGGACTCACCCGTCGCATACGGATAACCACCATCCGTAAGCAGTCCGATCCGCACGAGCGCACCCCCGATCTCCCTTGTGGGCGGCCGCCTCTGGTCCGGCGGCTCGCGGCGGGACGACGTTATGCGGATATGCCGGTGGCGCGATGGACGGTTGTCCGTCGCGCCACTGGAAGGGGTGAATGCACGTAACTTTCCCGGCACCGTAGCGTTCGGTCGCGCTACGGTGGGATCTCGTCACGCTCCGTCAGTCGCCACCCGGGGGCCAGGCCCGGCCCGGTCGTCGGCCGGCGCACTCAGTCGTCGCCCGGATGCACCCAGGGGTTCGGGCGGCACTGGACGCCGTTGACGTCGAGCGACTTGGTCTGCTGCTGCATCACGGGGGCGAGCGCGCCGGGCGTGCGGCAGTTCACGTGGCTGTGCCCGAGCCGGTGGCCCACCTCGTGGTTGATCAGCATCTGACGGTACGCCAGCATCGCCTTGGCGCCGTACGTCTCCGCACCCTGCGCCCAGCGGAAGGCGTTGATCATCACGCGCTCGGTGGAGGCGGAGTCGCAGGAGACGTTGTCGACGGTGGTGTCCAGTCCGGACTTGGCGCACCAGGTCGCCGTGGTCCCCGGGCTGGCCAGGGTGATCACGAACTCGGGCTCGCCGGAGGAGATGCGCTCGAAGGTCATGGCGCCGTTGTGCGCCCAGCTCCGGTCGTCGTTGAGCGTCTGCTGGACGGCCTGCGCGAAGAGCTTGCCGTCCAGGCCGAGGCCCTTCTCGACGTCGATCCGGTAGCGGATCCTCTGCCCCTTGCCCGGCGCCTTGTCGAAGCCCGCCACCGCCTCGAACTCACCGGAGCCCTTGAGCCCGGGGTCGAGCGGGAACTGGCCGGCCATCAGCTCCGCGTACGTGGGCGGGGCGGCCGGCGCCTGCGGTGCGGCCTCCTGCGGCGGGTCGAGTCGATTGTCCGAGCGGGACGCGGAACCGTCCTCACTCCCCCGGTCCGCCTCGCCCGCGGCCTTCGAGCCGATCGCCTCCGGACCGGTGTCGGTGACCTGCCCGGCGACGACGACCGCGAGGACGGTGGTGACGGCTGCCGCCGCGATCCCGGTGAACGTACGGCCCTTGGCTGGCTTGGCCGGGGCGGCCGCGTCGGCGGCCGCGTCGGAGTCGGAGTCGGGCGATTCGGTGTGCGGCGGAGCCGCGGAAGCAGCCTTCCGCGCCTCCTGCTGCCGCTCGGGTTCGTCGAAGGCCTCGACGAACTCCCGCCGCGGGCCGGGGATGCGGGCACCTGCGCCGATCGGCGGGCCCTGCCGTCCCTGCGAGGGGACCACGGGGTGCTGCCCCGTCGTGGTCATGGTCTGGCCACGCGGGACGCCCTGCCAGTCGCCGTAGCGGCCACCGCTCTGCGACGCTCCCCAGCCGCCGCCGGGCTCCCGCTGTTCGGGATGACCACCGCGCACCTGCGGCACACCGCGCGCCGGGGTGCCGTACGCAGGAGTGCCATGGGCCGGGGTGCCGTAGTCCTGGGATCCGTACCCCTGCGTTCCGTACGCGGGCGTCCCGTGCGCCGGGGTGCCGTACATGGGCGTCCCGTGTGCGGGTGTGCCGTAGCCCGCGGCGTCCGGGTGCTGCTCAGGATCGGCGGGGCCGGAACGCCTGCGCCGGCCCGTGCCCGTGGACGTCGCCGTCGGGGACGCCGGAACGGTCGTCGTCGTACCCGTCCCCTTGTTGGTGTCGGCGTTGCTGTTGTCGGCGGCCTTGGGTGCGGGGCCCTTGCGGCTGTGTCGTCCCACGCCCCGGATCAGCTCCTACCGCTGTCGTCGTCGAGCAGTTCCCGTACGGCCTCGGCGACCGTCTCCGGATACTCCATCATGGCCACGTGCCCGGCGTCCGGGAGGGTCAGCAGTCGGGAGTCCCGGAATGCCTGGGCCGCCTTGCGCGCCATCCGGTACGAGACGAGCTGGTCCCGGCAGCCGTACACCAGCAGGGTCGGCGCGAGTACGCGCTCCGCCTGCCGCCACAGTCCGTGCTGCCCGCCGAGCGTATAGGCATCCACGATCCCGCGGGTGCTGCGCGCCATCGCATCCCAGAAGTACGGCAGTTCGAGCCGCCGCTCCATCTCCTCCACGGCGTGGCGGAGGCCCTCATCGGTGACGTTGCCGGGGTCTCCGTAGCAGAGCGCCACCACTCCGCGGACCCGCATCTCCGCCGTCCAGTCCTTCGTCAGCCGGGTGAACAGCCGGGCGGCGCCCGGCGCCGCGAGCAGCGCGGTGGACCAGGCGGAGCGCTGGACACGGAGCTCGGGCAGGGCCGGGGAGATGAGGGTCAAGGTGCGGACGAGGTCGGGACGGACGGCCGCGACGCGCGTGCAGACGGCACCACCGAGCGAGTTCCCGATGAGATGGACGGGGCCGCGGCCGCCGGCGTCGAGCATGCGGATGACGGCCCGGGCGTGCCCCGTCACCGAGTAGTTGCCGTCGTCCGGCGGCGGGGAGTCCCCGAAGCCGGGCAGGTCGACGGCCTCACCGTCCACCCGGTCCTCGAGCTCGTGCATCAGCACGGTCCAGTTCTGCGACGAGCCGCCGAGGCCGTGGACGTACAGCGCGGGAGGCAGTCCGGTGCGGGCCGGGGGCCGGGCACGCACGGTGAGCGTCAGCCCGGGCAGCGCGACGCGGCGCAGCTCCTCCCCCTCCGCGACCCGGACGGCACGAACCCGCGGAGCCGGTGCGGCGGCGCGGGTTTCCGGCAGCTCGGTCCAAGACATGGGGCAATGTTACGAGACGATCACGCGGCAAATCCTGTGTTCGCAGTCACACACCGCGCAGGCCTCCGCATGGCCCACGGTGCCCCCACCGACGGCGCGCCGCGCACCCCGTGCGGCACTCAGCGCGGTGTGTGCGGCACACAGCGCGCCGGGCGGCGCGAAGTCCGGCGGATGCCGCATAGCGCTGGGCAGACGGAACTCCTACGCTCGTAGGACAAGGGCAGACGCCCCGGCCCCTGCTGCACGGAAAAGCACAGGAAAGGGATCCAGATGGCTGTCGATCCGACGGACCCGGAAACCTTCTCGGAAGACGATCAGGGCCAAGGTATTGCTGTCGACGAGCTCGCGGAACTCGATCAGGAGGTCCCCGAGGCCGATGCCGCCGAACAGCACACGGAGCTGCAGCAGCGGAAGGACGAGCCGCTGAAGCGGATCGGCTCGAACGAGGCCAACGAGGCGGATACCGCGGAACAGGCGCGCGTGGTCGCACTCGACGAGGACGACTACCGCTGAATTGTTCGGTCTACCGAGCACCCCCGGCTACCGCGGTCGTCCGGTACGTGAAATTCTGCGCTCGCACCGCGCACACCACGGTTACCCAAAAGTACGATGGCGACCGCGGGGCACGGACCGCGGCACAGGACACTGTGCATGTGACATCGAACGTGGGAGGCGGCGTGACAGCCATCGAGCAGACAGAGGCGGCGCGCCCGCGAGGCACGCGCCTGCCGCGCCGCGCCCGACGCAACCAGTTGCTGGGCGCGGCCCAGGAAGTCTTCGTCGCCCAGGGCTACCACTCGGCGGCGATGGACGACATCGCGGAGCGGGCCGGGGTCAGCAAGCCGGTCCTTTACCAGCACTTCCCCGGGAAGCTGGAGCTCTATCTGGCGCTGCTGGACCAGCACTGCGAGGCGCTGCTGCAGGCCGTGCGGGGTGCGCTGGCGTCGACGACGGACAACAAGCAGCGCGTCGCGGCGACGATGGACGCCTACTTCGCGTACGTGGAGGACGAGGGCGGCGCTTTCCGCCTGGTCTTCGAGTCGGACCTGACGAACGAGCCGGCCGTGCGCGAGCGCGTGGAGCGGGTGGAGCTGCAGTGCGCGGAGGCGATCTCGGACGTCATCGCCGAGGACACCGGGCTGTCCAAGGACGAGTCCATGCTCCTGGCCGTGGGGCTCGGCGGGGTCTCGCAGGTGGTGGCGCGGTACTGGCTGTCGAGCGGGTCGGCGATCCCGCGGGACACGGCGGTGCAGCTGCTGACGTCACTGGCGTGGCGGGGCATCGCCGGTTTCCCGCTGCACGGCAGCGAAGGGCACTGAGCGGCCGCGCGCGGCGCCTGTTCGCCACGGGCGCGGACGGTGTTCGCTGCGGGCGTGCACGGCTGGGCCGTGGCGCGTCCCCTCACCGGGCTAATGTGTGCAGCGTACGGCGCGGCTGACCGCGCATCGCTGACCGTTCGGAGGGACATAGCCGTGGAGGTCAAGATCGGCGTGCAGCACGCGCCCCGGGAGATCGTTCTGGAGAGCGCCCAGACCGCCGAGGAGGTCGAGCAGGCAGTGGCCGACGCGCTGGGCGGCAAGTCGCAGGTGCTCAGCCTGACGGACGACAAGGGCCGCAAGGTGCTCGTACCGGCCGACCGGATCGCGTACATCGAGATCGGCGAGCCGGCCACGCGCCGCGTCGGCTTCGGCGCGCTCTAGGAGTCTCTTCAGTCGCGCTTCGACACGAGGAAGGGCCCGGCGGGGTTTCCCGCCGGGCCCTTCCTCGTGTACCTGCCCGTGTCCGTCTCCGGGTCGGTCTCCGTCTCCGTGTCGCTGCCGGGAACGTGGAGGATTGCGTTCCGGCGGCTTCGGGTAGGACGGGCTACGACCCGATCTGCCCGCCCGGCGTCCGTGAGGTGATCCGTGGTGATCCTGGAAGCTCTCGGCTCCCTGCTGCTCGGAATCGCTCTCTCCTGGGCAGCTGTGCGGCGGCTTCCGGACCGGCTCCCCGCACCGCGCGTGGTGTATGTCACCGGCACGCTCGGCGCTCTCTTCGGGGCGTATCTGACGCACTCGGCACTGGGGCCCGGTTATCTCCTCGGCACCCTGCTGGGCGCGCTGTTCGTCGCGGGCGTCACGCTGTCGCTGCTGATCCGTCCGAGGGCCCGCCGACTGCGGCGATCAGCCGCGGCCTGACACGGACCCCCTCCCTCGTCATCTGCGTACCGACACACGCGCGCGAGCACGCACGGTTCAGGACGCGAGTCCCAGCGCGGCCATCCGCTTGGTGTGCGCCTTCGTGATCCGGGCGAACATCTCGCCGACCGCCGCCAGGTCGAAGCCGTCCGCGACCCCGCCGACGAGCATCGTGGAGAGCGCGTCCCGCGCCGCGACGACCCGCTGCGCCTGCGACAGCGCCTCGCCCATCAGCCGGCGCGCCCACAGCGCGAGCCGTCCGCCGACCCGCGGGTCCGCCTCGATCGCGGCGCGCACCTTCTCGACCGCGAAGTTGCCGTGGCCGGTGTCGTCGAGCACCGCCAGCACCAGCTTGCGGGTGTCCGAGTCCAGCCGGACCGCGACCTCGCGGTAGAAGTCGCTGGCGATCGAGTCGCCGACGTACGCCTTGACCAGGCCCTCCAGCCAGTCCGACGGCGCGGTCAGGCGGTGGAACTCGTCCAGCGCCGCCGCGAACGGCTCCATCGCCGTGGTCGGCTCGACGTCGATCGCGGCGAGCCGGTCCCGCAGCTGCTCGAAGTGGTGGAACTCGGCGGAGGCCATCTTCGCCAGCTCCGCCTTGTCGGCGAGCGACGGTGCGAGCTTCGCGTCCTCGGCGAGCCGCTCGAAGGCCGCCAGTTCGCCGTACGCGAGGGCGCCCAGAAGATCCACGACCGCGGCGCGGTACTGGTGGTCGGCGGAGGCCGCGGCCCAGTCCTGGGCGGCGATCCCGGTGGGTTCTTCGGCGGTGTCGTTCGCCGGTGCGATGGCGTTGTCAGGCGTCTCCATGAAGCGCACAATAGCCCGCCGTCCCGGCGGCGGAAGGCCCTGGTCAGCACCCGCCGCGACGCGGTTCCCGGGAATTCGCCCAACACACATGCGCGATTCCGGGGTACAGTGGTATTAAGCCTGCCGGATATCTCGGCGGGCGTCTGAATGAGGATGCCCGGTCGGTGGCCCGATCGGCTCCGACCCGACAGCCCTCTGTGCGCACTTCGCCACATGAGGGACCCCTCAGCGGCACGAGCGCTCGAGCGACGGCAGTGGTCCCGCGCCTTCCGGCCAACCCACGGCCGGTCCAGTTCCCAGGAGCGGTTGGACCCCCAGCGTTCGCCTCGCGCCGCGTCTCACAGAAGAGGCAACACCCTGACTACGCAGGCTATGACATTCCGAGAGCTCGGGATCCTTCCCGAGACCGCCGAGGCCCTTGAGGCCGTCGGCATCATCACCCCCTTTCCCATCCAGGAGATGACGCTCCCTGTCGCGCTCGCGGGCACGGACGTCATCGGCCAGGCCAAGACCGGCACCGGCAAGACCCTCGGTTTCGGCCTTCCGCTGCTGGAGCGCGTCACCGTCCCCGCGGACGTCGAGGCGGGCCGGGCCAAGCCCGAGCAGCTCACCGAAGCCCCGCAGGCGCTCGTCGTCGTTCCCACCCGCGAGCTGTGCACGCAGGTCACCAACGACCTGCTGACCGCCGGCAAGGTGCGTAACGTCCGCGTTCTCGCGATCTACGGCGGCCGTGCCTACGAGCCGCAGGTCGAGGCGCTCAAGAAGGGTGTCGACGTCATCGTCGGCACGCCCGGACGCCTCCTGGACCTGGCGGGCCAGCGGAAGCTGGACCTGTCGCACGTGCGCGCGCTCGTCCTCGACGAGGCCGACGAGATGCTCGACCTGGGCTTCCTGCCCGACGTCGAGAAGATCATCCAGCTGCTGCCGGCCAAGCGCCAGACCATGCTGTTCTCGGCGACTATGCCGGGCGCGGTCATCGGTCTCGCGCGTCGCTACATGTCGCAGCCCACGCACATCCGCGCGACCGCGCCGGACGACCAGGGCGCGACCGTCGCGAACATCACACAGCGCGTCTACCGCGCCCACTCCATGGACAAGCCGGAGATGGTCTCGCGCATTCTGCAGGCCGATGGCCGTGGTCTTGCGATGATCTTCTGCCGTACGAAGCGCACGGCGGCGGACATCGCGGACCAGCTCGCCCAGCGCGGCTTCGCGTCCGGCGCCGTCCACGGCGACCTGGGCCAGGGCGCGCGCGAGCAGGCGCTGCGCGCGTTCCGCAACGGCAAGGTCGATGTGCTGGTGTGCACCGACGTCGCCGCGCGCGGCATCGACGTCGAGGGCGTCACGCACGTCATCAACTACCAGTCGCCGGAGGACGAGAAGACGTACCTCCACCGCATCGGCCGCACCGGCCGCGCGGGCGCGTCCGGCACGGCCGTGACGCTGGTCGACTGGGACGACATCCCGCGCTGGCAGCTCATCAACAAGGCGCTGGACCTGAATTTCAACGACCCGGTCGAGACGTACTCCACGTCGCAGCACCTCTTCGAGGAGCTCGGCATCCCCGGCGGAACGAAGGGCGTCCTCCCGCGCGCCGAGCGCACCCGCGCCGGTCTCGAGGCGGAGGAGCTGGAGGACCTCGGCGAGACGGGTGGCCGCGGGTCGCGTTCCGGGTCGCGTACGAAGACGGAGGAGCCTCCGGCTCGTACGCGCACGCCGCGCCAGCGGCGCCGTACGCGCGGCGGTACGTCGCTGGACGAGGCGGCGCCGACGGCGCCGGCCGAGGCCGTGGAGCCCGCCGAGGCCGACGACGCCCCGCGTACGCCGCGCCGTCGCCGCCGCACCCGTGCGGGTGCCGGTGCGGGTGTGGCCGAGGCTCCCGTCGCCGTTGAGGCCCCTGCTGCCGAGCCGGTCGCGGACGTGCCCGCCACGCCGCGCCGCCGCCGCACGCGCTCCACGGCCGCCGCGCCTGCCGCGGAGGCCACTCCGGTCGAGGCGGCCGTCGCGGAGGAGCCCGCCAAGCCGCGCCGCCGCCGCACACGCTCGAAGGCCGCGACCCAGCCGGAAGCCTGATCGACCGTCGGCTCCGCCTGCCCCACGAGGGCCCGCACCCCGAGGTGCGGGCCCTCGCGCGCATCCGGCGCCGGTGGCACCGTCCCTCAGCCCCGGACGGCCTGGGGCTGTGCCCGCGCGGCGGAGCCGCAGTCGATGCCGCCGGGAAGGGCGGGGCCCTGTCCGGTCTCTGCGGTTCCGCCGCGTGCGCCCGCCCGTGCCCGCAACAGGCGCGCTGGGCCGCCCGAGGCGCTGGACGGGACTTCGGGGTCGGTAGCCTCGTCCGCATGAGTCGGCCGCCCACCTTCGTGCCCCCCGCCTGCGCCCGTGCCCGGATGCTCGAGACCTCGCGCGGCGCTTTCGCCGTGCTGGACGCCCTGCCGGACGGAGGGAGGGAGGTGAAGGGCACCGCGATGCTCCTGCCGGGCTACACCGGGAGCAAGGAGGACTTCATCGCGATGCTGGAGCCGCTGACCGCCGCCGGGTACCGGGCCGTCGCGGTCGACGGCCGCGGGCAGTACGAGAGCGACGGTCCCGAGTCCCAGGAGGCGTACGCCCAGGACGAGTTGGCACGCGACGTGCTCGCACAGGCCGACGCGCTCGGCGGACCCGTGCATCTCGTCGGCCACTCGCTCGGCGGACAGATCGCCCGCGCCGCGGTGCTCACCGATGCGCAGCCGTTCGCCACGCTCACCCTGATCTCGTCGGGGCCCGCCCGGATCAGCCCCGGCCAGCGCAGCAAGGTCAAGCTGTTGAGCGACGCCCTCGTCACCCTGAGCATGGCAGAGGTCTGGGAGGCGATGCGCGCGCTGGATCCTCCGGAGGAGGCCGAGACCGACGGTGAGGACCTGCGGCGGCGCTGGCTGCGGCACAACCCGTCCCAGCTCCTCGCCACAGGACGCCGGCTGACCGTGGAGCCGGACCGCGTCGACGAACTCGCCACCGTACCGCTGCCCAAGCTCGTCGTGTCGGGCGAGCGCGACGACACCTGGCCCCTACCGGAGCTCGACGACATGGCGGTACGGCTCGGCGCGCATCGCACGGTGATCGCGGGCGCGGAGCATTCGCCCAACACGGACCGGCCGGCGGAGACGGCCGACGCGCTCACCGCCTTCTGGTGTCAGTACTGACCCTGGAGGTGCTGCCAGAACCCGTCGCGCAGGGCACGCCGCAGGTGCGCGTATCCGCGCAGTGAGTGCTGCAGCAGCTTCTCCGCCTCGATGAGCAGATCCTGGTCGACCGGGCCCGGCAGATACGGATGCCCGGGCAGCAGCTCGGCCATCGGCGCCCTCCCGCGCTCGGCGAGCCAGGTCGCCGCGATCTGCGCGCCGACGAAGCGGACGTCCTCGCGGGACGGCGGAGGCTTGTCGTCCTCGTACGTGGTGACGGGTCGCCGGGTGACGTACGGCCGGCAGAAGTCGAGGTCGAAGGTGCGCTGGCTGTCGACCTCCCAGAGCAGCGGCTCCGCCTGGTTGCGGCCGTCGGCCGCCTCGATCCCCCACAGATGCACCCGCGCCCCGTACCCCTGGGCGGCCTCGACGGCGGAGACCAGGTCCTCGTCGCCGCCGACGAGTGCGGCGTCGCTGATCGCCCGGTGGCGGGCGAGCGACTCCAGGTCGGAGCGGATGAGGGAGTCGACGCCCTTCTGCTGGTTGTTCGCGTTGAGGTTGCCGAGCCGGACCTTGACGTCGGGGAGCTCGGCTATGGACTGCTGCTCGGACGTGTGGATGCGGCGCCTGGCGCCGTCGTACCAGTAGACGCGCAGCAGCCGGCTGTCCGCGAAGATCGTGCGGGCCTTGTCGATGAACGCCTCGATGAGCCCCTCGGCGTCGAGATCGAAATTGCGCCGGTCCTCGGTTCCGGCCACAAGCAACCCGGCCGCAGCATAGACGTAACCGGCGTCGACGAAGATGGCATGCGTGGACGGGGTCTTCGCGACCTCGGCGAGCATGCGCTGGAGCAGCTCGTTGGTGCGCTCCAGGCGGGCGCTGATGCTGGTGAGCTCATCGTCGTTCATTTGGAACCCATTGTGAGCAGGCCCGGCGGTACCCGCCAGTAGTTAGCAATCCGAAAAATTTCTTTAGCGTAGGGAATGTTTGCACTCTGCATCCCGTTGCAACGGACGTAACACGGACGGACAGAAGGGAGAAGCCTTTATGCGCTTCGAGATCATGCGACTCGACGATGTCGACGGCACCGCCGTGGACAGCACCGTTGTGGACGCTGCCTCCGTCAACCGGATGGTCCAGCAGGCCGCCGCGATCGGCCAGCGCATCTACATCCGGCCCGCCGGTACCTGCGCCTCGTAACACCTGGCAGCGGTCCGGCCGGCGGCCGGACAGCACTTCGCCCCGTACGGAAGCTTCCGTACGGGGCGAAGTGCTGTCCGGACACTGCCGGGACGATGCCAGGACTCCTCATGAGCCCTGGATCACCTGGGTGACACCGTTGATGATCTGCTGCACGGCGATCGCCGACAGCATCATGCCCGCGAGCCTCGTCACCAGGACGACACCGCCGTCCTTGATGACCCGGATGATCAGCAGCGAGTAGCGCATCGTCAGCCAGAGCACGACGTGCATCGCGACGATCGCCGCCCACACCGAGATCTGCTGCGCGGCACCGTCGGCGTGCTGCACCGCGAGGATCACCGAGACGATCGCACCCGGCCCGGCCAGCAGCGGCATGCCGAGCGGGACGAGCGCGACATTGACGTCCTTCGTCTGCTTGGGCTCGTCGGTCTTGCCGGTCAGCAGGTCGAGCGCGATGAGCAGCAGGAGCAGACCGCCCGCGATCATCAGGGCGGGGACGGAGACATGGAGGTACGCGAGGATCTGCTGGCCCAGGATGCCGAAGACGGTGATGACACCGAAGGCCACCGTGACCGCCTGCCAGGCCATCCGTCGCTGGACCTTCGCGGGGCGGCCGGAGGTGAGGCCGAGGAAGATCGGGGTGATCCCGGGAGGATCCATGATCACGAAGAGGGTGAGAAACAGGGAGCCGAAGACGGCGACGTCGAACACAGTGATGCCTTGCGGGATGATGTCGGGGTGTCGGGGTACTGAATGGCGCCGGGGCGCAGCAGAGCGCCGAAGGGCGCGAGGGCGTAGATACCCGCACACGGGCAGCCCAGGGAGCCCGCGCGAGGGAGCCGCTGTCAGCGGCCGGATGTTCCCCCCGTGCCCGGGACCGGGAACGCGCCGGTCGCACGGCGCGTGATCTCGCCGTAGATCTCCGGGTCGGTCGTGAAGTCGCCGAGCCGGCAGGTCTTGCGGCTGCCGTGGTAGTCGCTGGAGCCGGTGGCCAGCAGGCCGAGGTCGGGGGCAAGTCCGCGCAGCCGGGCCCGCGTGGGCTCGTCGTGGTCCATGTGGTCGACCTCGATGCCGTCGAGACCTGCCGCGGCCAGCCGCGCGATGGTGTCCTCGGGAACGACCTCACCACGCGTGACCGCGAGCGGGTGGGCGAAGACGGTGACGCCGCCGGCCGCCTTGACCAGGCGGACGGCCTCGAACGGGTCGAGCTCGTGCTTCTCGACGTATGCGCGCCCGCCGTTCGCGAGCCAGTCGGGCGTGAAGGCGGCGGAGACATCGGGAACGACGCCGAGTTCGACGAGCGCGGTCGCGACGTGCGGGCGGCCGACGGCACCGTCACCGGCTATCCGGGCCACCTGCTCCCAGGTGATCGGCACACCCAGCTCCTGGAGCTTGGCGACCATGCCCTGGGCGCGCGGCACCCGGTCGTCCCGTACGAGTTCGCGCTCGCGCGCCAGTTCGGGCTCGTCGGGGTCGAACAGGTAGGCCAGCATGTGCAGGCCCACACCCTCGGTGCGGCACGAGAGTTCGGCCCCGGTGACGAGGGTGAGGCCTTCGGGGAGCGCGGCGATCGCCTCGGCGTGGCCGCCGACGGTGTCGTGGTCGGTCAGCGCGACGACGTCGAGCCCGGCGGCCGCGGCGTTGCGGACCAGCTCGGCCGGGGTGTCCGTACCGTCCGACGCCGTGGAGTGGGTGTGCAGATCGATGCGCACGACGCATGACTCCAGGGCTCGGGGAGGGCAGGGGACGCTCAATCGTAACGGGGAATCGAACGTCACCCGGACCACGGCATGGCGTGGAAGCCGTCACGACTCACGACCACGGGCGCCACGCGACCGGCCGTACGGCGCCGGCGCACCACGCCGGCCGCGCCGGCCGGCCGTGCGAGGCCGGTCGCACAGCCGGCCGTACGAGGCCGGTCGCACAGCCGGCCGTACGAGGCCGGCGCCTCGTCACGAAAGCAGCCGCGGTGACAGCGCCCCGCACGGCAGCAGCTCCACCTCCGAGCCCGCCTCCCGCAGATCGGTGAGTATCAGCTCGTCGTACATCAACAGGCCGGTCGACTCGGGCCACACGATCGCCCACAGCCACAGCCCCATCGCCTCGCCCGCGAAGACCGCGCGGTCCTCCGGCGCGTCGTTGACGTGCCAGAGCGGTGTCGGCCGGCCCGCGGCGAGGACCTTGGCCTGGGGTGGCTTGTCGACGGTCATGTGCGGCCCCGGGTCGGGCCCGTCGATCCCGGCGAAGCGGGCGCCGAGGCCGACGCCGAGTTCCTCGGCGACCAGCAGCAACTCCCCCACACCGCCGAGCGGTCCGGGACCCGAGCAGGCGACCGCGGTCGCGCGGCCTCCGCTGCGGTCGTCACCCGCGTACGCGACGCCGGTGAAGAGCCAGCCGACCGGAAGCGGCCAGGGCATCCACACCGGCACCTGGGCACGGGCGACCACGACACTGAGGGCTTCGACGCTGGGCGGAATCACCGGCTGCAGCGGATGCACGGAACCGTGCACATCGCACTGCCACGTGTCGGCGAAGAGACCGGGCGCCCTCACCCGGCCACCGCACTTCGGGCAACTGGGTTCGCCCCTCATAGCGCCCAACGGTCCTACCCGCTCGGCGTCCCGTCAAGGACGATCACCCGTCCGGCACTTCGGTTTCACCCAGCCTCACCAGGAAGAACTAGATGCATCTTGCATTTATTAGATTGTCTAACTTATTGTTTGTATGGCACACCGAATTGACCGGGCCGGCGCCCGGAGAAGCAGAGGAGCATCCATGCGCGGAGAGGACCCGTTCGACGGAGGCGGCATCCTGCGTCAGCCCAAGGCCGTCTGGGCCACGGCCGGGGCATCCGTCGTCGCCTTCATGGGCATCGGCCTCGTGGACCCGATCCTGCCCTCCATCGCCGAGGGCCTGGATGCGACACCGAGCCAGGTCTCGCTGCTGTTCACGTCGTACTTCCTGATCACCGCCGTGACCATGCTCGTGACCGGTTTCGTGTCCAGCCGGATCGGCAGCCGCAGGACACTGCTGGCCGGACTCGCCCTGGTCGTGGTCTTCGCCGCGCTCTCCGGCACGTCGGGGTCGGTCGGCGAACTCGTCGGCTTCCGGGCGGGATGGGGACTCGGCAACGCGCTCTTCGTGTCGACCGCGCTCGCGGTCATCGTCGGTGCCGCCGCCCATCCGACAGGGGCCTCGCGAAGCGATGCGGCTCGGGGCCGTGGGGGAATGGGAGAGGGAGCCGCCGCGATCCTGCTGTACGAGTCGGCACTCGGCCTCGGCATGGCCTGCGGGCCGCTGCTCGGAGCCCTGCTCGGCGACGCCAGTTGGCGCTACCCGTTCTTCGGCACGGCCGCCCTGATGGCCATCGGTTTCCTGTGCATCGCGGCCTTCCTCAAGGAGCAGCCGAAGCCTGAACGGAAGACCTCGCTGCTCGATCCGCTCAGGGCGCTCGGTCACGGCGGGCTCGCGTCCGTGGCCGTCTCGGCGTTCTTCTACAACTACGCCTTCTTCACGGTGCTGGCGTTCACCCCCTTCGTGCTGGACCTGTCGCCGTACCGGTCGGGGGCCGTCTTCTTCGCCTGGGGCGTCCTCCTCGCGGTCTTCTCGGTGCTGGTCGCGCCGCGGCTGCAGGCGCGGTACGGCTCACTCAGGGTGCTGGGCGGTTCACTGCTGCTGCTCGCGGCGGACGTGGTGGTGCTCGGGTACGGGGACCGCACGACGGCCGTCGTCTGCACGGTCCTGTCCGGCGCCTTCATCGGCGTCAACAACACCGTCTTCACGGAGCTGGCGCTCGGCGTCTCGGACGCTCCGCGGCCGGTGGCGAGCGCGGGCTACAACTTCGTCCGCTGGTTCGCGGCCGCCGCGGCCCCGTACTTGGCGCCGAAGATCGCGGAGTGGAGCGACATCCGCACGCCGTTCGTGGTCGCCGGCGTCGCGGCGGTGATCGGCGCGGGCGTCGTCGGGGCGCGGCGGGCGTCGCTGACCGACCACGCCGAACGGCCCTCGGACCGACCGGGCACCCAACTCGGCCATGAGATACGTCACTTCGCCATCCCTGACGTCACGTCAGGGTGACGGACCTGCGGCGCGGATCGCGCAGGTCCGTCCCGTGCTTCAGCCACCGCCCCTGGAGCTCCCCGGCACCGTGCACCCGCTTCCACGCGGCCTCGTTCGGCGTCATCGGCAGCAGTGGCAGGAAGCGCACCGGATCCATGGGCGGATCCAGCTCCAGGTCCTCCACCAGACCACCGGACTCGGCCACCAGGACGGACGAGAACGGCGCCTGCGGCCACAACGGCCCACCGAGGTCCATGGAGTTGCCGGGCGCCACGATCACGCCCTCGACCTGCGGTGACGACGCCAGCACCGCGAGCGGGCGCAGCACCTTGTCGGTGTCGGCGAGCCCGGCCCGCACCGACAGGAGGAGCTCCGCGCGGGGTCCCTTCACAGGGTCGGCGAGCGGGTCCTTGGGGTCGTTCATCGGCTGGGCGGACATGCCCAGCGTGGCGTACCGGACCACGTCTCCGTCGATGAAACGGAGCACCTCGATCCGGTCCGTACCGAGAAACGTCATCGCGGCGCGCGCGTCCGGTTCGCCGAGCGCGCTGCGCAGCCGGGCCTCGACCAGAGCAAGAACTTCTCCCATCCCGCGAGCATAGATCGCGTCAGGAAGGGGCAAACAAAGGGATTGATCCTCAGTCGGCTGATAGGCTGAGCCGCCTGTTCGGGACAGCACGCTGAAGTGTGACTCTGGGTCCCGACCACACGTCATCCCCCACGGGGGACCGGCCGGAGGAGGTGGGGCTGCGGTGGATCGAAGTCGACCGTGCAGTACCAACCGCTCTTCCGCGCGACTCCTCGCCGTCTGACATCGTCCGCCCGGTACGGGCACCGACCGGACTCGAGGGCTTCCCGCACCGCTGCATCCTTGGCACCGCGCACGACGGAAGAGCACTTCGTTTTTGCCTGACTGTCTGTAGCGAACGCCGTCACCGTGTCCCGCGGTGCCGCCCGCTTTGCGGACGTATCGAGAAACGTCCCCATTCCGGGCAGTGCCACGCCGCGCGCCGACGGCCTCTCCGTGAAGGAGCCTGCCATGTCGATGATCCGTGACCTGCGCGAAGCGGTCCGCCCGACGCCGCGCAAGAACAGCGGCCCGTACAGCACGTACGACACCACCCGTGACCCCTCGGCCTCCAGCGCGGTCGTCGACTGCGCCGTCTACCGCGACGGCAGACGCGTGAAGGACGAGGCGTGCCTCACCCCGCACGAGGCGATGCTCCGGGTGCGCGGGGGCGGCGGCTTCGCGTGGATCGGGCTCCACGAGCCGACCGAGGAGGAGTTCGCGGGAATCGCCGCGGAGTTCGGGCTCCACCCGCTGGCCGTGGAGGACGCCGTCCACGCCCACCAGCGCCCCAAGCTGGAGCGGTACGACGACACGCTCTTCACCGTCTTCAAGACCATCCACTACGTCGAGCACGCCGAGTTGACGGCGACCAGCGAGGTCGTCGAGGCCGGTGAGGTGATGTGCTTCACCGGACCCGACTTCGTCATCACCGTGCGGCACGGCGGACAGGGCTCGCTGCGCAACCTCCGGCACCGGTTGCAGGACGACCCGGAGCTGCTCGCCAAGGGCCCGTCGGCGGTGCTGCACGCCATCGCCGACCATGTCGTGGACGGGTACATCGCGGTCGCGGACGCCGTCCAGGTCGACATCGACGAGATCGAGATCGACGTCTTCTCGGCGCCGTCGAAGGGCAGCACGCGCGGTACGGACACCGGGCGGATCTACCAGCTCAAGCGCGAGGTGCTGGAGTTCAAGCGGGCGGTGACCCCGCTGCTGCGGCCCATGCAACTACTGAGCGAGCGGCCGATGCGGCTCGTCGATCCGGACATCCAGAAGTACTTCCGCGATGTCGCCGACCACCTGGCCCGGGTGCAGGAGCAGGTCCTCGGCTTCGACGAACTGCTGAACTCGATCCTCCAGGCGAACCTGGCGCAGGCGACGGTCGCCCAGAACGAGGACATGCGCAAGATCACGTCCTGGGCGGCGATCATCGCCGTACCGACGGCGGTGTGCGGCGTCTACGGCATGAACTTCGACCACATGCCGGAGCTGCACTGGCGGTACGGGTACCCGATGGTGCTGGTCGGCATCGCCGTCGTCTGTCTCACCATTCACCGCACACTGAAGCGCAACGGCTGGCTCTAATAGGCTGCAGGACATGAACGACGCTCAGCTCGGCAACGACGTGCCGCTAGGCCCTGCCCTCGTCGAGGAGGCCACCAAGAAGTCCGGTCTCATCTGGGTCCGGGGCACCGGACCGTCCCGGGCCCTGTGGCACGCGTGGCTCGACGGCGCGGCACATGTCGTCGGCGACGGACCGGGGGAGCAGCCGCTGCCCGGGCTGATGGACGGCTCCACCGCCGAGGTCACCGTACGCAGCAAGGACAAGGGCGGCCGGCTGGTCGCCTGGACCGCCGCGGTGAGCGAGCTGGCGCCCGGCTCGGAGGCGTGGGAGGCCGCGGTCGCCGAGCTGAAGGGCAAGCGGTTGAACGCGCCGGACGGCGAGCGGATGACGGAGCGCTGGGCGCGGGAGTGCCGGGTGCTGCGTCTTGAGCCGCGCGAGTCGAGCACCGAGCATCCGCAGGGGTCCCTGGCGGCCGCCCCGCTCCCCACGACGGCGACCACTCGCCACCCGATCCCGGCGGCCCTGCCGCGCCTCCTCCTGCGGCGGCGGCGCAAGCAAGCGGGCTGACGCCCGCTGCCGAGCCACGGGGCCGGGGCCCGCGCGCCTGCGGCGGGCCTTTCCCGCACCTCGCCCCTTCCCGATGCCGGGGGCTCCGGCCGCAGGCCCCCTTTACGCCCTGCGGCGCGTGGGGATGGGGCTCCTGCGCCGCCCGTACGGCGCCCGAGGACGGGCACCGCGGGCCCACCGGGCGGTACCGGGCTGCTCGGGACACCGCCCGCAGGGCGCACCGGGCCCGCGGGGCTCGATGCGCCGGGTCGGCGGCGGTCAGTTGTTGGTGCGCGGGAGTTCGCGGCCGTAGTCGACCGTCTCCTCCTTCGTCGGAGCCGCGAGCTCGAAGTCCTCGTTCCAGTCGCCGAGCGTCAGGACGCCGGCGCCGCCCGCGCGGGCGAGCTGGAGCGGGTACGCCGTTCCCTTCAGGGAGACGTCGAGCGTGCCGCCGTGGCCCTCGCTGCCCAGGACCTTGATCGTGCGGACGCCGCCGATCGTGTCGCGGGCACCCTTGCTGAGCTTCCCCTGCAGCCCGAGGAGCCCCTCCAGCAGGACGTCCATCTCGGTGAAGCCACGCAGCTGCTTGTACGACGGGTCGTCATCCGGGACCTTCACGTACATGTCGTCCAGCTTGTTCGCGGCGGCCGTGTCCTCCTTGCTCGGCGGCTCGGAGGCGCCGCCGTCGGAGTCCGAGTCCGAGTCCGCGTGGGCCCAGAAGCTCGCGTCGGCCTTCAGGTAGAGCGCGTCCTCGACCCTCAGCAGCTCGAAGGTCGAGTTCTTCGTGGTGACCGAGCCGATCCCGCCGCTCTTCTTGAGCCGCATGTTCAGCTTGTACGTACCGCCTTTGGAGACCAGCGTCCCGGAGAGGCGTACCGCCTGCGCAGCGTTCGCCGCGGCCTTCGCCTTCGCCTCGATCGCCGGCGCCTCCAGCTTGCCGACGCCGTTCGTGCCCGCGTCCGGGTCCTCGCCGGCACAGGCCGTGAGGGCGGCGGCCAGCCCCATGCAGAGTGCGACGGGAAGCGCCGCCCGACGGACGGCCAGGGCCGCGGCGGCCGGGGGGAGAGCGGTCACGTGCGCACTGCCTCTCGTACGTGTGGGGGGTTGGCAAGACCGCAGCGTACCCGGGGTCATAGCACGATCTGGAGGGGAGTCGTCCGGACCGCTCTCCTGGGCGGCATGGAACGCCACGGGCTAGCCTGAAGCCGTTGAACAGCAGCATTTCGGGGCATTTCTCTCGGCATATCTCGGTAGGGAGGAGGCGCGGAGCATGGCGGCAGGCGCCCCCCGGATCTTCGTCTCGCATCTCGCCGGAGTCCCGGTCTTCGACCCCAACGGCGAACAGGTCGGGCGCGTGCGCGACCTCGTCGCCATGCTCCGCGTCGGCGGCCGACCGCCGCGGCTGCTCGGCGTGGTCGTGGAGCTGCTCAGCCGCCACCGGATCTTCCTCCCCATGACCCGGGTGACCGGCGTCGAGTCCGGTCAGGTCATCACCACCGGCGTCGTCAACATGAGGCGCTTCGAGCAGCGCCCGACCGAGCGCCTCGTCCTCGGAGAGCTCCTGGACCGGCGGGTGCAGCTCGTCGGGACGGGCGAAGAGGTCACGGTCCTGGACGTCGCCATCCAGCAGCTCCCCGCCCGCCGCGACTGGGAGATCGACAAGGTATTCGTGCGGAAGGGGAAGGGCGGGGCGCTGCGCCGCAAGGGGGAGGCGCTGACCGTCGAGTGGTCCGCTGTCACCGGCTTCTCGCTGGAGGAGGAGGGGCAGGGCGCGGAGAGCCTGCTGGCCACCTTCGAGCGGCTGCGCCCCGCGGACCTCGCGAACGCACTGCACCACCTCTCCCCCAAGCGGCGCGTCGAGGTCGCCGCCGCCCTCCACGACGACCGGCTCGCCGATGTCCTCGAGGAGCTGCCGGAGGACGAGCAGGTGGAGATCCTCGGCAAGCTGAAGGAGGAGCGGGCGGCGGACGTGCTGGAGGCGATGGATCCGGACGATGCGGCCGATCTGCTCTCCGAACTGCCGGAGGAGGACAAGGAGCGGCTCCTCAGGCTGATGCGGCCGGACGACGCCGCCGACATGCGCCGGCTGATGTCGTACGAGGAGCGGACCGCCGGCGGCCTGATGACGACCGAGCCGATCGTGCTGCGCCCGGACTCGACGGTCGCGGACGCGCTCGCGCGGGTGCGCCAGCACGAACTCTCCCCGGCGCTCGCGGCCCAGGTGTACGTGTGCCGCCCGCCCGACGAGACACCGACGGGCAAGTACCTGGGCACCGTCCACTTCCAGCGGCTGCTGCGGGATCCGCCGTTCACGCTGGTCGCCTCGATCGTCGAGAGCGATCTGCCGCCGCTCCCCCCGGACACCCCGCTGCCCGCGATCACCAGCTATCTCGCCACGTACAACATGGTCGCCGCACCGGTCGTGGACGAGAGCGGCTCGCTGCTGGGCGCGGTAACCGTCGACGACGTGCTCGACCATCTGCTGCCGGAGGACTGGCGCGAGGCCGAGTTCGAGGGAACGGTGACCGCCGATGGGAAGTGAGTACGGGCTCAGCGAGCGCGGCGAGGGCCGCAAGGAGGCCAGGGAGCAAGAACGGGAACGCGAACGGGAACGGGAACGGGAACGGGAACGGCTGGGTGGCGGGCCGCGGCCGCGCAACCGGCTCGACGTGCCGCGGGCCCCGCGGCGGAAGGTGCTGCCGGAGTACGACCCTGAGGCCTTCGGGCGGTTCTCCGAGAAGATCGCCCGCTTGCTGGGGACGGGACGGTTCCTGGTCTGGATGACCGTGACCATCGCCGCCTGGGTCCTGTGGAACGTCTTCGCGCCGGCCGGGCTGCGCTTCGACCCGTACCCGTTCATCTTTCTGACGCTCATGCTGTCGCTCCAGGCCTCGTACGCCGCCCCGCTGATCCTGCTCGCGCAGAACCGTCAGGCGGACCGCGACCGGGTCGAGATGGAACAGGACCGGGCGCAGAACGAGCGCTCCATCGCGGACACCGAGTATCTGACGCGGGAGATCGCGGCGCTGCGGATGGGGCTCGGCGAGGTCGCCACCCGCGACTGGATCCGCTCCGAGTTCGAGGATCTGCTGAAGGAGCTGGGAAACCGGGAACACGAACCCGTATTCCCGCCCGGCTCCCCACGCGGACGTGACGAAGGCGACCGCTGACGCACGTCCCCGGGGTGGTATCCGGCGCCGTACCATCGTCCGTATGGCTACGGATGACGCGGTGCGCGAGGCATTGGCGACGGTGAACGACCCCGAGATCAACAAACCGATCACCGACCTGGGCATGGTCAAATCGGTGGAGATCGGGGAGGACGGCGCCGTTGCCGTCACGGTCTATCTCACCGTCTCGGGCTGCCCGATGCGCGAGACCATCACCCAGCGCGTCACGGACGCCGTCTCCCGTGTCGCAGGCGTCTCCCGCGTCGATGTGTCGCTGGACGTGATGAGCGACGAGCAGCGGCGCGAGCTCGCGGCCTCGCTGCGCGGCACCAGCGCCGAGCGTGAGGTTCCGTTCGCCAAGCCCGGCTCGCTGACCCGCGTCTACGCGGTGGCGTCCGGCAAGGGCGGCGTCGGCAAGTCCTCCGTGACCGTGAACCTGGCGGCCGCGATGGCGGCCGACGGCCTGAAGGTCGGTGTCGTCGACGCCGACATCTACGGCCACAGCGTGCCGCGCATGCTGGGCGCGGACGGCCGTCCGACCCAGGTCGAGAACATGATCATGCCGCCGTCCGCGAACGGTGTGAAGGTCATCTCGATCGGCATGTTCACCCCGGGCAACGCGCCGGTGGTGTGGCGCGGGCCGATGCTGCACCGCGCGCTGCAGCAGTTCCTCGCGGACGTGTACTGGGGCGACCTGGACGTCCTCCTGCTCGACCTGCCCCCGGGCACGGGCGACATCGCGATCTCCGTGGCCCAGCTGGTGCCGAACGCGGAGATCCTGGTCGTCACCACCCCGCAGCAGGCCGCGGCCGAGGTCGCGGAGCGGGCCGGCTCCATCGCCGTACAGACCCACCAGAAGATCGTCGGCGTCGTCGAGAACATGTCGGGCCTGCCGTGCCCGCACTGCGACGAGATGGTCGACGTCTTCGGCACGGGCGGCGGTCAGAGGGTCGCCGAGGGCCTGACGCGGACGACCGGCGCGACGGTGCCGGTGCTGGGTCAGATCCCGATCGACGTGCGCCTGCGCGAGGGTGGCGACGAGGGCAAGCCGGTCGTCCTGACGGACCCCGACTCCCCCGCGGGCTCGGCCCTGCGCGCCATCGCCGACAAGCTCGGCGGCCGCCAGCGCGGCCTCGCGGGCCTGAGCCTGGGCATCACCCCGCGCAACAAGTTCTGAGCCCGACCGTGGGCAGGGCTTCCGCAGAGGCTCTGCCCACCCGTCAGCCGCCCGGGCCGCGCTCCTGGATCCGTAGTTCGCAGGTCCCTCGTTCGTGAAGATCGAGCGGTCGCAGCCGGTCAAGCAGCGGTCGACTTGGGTGCGCACGTATCCCTGTCCGCTCGACAGCGGCCGGGAACGGGCAACGATCACGCGTCGAGCCGTCACTAACGGGTGACCTGCGAAGTCCGGGCCTAGAGCGCGTAGTCCCCGAGGTCCCGCACGACCGAGAACCCGAGCCCGTACGCGCTCATACCGCGCCCGTACGCGCCCACGTGCACCCCGCTCCCCGTGGAGCCGGCCAGCACCCACCCGAATTCCGACTCCCGGTAGTGGAACGGCATCGGCACCCCGTCCACCGGCAGCGACAGCTCCGACCACGCCGGGCCGTCCATGTCGTCCGCGAGTTCGAACGCGGTCTCGGTCTGCTGGTCCAGCCAGTCGTCCCGCAGCGAGTGGTCCAGCTGCCCGGGCCAGGTGTACGCCAGCAGACCCGAACCGGCCAGCCACGCCGCCGAGGCGACCGTCGTCGCATCCAGTACGCCCGTACCGTCGCTGCTGCGCCGCACGGGGCTCGCGCCGACCGTCACGACAACCGCGAAGCGCTCCTTCTCGGCCCCCGCGGCGTCGGACTTTATCGACGGCTCGTCGCCGTGGCCCATGGAACCGTGCTGCACCGTGCCGTCCGCCGTGGTGGCGACCTGCATCAGCCAGCGCGGTCCTGTGAAGGCCTCGTCCAGTCCGTACCAGGGGAAGGACGCGCGCAGATAGCCGTCGACCGTACGCCGGGCCACGGGCACCCCCTCAGCAGCAGATGCGCTGGGCGTGCTCTGCGTCCCTACCCGACTCGTCGTCTCCATCTACCCGGCCGCCTCCTCGATCCTGTGGTCCGGAACGGCCCACCCCCCGCGGGCGTCCTCGTTTCCGGACAGATGGAGAGGATAGCCATCTCGCACCGGCTCGTTGGGATTGGTGGCGCTCCGGGGCACTCAGGTGGCGTCTGCGTCGAAGGGCGGGCGCTCGCCCTGATCGACGGTTTCGCGCTTCTTGAGCAGGTCGGGGGCGGCGCCGGGCGAGCCGTTGACGGCGGCCGGGACGGAGGTCTCGGGTTCCTTGCCGTTGACCGCGTCCGCGACGTCGTTGATTTCCTTCTTGAGGTCGAAGCTGCTCCGGATCTCCTTGAGATCGTCGTTCTCGGAGAGCTGCTTGCGGATGTAGGTCTTGGGATTGAGGTCCTCGAACTCGAAGTCCTTGAATTCCGGGCCGAGTTCGCTGCGAATGTCGTGCTTCGCATTGTCGGAGAACTCCCGGACCTTGCGGACGAACCGCGAGACGTCCTGGATGACCTTCGGCAGCTTGTCCGGGCCGAAGACGAGCACGGCGAGGACCACGAGCGTCACGAGCTCGAGCGCGCCTATGTCATTGAACACCCTGCTGCTCCTTGTGTTCGCGTTCTCCGTACCCGCCGGTCATGGGTGGGACCCGCTCAACGGTACCCGGCCATTCTGTCCTGGCGGTACCTTCACGCGTCTCTTCGGGTGTCACTCCGGGGGCCTGTCGGGCGACCTGCCGGGCCCCGGCCGGGCCCGTGCGACGTCCGTCACGAGCCGCTCGACGAGCCGAGCGTCAGTGTCTTGGTCTGCTCCTTGCCGTCCCGGAGCAGGGTCAGCTCCAGCCGGTCGCCGGGGCGGTGCGCGCGGATCTTGACGATGAGCTCCTCGCCGCTGTGCACCCGCTGACCGTCGACCTTGGTGATGACGTCGCCTGGACGGATGCCGGCCTTGGCGGCGGGTCCTCCGGAGGTGATGGGCGGGGTGCCGTCCCTGCCCTTCTCGCCGACCCGGGCGCCGTCGCCCGTGTACTTCATGTCGAGACTGACACCTATGACGGGGTGGGTGGCCTTGCCGGTGTTGATGAGCTCCTCGGCGACGCGCTTGCCCTGGTTGATGGGGATGGCGAAGCCGAGGCCGATGGAGCCCGCCTGACCGCCGTCGGGGCCGGCGCCGCTGTCGGCGGCGCGGATGGCGCTGTTGATGCCGATGACACGGGCCTTGGAGTCGACGAGCGGGCCGCCGGAGTTGCCGGGGTTTATCGGGGCGTCGGTCTGCAGTGCGTCGACATAGCTGATGTCGCTGCCGTCGCCCTTCTCGCCGCCCGCGGTGATCGGGCGCTCCTTGGCGCTGATGATTCCGGCGGTGACGGTGTTCTGCAGGTCGAAGGGGGCGCCGATGGCGACGACCGGGTCACCGACACGGACGTTGTCGGAGTTGCCGAGGGGCAGGGGCTTGAGCCCGGACACGCCGGTGACCTTGACGACGGCGAGGTCGTAGCCACTGTCCTTGCCGACGAGCGTGGCGCGCGCGGTCTCGCCGCCGCTGAAGGTGACGGATATGCCGCCGGAACTGCCGGCCGGGTCGACGACGTGGTTGTTGGTGAGGATGTGGCCCTGCTGGTCGAGGACGAAGCCTGTGCCGGTGCCCTGCTCACCGCCACCGCTGACGTGCAGCGTCACCACACTGGGGAGGGCGCTGGCGGCGATGCCCGCGATGCTCTCGGGGGCGCGGCCGGAGTCCTCGGGGCCGGTCTGGGGCAGCTCGACCGTGGTGATGCCGCCGTTCCGCTCCAGGTACGCGCCGACGCCGCCACCGAGCACGCCGGCGAGCAGTGCGAAGAGCAGAGCACCGACGAATGCGGTGCCGCGCCGCGACTTCTTCTTCGACGGCTCCCCGGCCTGGCTCAGGGAGACCGTCCCGGGGGCGCTCCAGGGGTCGTACTGCGCCCACTGGACCGGCGTCGCAGGTGCAGGCGCGGGCACGGGCGCAGGGGCGGGCACAGGCGCAGGAGCGGCTGCGGCCATGGCTGCCGGAGCCGGAGCCGGGGCGGGGTACCCGTTGCCGTTGTTCACGTGGTGCTGCGCCGGGACGGGCGTCCCGTGCGCCGGAGTGCCCACGGGCCGCTGTACGGGCGGGGCCGGGGCCCACGGCCCGGGGCCTCCGTAGGGCGGCGTCCGGTACTCGTCGGGCTCGTGCAGCGGCTGTACGCCGACGCCCTGCGGCGGGGCGGCATCGGCCACCGCCTCGTCCACGTGGTCGGCATGTGCGGGCTCACCGGCGGGTGCCGCGGCCACGGCGGCGGGAGCAGGTGCGGGCGCCGCCCCGGGAGCATCCGCAGCAACGGGCGCAGGAGCCGGTGCGGCCAGCGTGTACTCGGACCGGTCGTCGGTGATGGTGGCGGGAGCAGACTCCGGAGCAGCCGGTGCGGCGTCCGTCCGGGGAGCGTCGGATCCGTGCTCTGCGGGGGCCGGGGGCGTCTCCGGCGTTGCGCTGCGGCGGGGAGGCCGGCTCCACCACTTCGGCTTGGGATCCGTCTGCTTCCCGTTCTCCATGCTCTCCCCGCAACTGGCCGATCCACGCGCCCCGCCGGGCACCCCTCCCTGGATTCAACCAGGTTTGCGGAAGGCATCACACAGCGCGGCGGGCGCCGCTCGGCGTCAGCGCCCGGTCGGTGCCGCGAGCTGCGTCGGGTGCGGGGTGGCCGTAACGCTCGGGCCTTGCACGGTGGCCGGCTGGAACGCCGAGCCCGTGGGCCGCATCCACGCCGGCGGCGCGCCCGTGAGCAGGCTCGACGCCGCGAACGGGTGCGTCTGCATCAGGGCGGGCGAGACCACGCCCACGGTCTGCTCGCTGGTCGCACCACCGCGGCGCCGTCCGGCGTCCGCGCCCGACGCGGCCGACGTGGACGACGTGGACGCGCTTCGCTGGGGCGTCACATTGTTCCCCCGCTGCTCACCGCGGGCGGCGGTGTCGCCCGCTGCGCCGAGCGGCAGCGTCCCGCCGAGGGCGATCGCCGCGAACGACACCGCGCTGGCAGCCGTGAGCGCGAATCTGCGTCCGCGCCACACCGAGCGCTCGGCCTCCTGGCGCCCCACGTCGTGGATACGGAACCCGGAACCGTGCTCCTGCCCGGGACCGGGTGCATACCCGAAGCCCTCCGGTGTCATACCGAAGATGCCGTCGCCGAAGCGTCCCCCTCCGGCGCCGAACGGGCCGCTTCTGTCGTCGTCACCGCTGGCGGGCGGCCCTCCGGGCGGCCCGCCGGGCAAGCCCTGCAGGCGGGCAAGGAACCCTTCGGACGGCGGCGGCGGGGCGGTCGCCGCGAACACGCTCTTCAGCCGGCGCTGCGCGTCGGCCTCGGCCTTGCATTTGGAACAGGTCGCCAGGTGTGCGAGCACCCGGTCGCGCGCGTCATGTTTCAGCTCGCCGTCGATCAGAGCAGCGAGCCGGTCCCCCAGGTGCTGCTCCGCGGGGGTCGGTCCGATACCGCTCACGCCGAACCGCCCTCCCCGGCCACGCCCGCCATCGCGCGCTGCTCGGCACGCGCCTCGGGAGAGCGGTGCTGAAGGGCCTTACGCAGATGCGAGCGGCCGCGGTGGATACGGCTGCGGACCGTGCCGAGCTTGACGCCGAGCGTGGCCGCGATCTCCTCGTACGACAGTCCCTCGATGTCGCAGAGCACCACGGCGGCGCGGAACTCGGGCGCCAGGGTGTCCAGCGCCTGCTGCACGTCGGCGTCGAAGTGCGTGTCGTGGAAGACCTGCTGCGGGGACGGCTCACGGCTGGGCAGCCGCTCGGCGGCGTCGTCGCCGAGCGCGTCGAAGCGGATCCGCTGCTTGCGGCGGACCATGTCCAGGAAGAGGTTCGTCGTGATCCGGTGCAGCCAGCCCTCGAACGTCCCCGGCGTGTATGTCGAAAGGGAGCGGAAGACGCGGACGAAGACCTCCTGGGTGAGGTCCTCCGCGTCGTGCTGGTTTCCGGTCAGACGGTAAGCGAGGCGGTAGACCCGGCCGCTGTGCGTGCTGACGATGTCCTCCCAGGAGGGAGGCGTCCACGCCTGCGATTCCGCATCCGATGCGAACGTCGCGGTGGGCACGGAGTCGGCTTGGTGGGAACGGGCGTCAGCGGTGTCTGTCACGGATTTCGGCTCACCCGCCGATCCGAGGAGGCGCCTCAGCACCCCTCTCCGATCCACAGGCGCAGCCGCACCTCCCCTATCGGCTCTGGTGGAGTCCAGTGGAGTCCCTACCATAGCCACCTCGCCCGTTAGCTCCGGATAAGAATCTTTACGCGAATTTCGGTGCGGTCGGCGGTCACCCGCACGTTCTTCCCCGCTCCTCCATAACGCCCGGTCCCATCTGCGGGTTCCCGGACGCAGCGGATACAGTCACCGTTGCGCCAACTACGGGGACAGGAGAGGGTCATTACCGCCAACCGGCAGACGAGCTGGGCGTTCGCCGACGCCTTTGTCGCCGAGGACGAAGCGCTGCGCTGGGCCCGTGAGCGGGCCCGGGAATCAGCGCTGCCCTCGGTGTCGCCAGGCACCGGCGCCGCGCTGCGACTGCTGGCCGCGACGGCCGACGCCAAGGCGGTGGCGGAGATCGGTACCGGCACCGGCGTCTCGGGGATCTATCTGCTGCGGGGCATGCGGCCCGACGGGGTGCTGACGACCGTGGACCCGGAGCCGGAGCGCCAGGGCTTCGCGCGGGAGGCGTTCCGTGCCGCGGGCTTCGCGGGGAACCGGGCGCGGTTCATCCCTGGCCGCGCCCTGGACGTACTGCCCAGGCTCGCGGACGGCGGGTACGACCTGGTTTTCTGCGACGGCGACCGGCTGGAGTCACTGGACTACCTCGCTGAATCGTTGCGCCTGCTGCGACCTGGCGGTCTTGTCTGCTTCGAGGGCGTCTTCGCGGACGGCCGCACGGTCGACTCGGCGGCTCAGCCGGCCGAGGTGCTGCGGGTCCGCGAGCTGCTGCGGGCGGTACGGGAGAGCCAGGAACTGCTGTCGTCGCTGCTGCCGGTGGGCGACGGGCTGCTGTGCGCGGTGCGCCGCGGCTGAGCGGCGGCCGCCGAGCAACCTCAGCGACTGAGCGGCTGAGCGACCGGCCGAGCGGCTGACTCACAACTCTGCCCCGGCACGGTCGTACCGTGCCGGGGCAGTGCAGAAAGGTGAGGGCGCTCTTCGCGTCAGCCGACGACCTTCTTGAGGGCGTCGCCCAGTGCGTCGGCCTCGTCCGGAGTCAGCTCGACGACAAGCCGACCGCCGCCTTCGAGCGGAACGCGCATGACGATGCCCCGCCCCTCCTTGGTCACCTCGAGCGGGCCGTCGCCCGTCCGCGGCTTCATGGCCGCCATGCTCGTTCCCCTTCCTGAAACCAGCTCATCGTCAGCCGACGGCCCCCTGGGTGGGCACACGTCACCGGCATCGAACACATTGCTTCCCAGCCATTATCCCGCATGGCGGGACCCGATGACCAACATCGGTCGGCATCGCTTGCGCAACGCGCTTTCGCAAAACCACCCAATTCGGCGATCCGCCTGCGATACTTCGCCACCGCGCTCACACAAGTGACCCACAATTCTTTGACGCACGTCACATACCAGGGCGTATGTCAGGCCTAGGCGATCTCCGCCATGCTGGGCCCGACACGATCGCATCGCCCGAGCCGCAAAGGGGACCCTGCCATGGCCGACACCGTTCTGTACGAGGTGAAGGACGGACTCGCCACCATCACGATCAACCGGCCCGAGGCCATGAACGCGATGAACGTCGAGGCCAAGGAGGCCCTCCGGGACAGCGTGCAGGCCGCCGCGGCCGACGAGGCCGTCCGGGCGGTGCTGCTGACCGCGACGGGCCGGGCGTTCTGTGTGGGCCAGGACCTGAAGGAGCACGTCTCCCTGCTGCTCTCCGACAAGGAGGCGGGCACCAGCCACACGATGAACACGGTGCGTGACCACTACAACCCCATCGTGCGTGCCATCACCGAGATGCCGAAGCCGGTCGTGGCGGGCGTGAACGGGGTCGCCGCGGGCGCGGGCCTCGGCTTCGCCCTCGCCGCCGACTACCGGGTCGTCGCCGACTCGGCGAAGTTCACGACGTCCTTCGCCGGAGTCGCGCTGACCGCCGACTCGGGCGTCTCCTGGACTCTGCCGCGGCTGATCGGGGCGAGCCGCGCCGCCGATCTGCTGCTCTTCCCGCGGTCGATCACGGCACAGGAGGCGTACGACCTGGGCATCGCGAACAAGCTCGTACCGGCGGAGGAGCTCACCGCCGAGGCCGCGGCGGTCGCCCGCGCCCTCGCCGAGGGCCCGACCCTCGCGTACGCCGCGATCAAGGAGTCCATGGCGTACGGCGCCGGGCACTCGCTCCACGAGACGCTCGAGAAGGAGGACGAGCTGCAGACCAGGGCCGGAGCCTCCGAGGACCACGGGATCGCGGTCCGGGCCTTCCTCGAGAAGGCGAAGCCGAAGTACCTGGGGCGGTAGGGCCCGGTCCGGAAGACAGGCCCTGGTCCGGGCAGGCCCGGTCTCGACGCCTGGTCCGGGCAGGCCCGGTCTCGACGCCTGGTCCTCGGCGCCTGGTCTACTCGGCCGCGCCGCGGGCCACGCATTCGGCCAGGTGGTCGTCGACCAGGCCGCACGCCTGCATCAGGGCATAGGCCGTCGTGGGGCCGACGAAGCGCAGGCCGCGCTTCTTGAGGTCCTTGGAGAGGGCCGTGGACTCGTCCGTGACCGCCGGGACCTCCGCGAGGGTGATCGGCGCCGGGCGGGCGGCCGGATCCGGGGCGTACGACCAGATCAGCGAGTCCAGCTCGCCGGCCGACCAGTCCGCTAGCACCCGCGCGTTGGCGAGGGTCGCATCGATCTTCGCGCGGTTGCGGATGATCCCCGGGTCGGCGAGCAGGCGCTCCCTGTCGGCGTCCGTGAAGGCCGCCACAGACGCGATCTTGAAGTGGTCGAACGCCTGCCGGAAGCCCTCGCGGCGGCGCAGGATCGTGATCCAGGACAGCCCGGACTGGAAGGCCTCCAGACAGAGCCGCTCGAACAGCGCGTCGTCCCCGTGGACCGGGCGGCCCCACTCCGTGTCGTGGTACGTCACATAGTCCTCGGTGGACAGGCCCCAGGGGCAGCGCAGCCGCCCGTCCGGCCCTGCGATCGCTCCGTCGCTCATCGCTCCCCCTCGGAGTCCGGCCCCGGCCCCGCTCCAGGTCCCGGCCGCTCGTCCCGGGGACGCTCGACGGACCGCTCATCGGGACGCTTGTCGAAGAAGCCGCCGGGCCGGTCACCCCGATGGTCACCGAACAGCTCGGACGGCTGCCCCGTCTCCGTCGCGTGCCGCCCGGCCAGCGCCGACTCCAGCTCGGCGATGCGCGCGTCCCGCTCCGCGAGCTCCGCGCTGAGCCGGTCGAGGACGTCGTCGACGTCCGCCATCCGGTAGCCCCGTGGCGCCACCGGCAGCCGCAGCGCATCGATGTCCGCACGGCCGACCGGCCGCGCGGCCGGCAGCGGATCCACCAGCTGCTCGGGCGCCACCTCCGGGAGGACCGCGCTCTCACCGCCGCCGACCACCGCCAGGGTGACTGCGGCGACCACCACGACCATCGCGATCAGCAAGAACCAGAACACAGCGCCTCTCCCCGGAGCAGGAAACCATCCGCTGCCGATCGTGCCATGCGCCACCGACAGTTAAGGTCGCAGGCGACCGATCGCGAGGAGGAAACAGCAGATGCAGGGGATGCGCAGCGGGACTCTGCGGCTGGGGCGGCGCGAATTCGGCGCGCACGAGCCGGTGATCATGGCGATCGTGAACCGGACCCCGGACTCCTTCTACGACCAGGGCGCGACGTTCCGCGACGAGCCCGCCCTGGCCCGCGTCGAGCACGCGGTGTCGGAGGGGGCCGCCATCATCGACATCGGTGGCGTGAAGGCCGGTCCCGGGGAGGAGGTGACGGCCGAGGAGGAGGCTCGTCGCACGGTCGGCTTCGTCGCCGAGGTGCGCCGGCGCTTCCCCGATGTGGTGATCAGCGTCGACACCTGGCGCCACGACGTGGCCGAAGCCGTCTGCGAGGCGGGCGCGGATCTGCTGAACGACGCGTGGGGCGGCGTGGACCCGAAACTGGCCGAGGTAGCGGCCCGCTGCGGGGTGGGTCTGGTGTGCACGCACGCCGGCGGCGCGGAGCCGCGCACGCGCCCGCACCGCATCGCGTACGACGACGTCATGGCGGACATCCTCCGGGTGACCACGGGCCTGGCCGAGCGCGCGGCGGAGCTCGGCGTGCGCCGGGACGGCATTCTCATCGACCCCGGTCATGACTTCGGGAAGAACACCCGCCACTCGCTGGAGGCGACCCGCCGGCTCGGCGAGATGGTGGAGACGGGCTGGCCGGTGCTGGTGTCCCTCTCGAACAAGGACTTCGTCGGCGAGACGCTCGACCGCCCGGTGAAGGAGCGGGTGATCGGCACGCTCGCGACGACCGCGGTGTCGGCGTGGCTGGGCGCCCGGGTGTACCGCGTCCACGAGGTCGCCGAGACCCGGCAGGTCCTGGACATGGTGGCCTCCATCGCGGGCCACCGGCCTCCGGCGGTCGCCCGCCGGGGTCTGGCCTGAGGCCGGCCGGCGCGAATGGGCGCGGGTGAGGCCTGAGCTGGGTGGGCCTCGGGCGGGTGTGGCCTGGGGCCTGGCCAGGTCAGGCCCGTCCCGGCCCGAGGCCGTGGACCGGTACGCGGACGGGCCCGGAGTGAGCCCGTCCGGAAGCCGGGAGCCTACGCCTCGTAGCCCTCGAACGGGATCGGCGGCGGCGGGCCCGTCTCCTTCGTGACCAGCTTGACGGCCTCCTCCACGTCGTCGGTGACGTGGAAGAGCAGCATGTCGCGCTCGGACGCCTTGCCCTGTGCGACCACCGTGTCACGCAGCCAGTCGACCAGGCCGCTCCAGTACTCCGAACCGAACAGCACGATCGGGAAGCGGGTCACCTTGCCGGTCTGGACGAGGGTGAGCGCCTCGAAGAGCTCGTCCAGGGTGCCGAGCCCGCCGGGCAGGACGACGAAGCCCTGCGCGTACTTCACGAACATCGTCTTGCGGACGAAGAAGTAGCGGAAGTTCACGCCGATGTCGACATGCGGGTTGAGCCCCTGCTCGAACGGCAGCTCGATGCCGAGCCCGACGGAGATGCCCCGGGCCTCCCGCGCGCCCCTGTTCGCGGCCTCCATCGCACCGGGCCCGCCGCCCGTGATCACGGCGAAGCCCGCGTCGACGAGGGCCCTGCCGATACGGACTCCGGCCTCGTACTCGGGGCTGTCGGGTGCAGTCCGCGCGGAGCCGAATACGCTGATGGCGCTGGGCAGTTCGGCCAGTGCTCCGAAGCCCTCGACGAACTCCGACTGGATACGCATGACCCGCCAGGGATCCGTGTGCACCCACTCGGAGTCGCCCTCGGTGTCCAGCAGTCGTTGGTCCGTGGTGCCGGCCTGGATCTGCTCTCTGCGGCGCAGCACGGGTCCCAGCCGCTGTTCCTCCGGCCTCCGTGCTTCGTCGGGGTTGCCCATGACCTGCTCCCTCCGCTGCGGTGCTCGTTCCAGGTCAGCGTAGGTCCACGGAGGTGGACGGGAGCGAAATTCCGGAGGTCGGGCAGTGAGAGGTCCGGCGGTGGGGCCGCTGCCAGGTCAGGCGGTGAGCCAGTCCCGGAGCCGCACCTCGCAGTGCGTGATCTTGTCGACGGCCACGTGCTCGTCGCGCTTGTGGGCGTAGATCGCGTCGCCGGGTCCGTAGTTCACCGCGGGGACGCCCAGCGCACTGAACCTCGAGACGTCGGTCCAGCCGAACTTCGGCCGCGCCGTGCCGCCGACGGCCTCCATGAACGCGGCCGCCGCCGGGTGCGAGAGTCCGGGCAGCGCCCCGCCCGCGTGGTCGTCGACGACGAACTCGGTGATCTCGCAGTCCGCGAAGACCTCGCGGACATGGGCCTCGGCCTCCGCCATGCTGCGGTCCGGTGCGTAGCGGTAGTTGATCACCACGGTGCACTCGTCGGGGATGACGTTGGTGGCGACACCGCCATCGATCCCGACGGCGTTGAGCCCCTCGTGGTACTCGAGCCCGTCGATCACCGGGCGGCGCGGCTCGTACGCGGCGAGGCGGGCGAGGATCGGGCCGGCGGCGTGAATGGCGTTGGACCCCATCCAGCTGCGCGCGGAGTGTGCGCGCTCCCCCTTCGTGCGGAGCAGGACTCGCAGTGTGCCCTGGCAGCCGCCCTCGACCTGGGCGTCGGACGGCTCCAGCAGGACGGCGAAGTCGCCCTCCAGCCAGTCTGGGTGGGCCTCTGCCACATGCCCCAGACCGTTGAGGTGTCCGGCGACCTCTTCGTTGTCGTAGAAGACGAAGGTCAGGTCGCGGTTCGGGGCCGGGACGGTCGCGGCGATCCGCAGCTGGACGGCGACGCCCGACTTCATGTCCGAGGTGCCGCAGCCCCACAGGATGCCGTTGCCGTCCAGCTTGGAGGGGACGTTTTCGGCGATCGGCACGGTGTCGATGTGACCGGCGAGGACGACCCGCTCGGCGCGGCCCAGGTTCGTACGGGCCACGACGTTGTTGCCGTGCCGGTCGACCGTGAGGTGCGGCAGCGGGCGCAGCGCCTGCTCGATCGCGTCGGCCAGGGCCTTCTCGCTGCCGCTGACAGACGGGAAATCGACGAGTCGGGCGGTCAGCGCCGGGGCATCCAGAGTGAGGTCGAGCGTGGTGTCGGACATGGCACCGACCCTAGCGCCCCGCCTGCCCAGGGCCTGATCCACAAGACAGGCCCTGGGCCCCGGTGGGGCAACGAGGAGGGCCCGGTACGGTGGGCCCCGTGACCGAGACCGCCTCCCCCACCCGGCGCGGCCGCCTTCTGCGCAGCACGGCCGCGCTCGCCGTGCTGCTGGCGCTGGTCGCGTATGTCGTCGTGCAGTACATGAGCGGCGGCAGCGCGCCGCGGTGCGTCGTGCGCTCCGTCGAGGGGGTGGACTCCGACTCATCCGGCTCCGGCTCCGGTACGTCGTACGAGCTCACCCCGGAGATGGCCGCCAACGCCGCCACGATCTCCGCGGTCGGCACCACCCGCGGGATGCCGGAGCGCGCGGTCACCATCGCCCTGGCGACAGCCCTGCAGGAGTCCGCGCTGCGCAACATCAGGCACGGCGACCGGGACTCGCTCGGCCTCTTCCAGCAGCGCCCCTCGCAGGGCTGGGGTACCCCGCAGCAGATCCTCGACCCGGTGTACTCCGCCGGGAAGTTCTACGACCACCTCGCCGAGGTGCCGGGCTACTCGCGGCTGCCCCTCACCGTGGCGGCGCAGCGCGTCCAGCGCAGCGGTTTCCCGCAGGCGTACGCGAAGCACGAGCCGGACGCCTCCCTACTGGCGGCCGCGCTCACCGGCCGTGCGTCCGCGGCCCTGACCTGCACGGCGAGCCGGCAGACCGGTCCGGGCGACCCGGCCAAGCTGCGCGCCGAGCTGACCCGCTCCTTCGGCGCGGGCGTGCTGCCCGCGTCCGGGAGCGCGGGCGCAGGCGAAGGCGGGAACGAGTTCACCGTGCCGGTGAACGCGAAGGCCGGGGCGGCGGGCGCGGGCAAGGGGAAGCGCACCGGCGGGGCCGCCGGTTCCGCTTCCCCGCGCGGCTGGGAGCTGGCCCACTGGGCGGTGGCCCAGGCGTCCGTGCTGCGCATCGAGGAGGTCTCGTACGCGGGCCGGGTGTGGAGCGCGGACGAGGCGGACGAGGGCTGGACGCCGACGGACGCGGGCGCGGACGCCGCCGCGGGCGAGGTCAGGATCCGCATCGCGTCACGGTAGGCCGCGGGCGCGGGGCGCCTGCGGCGGGCGAGGTCAGGATCCGCATCGCGTCACGGTAGGCCGCGGGCGCGGACGCCGCCGCGGGCGAGGTCAGGATCCGCATCGCGTCACGGTAGGCCGCGGGCGCGGGGCGCCTGCGGCGGGTTTCCTCCCCGCCCCCTCCCGGTGTCGCTGTGCGGCTCCGCCGCGTGGGGGCAAGCCCTCAGCCCTCGGATCGTGCCGATACCGCCCAGTGGGCCCTGGTGACCGTCCTCAAAAGCCGGCGGGGCCGAGATGAGCCCCGTCGGCGTTTCAGGCGCCCGGATTCTGGGCGAGCCCGAGGAAATGGCGTACGGACGGAGCCCGGTTCGGGAAGGGGCGGGGTCAGGGAGATTCCGCAGCCCTCTTTTTCGTGTCGCGCAGGCGTCCGGGGCATCACTCTCCCGTGGGGACCGTCTCGCGGACGGGCGAGGTTTCCGCGGGGCGTTCGGGCACGTTCGAGGGAGGCCCGGAATTCCCTTGCGGGAAAAGGGAAGTGACGGTTCGGCAGGCTGTCTGGACGCGCAATGTTCGCCCGTTTTTGTCCGCAGCCGATTATGCGATGCATTACCAACTCTTTACCTCGGCCCACCGCAACCATTCCGGGCCCCAAGGCGGTTGTCACTGCGTCCGATCGCCGGACAGGCAACACCCAACGTTCTCTCGTCGAAGGAGCATCATGTCCCTCCCCCTGACCCGCCGGATCGCCCGTGCCGCGCTGCTCGTCGCAGCTGGTGCAGCTCCCGTGGTCGGTGCGGCCGGCTCCGCGAGCGCCGTGGACCTCGCCCAGGCCCCGAACCTGGGCGGCGGGCTGACCCAGCTCGACAGCGCCGCGACCGCCGACACCGCGAGCGGTGCCGCGCAGAAGGCGACCGGTCTGGCGAGCGAGACCGGCGGCAAGCTGGTCGGTACGGGCCTGCCGACCGCGAGCAAGACGGCTGGGCAGGCGGTCAAGACGGGCGCCCCCGCCGCGCAGGACACGGCCGGCCAGGCGGTCGGCAGCGCCTCCGACCTCGCGGGCCGGACCGCGGGCACCGCGGCCGAGCAGGCCGTGCCCGCCGCCGGGGGGCTGACGGGCGGTGTGCCGGTACCGGACGCGGGCACCACGCTCCCGACCGACCAGCTCCCCACGAGCCAGCTGCCGACGGGCCAGCTCCCGGCCGGCGGACTGCTCGGCTGAGCACAGACGCGGAAGGGCCCTCGGGAGCATGTGCTCCCGAGGGCCCTTCCGCATACCGTCCGCCGAGGCCGTCAGCCGAGGCGCTTGACGGCCGCCTCCACCCGCTCGTCCGTCGCCGTGAAGGCGACGCGCACGAACCGCTCGCCCGCCGCCCCGTAGAAGTCTCCGGGTGCGACGAGGATGCCCAGCTCCGCCAGGTGCGCGACCGTGTCCCAGCAGGGCTCGTCGCGGGTCGTCCACAGATAGAGGCTCGCCTCGCTGTGCTCGATCCGGAAGCCGTGCTTGAGCAGGGCCTCGCGCAGCGCGTCGCGCCGGGCCGCGTACCGGGCCCGCTGCTCCGCGACGTGCGTGTCGTCGCCGAGCGCCGCGACCGTCGCCGCCTGCACCGGCGCGGGCGTCATCATCCCGCCGTGTCTGCGGATCTGCAGCAGCTCACCCAGGACGGCCGCGTCACCGGCCACGAAAGCGGCCCGGTAGCCCGCCAGGTTCGAGCGCTTGGACAGCGAGTGGACGGAGACGATGCCCTCGTACGAGCCGCCGCAGACGTCCCGGTGCAGCACGGAGACGGGCTCGGCCTCCCAGCCCAGCTCCAGGTAGCACTCGTCGCTGAAGACGAGGACGCCGTGCTCACGCGCCCACGCCACGATCCGGGTCAGCTCGTCCTTGGACAGGACCCGGCCCGTCGGGTTCGACGGCGAGTTCAGCCAGAGCAGCTTCAGCCCGGTCGGGTCGAGCTCGGTCGGGTCGTCGTACACGACGGGAGTCGCCCCGCACAGCCGCGCGCCGACCTCGTACGTCGGGTAGGCGAGCCGGGGGTACGCCACCTTGTCGCCCGCGCCGAGCCCCAGCTGCGTCGGCAGCCAGGCCACCAGCTCCTTGGACCCGACCACCGGCAGGACATTGGTGTGTCCGAACGACATCGCTCCGAGCCGCCGCTCGCACCAGCCCACGAGTGCGTCCCGCAGCGCGGCCGTCCCCCACACCGTCGGATATCCCGGCGAGTCCGCGGCCGCGACCAGGGCCTGCTGGATCAGCACCGGGACCGGGTCGACGGGCGTGCCGACGGAGAGGTCGACGATGCCGTCCGGGTGGGCCGACGCCGTCTTCTTGTAGGGCTCGAGCTTGTCCCAGGGAAAGACGGGCAGGCGGGACGATACGGCGGACACGGTGCTCACTTTCTCGTGCGTACAAAAAGCCACGGCCCCGTACGGCGGACGAACCGTACGGGACCGAGGTGACGCGATCAGCCGTTCTGCGGCGGCAGAGCGGCGATGAAGGGGTGGTCGCGCTCGATCAGACCCAGCTTGGACGCGCCACCGGGCGAACCGAGCTCGTCGAAGAACTCGACGTTCGCCTTGTAGTAGTCCTTCCACTCCTCGGGAGTGTCGTCCTCGTAGAAAATCGCCTCAACCGGGCAGACCGGCTCACATGCTCCGCAGTCGACGCATTCGTCCGGGTGGATGTACAAGGACCGCTGGCCCTCGTAGATGCAGTCGACGGGGCACTCCTCGATGCACGCCTTGTCCTTGACGTCGACACAAGGCTGCGCGATGACGTAGGTCACGCTGTCGTTCCTCCTCGGTAGGGCGCGGCGTCCGATCTGCGGCTCGCCGCGGGGCTGCGCGGGAGCGCGGCGTCGTCGATGCCCGCACCTAGTATCTCCGTTCCTGGGGATGATCCGAACAGGAGGGGAGGACTGAGCTGTGGAATTCACCGCAGGCGGACGCATGGAGATCCGAATCACCCCCTCTGACGTGGGAAAACGCGTTTCCGTACGGCGGCTCGCCGACACCGGGCCCGCGTCGGAGAAGTTCACCGACACGGTCGGCGTTCTCACATCATGGAACGAGGGTGTGCTGCTGATCACACGGAGGACCGGGGAAAGCGTCCGTATCCCGGAATCTTCGCTGGTCGCGGGCAAGGTGGTCCCTTCCGCACCGGCCCGCCGACGGGGTCCCGCGGCGTCCTTCGAGGAACTGGCGCGGGTGTCGGCGCGGGCGTGGCAGCCGGTGGAGAGCGAGCCGCTCGGGGAGTGGGTGCTGCGGGCGGCGTCCGGGTTCACGAGGCGGGCGAATTCGGTGCTGCCCCTCGGGGATCCCGGGGTGCCGCTGGACGATGCGCTGACGCAGGTGCGGGCCTGGTACGCGGAGCGCGGCCTTCCGGCATACGTCCAGACCGCGACCGGGGCGGAGGGCACCCAGGAGGCGCTCTGCGCGGAGCTGGAACGGCTCGGCTGGCAGCGCGAGGTGACGGCGGAGCTGCGGACGGGCGGGCTCGCGCCGGTCGGGGACGTGGATGCCGATGTGTCGCGGGTGCGGCTCGGACGAACGGTCGACGATGCGTGGCTCCGGCGCTACCAGCGGTTCGCTATGCCCGGCCCACATGTGTTGAAGGTCCTGTCCAGCGGCCCCTCGGTGTGGTTTGCCACCGTGCCCGGCGAGGGCGATACGCCCGCAGCGATCGGTCGCTGTGTGGTCGACGGTCGCTGGGCGGGATTCATGGCCGTGGAGGTGGCTCCGGAGCAGCGCAGGCAGGGCCTGGCGACGGCCGTGATGGCGGCACTCGCGCGGCGGGCCATGGAGGAGGGCGCATCGGCGGCGTGGCTTCAGGTCGAGTCGGACAACGGCGGTGCGCGTGCCCTGTACGAGGGGACGGGTTTCGCGATCCATCACCTCTATCACCATTTCCGATACTCCCGATCTTCCTGAGCGGGTACGAGACGCATATGCACCCGCCGCATCCCGACGCCACACGCCACTGGCGCCGCCGGTTCGCCGAGGAGGCACGCTCCGCGCGGCCCGACCTGGCGAAGCTGTGCCTGCTCGTGGGCACGGAGGCCGACGCGACGCTGGACGAGGCGGGGATCGACGCCGCCGAGATCGAGCTGGACCGGCTGGCGGGCCTGGTGCCGTACGGCATCAGCGGGCCGGAGTCCTGGGTGACGGCACTGGCCGGGCTGCTCGGGGACCGCTGCGGCTTCCACGGCACGCCCGGCTGCTACCAGCGCCTGGAGTCGTCCCTGCTCCACCACGTCCTGCAGCGCCGACGCGGCCTGCCGATCCTGCTCTCCGTCGTCTGGCTCGAGGTGGCCCGCCGGGCGGGGGCGCACGTGTACGGTGTCTCGCTCCCCGGCCACTTCGTCGTCGGCTTCGGCGACCCGGCGAAGCCCGTCCTCGCGGACCCCTTCGCGGGCGGGCGCCTGCTGACCGGTTCGGACGCGGAGCTTCTCGTCGTGGGCGCGACGGGCGAGGCGCTCGACCCGTCGATGCTGGTCCCGACGGACCCGCTGGAGATCGTCCTGCGGATCCTCAACAACATCCGCGCGTGGGCCGCCGCCCGGCCGGAGCGTACGGACGTGGCGCTGTGGGCCGTCGACCTCTCCCTCCTCCTCCCCTCCCATCCGGCCCGTCTCCGCTTCGAGCGCGCCCAGCTCCTCGTCCAGCGCGGCGAGTTCCTCGCGGGCGCGGCGGAGATGGACGCGTACGCGGACATCGTCTCCGCGGTCGAGCCGGCGACGGCGGCGAGGATCAGACGCCGGGCGCACGCGGCGCGGTCGATGCTGAACTGAGCCGAGCCGGCCGCGGCTCAGCCGAGCCCCGGGCCGAGCCTCGGGCCGAGCCGAATTGGCCGAATGACGCTGAACCGATCTGAACTGAACCAATCTGCACTGAACCGGGCTGAACTGGACCGTGCCGTCCGTCGACGTGCTCGCTCGGGCCGACCTGCGCTGCCGCCGAGTTGGCGGTCGCCCGCACCACGGGGACTGGCCGATGGCCTGAAGGGCACAACCCGTTTCCGCACGCCACCCCTTGGACTCGTACATCCGCATACGGGGGTATTCGTGCGTCGCCATGATGGCCGTCAGGTCAAGCGTCAGACGATGGGGTGTGCCGGGGGCACCGGCGAGGAAGCGCTCCCACTGTTCGGGGAAGAAACGGCCGACGCCGCGGTAGAGCCAGTCGGTCTCCGAACGCCGGGTCGTGGTGACACCGGCAATGACGATCTCGGACACCCGCTCGGGGTGCTGCTCGGCGTAGGCCAGGATCAGGGTGGAGCCCCACGCTCCGCCGTGCAGCAGCCAGCGATCGACGCCCAAGTCTGCCCGCAGCCGATCCATGTCGGTCATCAGGTGCTGGGTGGTGTTGTGCCGCATGTCGGTCGCGGGATCGCTCGCATGCGGGGTGCTGCGTCCGCAGCCGCGCTGGTCGAACAGGATCAGCCGGTACCGGTCCGGGTCGAAGAACCGGCGCATGCCGGGGACGCACCCTGACCCCCGGACCGCCGTGGACGACGAGAGCGGGTTTGCCGTCTCGGGATTGCCGCAGGCCTCCCAGTACACGAGGTTGCTGTCGCCGACGTCGAGCATGCCTTTCTCGTACGGCTCGATCGTCGGTTACAGCTCAACCACGTCCGGACTTGCCGCCCTTGAGGGAGCATACGAAGGCGGTCCAGACGGCCGGGGCGAAGCGAAGCGCGGGGCCGTGGGGTCGCTTGCTGTCACGGACCGGGATCGCCGTGGGGTGAAAGTCGTTGACCTCGAGGCATTCGCCGCTGCTGCCGCCGCTGTAGCTGGACTTCCGCCAACCCGCCAGGTGTTCAGTGCGCTTCATGCTCGTACTCCTCCGCGACGGACCTGATCAGCGCCAGGGACTTGCGGTGCGACAGCGCGTCGCCCAGGGCATGATCGTAGACCTCCTGGATCTGGCGTACCACGGACGGAAGTTCCCAGACCCTGCCCGACTTCAAGCCCTCCACATAGGCGATCGCCGGAACGTCGTCGAACCGCATGAGCGAGACGAAGCCCTCCAGCAGCGCGTGAGCCCCGACCTCATACGGGAGAACATGCACGCGGATACGGCGACTCTCCCCCAACGCCAGGATGTGCCTGAGCTGCTCGCACATGACGGCCGGTCCGCCGATCGGGCGCCGCAGCACCGCCTCGTCCAGCATCGTCCACACGACGGGTGAGTCGAATTTGTCGAGGATGTGGGCGCGCTCCAGGCGTGTGGCGAGGAGCTTGTCACGTTCCTCGTCGCTCTTGGGTGGATGGCCGGAGCCCAGTACCTCGCGTGCGTACGCCTCCGTCTGGAGGATGCCCGGAACCAACTTGGGGGCGTACTCGCGGATCTCCGTGGCCTGCCCCTCGAACTCCAGCGCCTCCGCGAAGTGTTCCGCCACCGCCCTCCCGTCCAGCGCCGGCAGGAACCGCTCGAAGAAGCCCCCCGTCCCCAGCACCTGGTCCAGCCGGCGTGCGTCCGCCACGTCCGGGCGGCGGCGGCCGGCCTCGATGTGGGCGATGTGCGTGCGGGACATGACCGCACGTTCGCTCAGCTCCTCCTGTGTGAGCCCGGCCGACTCGCGGCGGCGCTTCAACTCCTCGCCGTACTTCGTACGGGACTGCGGGTTGTCCTCGATAGCCATCGGCAACTCCCCTTTGTGCCGGTCGCGTTGTCACGTGCAAACCCCTACCGAGCGTAGCGCCGCCCACCCCACTCTGTGATCGGTTCGACACACAGAGCGAAAGGTCCGCGCGCATGCACACGCCGTACGGAGAAGGCGTCTTCGTCGCCCACACGGGCACCGACGTCTACGGGCCCGGCAAGGTCATCGGGGTGGAGGGCGAGCACCGGCGGGTGCGGTTCGTGCACTTCGTGGCCACGATCAACGCCCGGGACCTACGGGTGGCCTCCGCCGAGGAGGCGGAGGAGGTACGGGCGTGGCTCCAGGCGAAGCGGGCGCGGTACGGGGGCCGGTGGTGAGTTCCGCGGTCCTGCTCACACCTCCTGGTTCTTCCGCTGAAGGTTCGCGTGGCCATGGCCACCGGAGCGAGCAAGGCCATCGGGCTCGCGATCGTGAAGGCCCTGGCCGCCGAGGGCGCGCAGGTGGTGGCCGGCACGCGCAACTGCCGAGGCGGAGGCCGTCGGGCAGCTGGTCGCCGCGGCCGGGGACCGGATGGACATCCTCGTGAACAACGTGGGCGTGGCAAGGCCGTGTCCAAGGAGGTGGGCGATCGCGGGATCCGTGTGAACACGGCCGGCCCCGTCCCGGTCGAGACCGATCTGTGGCTGGGTGGTGGGGCGTGGCCGCCACCGTGTCCCAGGCGACCGGGACGGCACCGGAGGAGATGACCGCCTCGCAGCCCGCCGAGGTCGCGGACGTGGTGCTGGTGGTCGTGCCGGTGCTGGCACTGGCGCTGGTGCCGGCCTGTAGCGGCTACCCGTTCACCCGTCTTCCCGGCTCACCCGGGCTCTCCTGCCTCCCCGGCTCCTCCGCGCCTCGGGCACCGGGACGGCGGCATCGGCCTGGTGGTCCGACGCCGTGGGCGAGGACCCACCGCAGGAATTCCCGCCTGGCTGCTGGTGGCTTCGCCGCACAGGCAGACGACCTGGTCCATCCTCGGCAACACCGGCGTCGCCCTGGCAGTGCTGGCCGGCTGCCTCCTCGCCATGGAACGGTCGCCGCGGTTCCGGTGGGAGGCCACGCCGGTCGTCACGGTCGGTCGACGTGCAGGACGACCTTGCCGCGCGGGTGCTCCGTCACGAGCGCCTCGTAGGCGGCTCGCGTCTCGGTGAACGGTACGACGCGGTCCACGATGGGCTTGAGCTTGCCGGTGTCGATCAGTTCCTCGACGGCCAGGAGACCGGGCCGGTCGGGTTCGACGATGAAGAACACTCCGCGCGCGCCGTGGGCGGCGGCCTTCTCCGGATCCGGCGGCTCCACGATGCTGATCACGATTCCGCCGCGCCGCACCGAACCCCAGGAGCGGTCCAGCGTCTCGCCGCCGACGAGGTCGAGCACCACGTCGGCGTCGTGCACCAGGTCCTCGAAGCGTTCGTTCCGGTAGTCGATGACCTGCTGGGCACCGAGGCCGGTGACGAAGTCCTTGTCGCGCGCCGAGGCGGTGGCCGTCACCCGCGCGCCGAGCGCCGCGGCGATCTGTACGGCGAAGGTGCCGACGCCTCCCGCGCCGCCGTGCACGAGCACATGCTGCCCGGGCTGCAGTCCGGCGTGGTCGACGAGCGCCTGCCAGACGGTGAGGGCGGCGAGCGGGACGGCCGCGGCGCTGTCGTGGTCCAGTGTCTCCGGCTTGGCGGCTAGCATGTCCGCCTGAACGGTGACGTACTCGGCGGCCGCACCGTCGTGCGTGAACGGGATCAGCCCGTAGACCTCGTCGCCGACCTCGAGATCGGTCACCCCGCCGCCGAGCGCGGCCACGATGCCCGAGACCTCGTGCGACGGGACCGTGGGCGTACGGTCGTGCCCCGTCCCGTCGAGCCTGTCGGTCCAGGTCGCGTCCCAGTCGAGTTCGCCGGCGGTGATCGACGCGGCGCACACGGCGACGAGCACTTCGCCGGGAGCGGGTTCGGGGCGCGGGGCCGACTCGTACGCGAACCGTTCGGGGCCGCCGCGCTCGTGGGCTCGTACGGCATGCATCGTGGCAGTCATGACGGATCACTCCCGATTCGTCCGCATTCCCCGGCCCTGAATGTACTCGGGTGACCCGGAGCCCGCATGCCCGAGAGCCCCCGCCCGTGGTCGGGCGGGGGCTCTCGGTAGCGGCTGCGCCGGGCGAAGCCCGACCGCGCGTCAGCCCTGCGGGTTGAGCTCGATCGTCTGGGTCCGCTCGGCCGCGGTCTTGCCGAGCAGCGCCTTCTGCATCGCGGAGGCGACGTCGGCGGCGGAGACCGGGTGCTGCTTGCCGTCGCCCTTGGTGATCAGGATGCCGTCGAAGACGCCGTCCAGGAGCTCCTCGATGGCCTTCCTGTCGTAGACCTCGACGAGCCGGCCGTTGATCGGCTTCATGGACAGGATCTGCGGGAGCGACCGGGCGGGGCCGAACTTGATCTCCTTGCCGCCCGCCTTGATCGTGACCAGGTCGGACATCGCGGGCTCGGCGAAGTCCTTCATCGCCCGGTCCAGTTCGGCCTTGGTGATGGTGGGCTGGCGGATGCCGAGGGGCAGTTCGACCTCGTTCGTCCTGCCCGTCTCGACCTGGGCGCGGTACGCGTCCTTGACCGAGATCATCGACTGCTGGACGTCCAGCGTCTGTCCCGCCTTGCCCGGTACGGCGACGGCCTTGCCCGGCTCGAACCGGATCGTGCCCTCGGTGGCCGAGCCGGAGGTGCCCGCCAGATCGGTCAGCGCGACCTGGAGTTTCTCCTCGTCGACCGGGATGACCGGCTGGGCCACCCGCTCGCCGCCGAAGAGGGAGCCGATGACCGAGACCGGGTTGTAGTCACTGCCGGCGGCGTCCCGGACGGTCGCCTGACTGTCGAGGGAGAGGCCCGCCTTGTCCGGGGCGAGCTGCTCGTTCTTGGCGCCCACCGCGAGCCGGAGCGGGGCGGCGGCGCGCTCGCCGAGGGCGGCGTCGAGCTTGGCGACCGCGTCCTCCTTGGTGCCGCCGCCGATGTCGACGCCGAGGACGGTGGTGCCCTTGGGGACCTCGGAGTGGTTGAGCAGCAGGCCGGCGCAGTACGCGACCCCGAGCAGTCCGAACACGGCCGCGCCGGCGAGGACCGGCTTGGACCGGCCCTTCTTCCGTGCGGGACGCGACGAGGACGACGGCGCGCCGGCGTGAGCACCGGCCGACGGGGACGGCGAGGAGCCGGGCGGGCGGTGCGCCGGGCCCGCCGGGCCGGGGAAGTCGGGCGCCGAGAAGTCCACACCCGGGCCGGACGAGGGCCACGGGCCGCCGTCCGGGCCGACCGACGGGCCGCCCGGTACCGGGGGCGCGAAGGGTGAGCGGCGCTCCGGCGGGACCACCGGGATGCCGCTCGTGAGCGTGTCGCCCGAGACATTGGCACCGGGGACCGAGGGACCGGGCACGAGGGGCCCCGGGCCGGACGGACCATGCCCCTGATCGGGCGCGGGCTTCTGCGGAGTCAGTACGGCCGTGTCGTCGCTCATCCGCGGCCCGCCGCCGACGCCGCCACCGCCCGGGGCGAACGGCGAAGTGCCGGTGACCGGACCGGCCGTGGGGCCGGCGGGGCCCTGTGCGCCCCCTACGCCCTGCGGCGTGGGGGAACCCCCTGGCGGGCGCAGCCCGAACTGAGGCGTGGACCGGCCGGGTCCGGGGCCGTCCGCGTTCGCCGCGAGGTCGCTGAGCGAGCCGCCGGAACGCGGGGCAGGGGCGCCCGGCCCGGTGGGCGCGCTCGGGGCGCCCGTACCGCCGGGCCTGGTCGGCAGACCGGGCGTGCGCGGCGCGCCGGCTCCGCTCGGCGTCTCGGGAGCGGACGGTGCAGGGGCCGGCGAAGGCGCCGGCGCCTTGCGCGGCGCGAACCAGTCGCTCGTCTTCTCCTCGGCCGGCCTCTCCGGCGCGGCCGGGGCATCCTCGCGCGGAGCAGGAGCGGTCGGCGGCCGGGTGGTGGCCGAGGGCCGCGGAGTGCTGCCCGTACGTTCGGCGGGCCGCTCACCCTTTGCGTCCTTGGCGCCGTTCGCGCCGTTCGTACTGTTCGCACCCGCGGCGCCGGACGCGTTCTCCCGCGCGTTCACATCGTTCATCGGCGTACGCATGACGACCGGCGGAATGGGCCGCGAGCCCGGGATGTTGATCCGGATACGCGTGGTCAGCGTGGTCTCGGTCCTGGGCTCGTCCGGCTGCGGAGGGGCCGCAGGCTCGGCTCTCTCGTCCGGAGCGTCCTGCGTGGGATGCAGCGACGGATACTGGCGGGATCCGTACGGCGGCGTCCCCGACGGGTACGCGGCTCCGCCACGCCCCTGGGGGCCGGAGGACGAACTGTCAGTTTCACGACTCAATGCAGGTTCTCCCGATCGGCTCCGCCGCCCGTTCTTACTGTTTCCACTGCTGCGGGCGGCTCGGCGGCGCGCACCACCATACTGGCCGCCGCCGATCCGCACCCGGCGACTGCGGGAAGCGGTGCTCCGCATGCGCTCCGCGGGGCGTGGTCATGGCATGGTCATTTCGGCCTGAGACGGGACACGTCACGTGCCAAGTCGGCCTGTTCGACCGCCTGGTTGCGGCAGGCGCGCCATGGTGGCGCAGATCACAACGACCACCATTCCACCCAGCAGGAAGACGATCTCACCGATCCCGCCGGCGAAGAGGCCGTCACCCTCCGGCCGTCCGGCGCTCAGCAGCAGCACCGCGACGATCCAGCCGGCGGCCGGTGCGACCGCCCCCAGCTGGGTGCCGGTGGCGCGCATCCCGCCGTAGAAGAGCCCCGCGGCGCCGAGCAGTGCCAGCAGCAACCCGACCGGGAACCAGGCGGCTTGGACCAGCGAGCCGGCGGTCCCGACGACGAGGCCGAGCACCGCGAGGCCGAGGTATGCGGCGATACGTCCGGGTTTCGGGGGCTTGGTCATCCAGGCTCCGGGCTCGGTCATGAGGCCATCCCTTCGAACAGGTCGTGCTCGCGCGCACCGGCCGGTGCGCCGGATTCGCCACGCACCAACTGGTAGTACTCGGTGATGAACACCGGCTGGCCGAGGTCGTTGGAGAGTGCGAAGAACGGGCCGTCCACCGCGATCTGGGTGGCGTGGGCGCGCATCGCGGCGGACTTCCGGCCGGCGTACGCGGTGCCGTCGATCTCGGTGGTGATCTCCGCATCGTCCACGACGCCCGGGATGTCACCGATGTCCGCGATTCCGGGGAAGGCGTGAGGGCCGTCGGCGGCCCGCAGGTGCGCGAAGGCCTCCTCCGCGACCGAGCGCGGCACCCGGTTCCAGTAGATCTTGGCGATGGTGTGCGGGCTGCCGAGGTCGCGCCGGAAGGCCGGTTCGGCGGCGAGGTCGGCCGCCCGCATCGCGACGCGGTGCGCCTGGATGTGGTCGGGGTGGCCGTAGCCGCCGCGGGGGTCGTACGTGACGAGGACCTGCGGCCGTACCGAACGGATCACCTCGACGAGATACGGGGCGGCCTCGTCCACCTCCGTGTTCCAGAAGGCGCCGGGGCGGCGGTTGTGCGGCAGACCCATCATCCCGGAGTCGCGGAAGCGGCCCGGGCCGCCGAGGAAGCGGTGGTCGGTGACGCCGAGCTCGGCCATGGCCGCGGCCAGTTCACCGACCCGGTGCGGGCCGAGGCTGTCCTCCTTGTCGGCGGCCAGATGGGCGAGCTCGGGCGGGATGACCTCGCCCTCCTCGCCGAGGGTGCACGTCACCAGCGTGACGCGGGCGCCTTCGGCGGCGTACCGCGCCATGGTGGCGCCGTTGTTGATCGACTCGTCGTCGGGGTGCGCGTGCACCAGGAGCAGACGACGGGCTGGCAGGTCCGTCATGGCCCCAGCCTACGAGGCCCGGGGCCAGGCCCTGCCTACCGGATCGGCTCTAGAACTTGATGCCGCCGATCATGCCCGCGACATTCGTGGTCAGCTCGCTGATCGTGGGCGCGATGGAGGAGCTCGCCAGATAGAACCCGAGCAGCATGCACACCGCCGCGTGCCCGGCCTTGAGCCCCGATTTCTTGACCAGAAGGAAGACGATGATCGCCAGCAGCACCACCGCCGAAATCGAGAGTGCCACGGCGGTTCACCTCCACAGATATTCGGTCCGCAACGGTCAGCAGGCATGTGCCCATGTGCCGGAGGTTTCCTACCCACCTGGCGACACGGATCATAACTATCCACACCCACGCATCGATCGGTGCACAGCAGCACGCGGGGGCGCACGGCACTAGATTCGGCCACATGACCTCGAGGCAGCAGCTCCCCCATCCGCCCGCCGATCCACCCTCCGTCCCGCTCTCCTTCCCCCGCCAGTACGCCAGGACTCAGCGCTTCGCTCTGGGCGCACCGCGGGCGTTCACGGTGGCGCCCGACGGCTCCCGCGTGGTGTTCCTCCGCTCCCCGTCGGGGACGGAACGGGCCCACCGGCTCTGGGTGCTCGACCTCGAAGGCGAGGTGCATGAGCGCGTCGCCGCCGATCCGGAGGCGCTGCTGCACGGGGCCGTCGAGGAGTTGCCCGCCGAGGAGCGGGCGCGCCGGGAGCGCAGCCGTGAGGGGTCCGGGGGCATCGTCGGCTATGCCGTGGACCAAGCGGTGGAGTTGGCGGCTTTCGCGCTGTCCGGGCGGCTGTTCACGGCGGAGCTGCGGGCCGGCACGTCCCGGGAACTGCCCGCCGCCGGGCCGGTGATCGACCCGCGGCCCTCACCGGACGGTCGGTACGTCGCGTACGTGGCGCAGGGGGCGCTGCGGGTGATCGGCGCCGAGGGGGACGGGGACCGCGCGCTCGCCGAGCCGGAGGACGGGCAGACGGCGTACGGCGTGGCGGAGTTCCTGGCGGCCGAGGAGATGAGCCGCACGCGCGGGTTCTGGTGGGGGCCCGGGAGCGACCGCCTGCTCGTGGCGCGCGTGGACGAGTCTCGCGTACAGCGGTGGTGGATGGCGGACCCGGCGCATCCGGACCGGGAGCCCGCGCCGGTCGCGTATCCGGCGGCGGGAACGGCCGACGCGGACGTGCGGCTGTATCTGATCGGGCTCGACGGGGAGCGCACGGAGGTCGCCTGGGACCGGGCGCGCTACCCGTATCTGGCGCGTGTGCACTGGTCGCCGTCCGGGGCTCCGCTGCTGCTCGTGCAGTCGCGGGACCAACGCACGGCGCTGTATCTCGGCGTGGACACCGGTACGGGCGGGACGCGCACGGTGCATGTGGACGAGGACCCGGTGTGGATCGAACTGCCGTCAGGGGCTCCCGCGTGGGCGCCCGACGGGCGGCTGGTGAGGATCGCCGACGAGGGCGGTGCGCGGGTGCTGGCGGTGGGCGACCGGCCCCTGACCGGGGCGCAGTTGCATCTGCGGGCGGTGCTGGACATCGGGGATTCGGATGTCCTGGTCTCGGCGTCGGCGGGTGCGGACGCGGCGGAGCCGGAGACCGGCGAGATCCATGTGTACCGGGTCAACGAGCTGGGCGTCGAGCGCGTCTCCGAGGAGGTCGGGGTGCACTCCGCCGTGCGGTCCGGGGCGGTGACCGTGCTCGCTTCGGCGAGTCCGGAGTCGACCGGCTCGACGGTGCAGGTGCTGCGGGACGGGAAGCTGCTCGCCGTGATCTCCTCGCACGCGGAGGAACCCGTGCTGTCCGCCCGCGTCAACCTCACCGAGGGGGGCGCACGGCGTATTCCGTGCGCCGTGCTGCTGCCCTCCGGACACCGGGAGTCGGACGGTCTGCTTCCGGTGCTGCTGGATCCCTATGGCGGGCCGCACGGACAGCGTGTGGTCGCCGCGCACAATGCGCATCTCACGTCGCAGTGGTTCGCCGACCAGGGCTTCGCGGTGGTCGTCGCGGACGGGCGGGGCTCCCCCGGCCGCTCCCCCGCGTGGGAGAAGGCGATCAAGGACGACTTCACGCTCACGCTCGACGACCAGATCGAGGCGCTGCAGGACCTCGCCGGCCGCTTCCCGCTCGACCTCGACCGGGTGGCGATCCGGGGCTGGTCGTACGGGGGTTACCTCGCCGCGCTGGCGGTGCTGCGGCGCCCCGACGTCTTCCACGCGGGGATCGCGGGAGCGCCGGTCACGGACTGGCGGCTGTACGACACCCACTACACCGAGCGCTATCTGGGGATGCCCGACGAGCGGCCCGAGGTGTACGCCGCGAACTCACTCGTCACGGACGACGGGCTGAGCGGGGCGGCGGAGACGGCGAGGCCGCTGATGATCATCCACGGCCTGGCGGACGACAATGTGGTGATGGCCCACAGCCTCCGCCTCTCGTCGGCCCTGCTGGCGGCGGGGCGCCCCCATGAACTGCTTCCGCTAAGTGGGGTCACCCACATGACCCCTCAGGAGCAGGTCGCGGAGAACCTGCTGCTGCTCCAGGTGGAATTTCTCAGGCGGTCGTTGGGCCTGGGCCAGGACCAGGCCCAGAGACAGGGCTAGCGCCAGGGTGGGGTCGGGGGCGTCTGCGGCGGGCCCGCGAGGCGGAGCCGCCCATCGACACAGCGCATGCCGCGCCCCTTCCCGCATCGGGGCTTCGCCCCGAACCCGCGCCCCGTACCCCCGATCGCCGGCGAGGCTTCGCGTGAGCCGGTTCCGCGCGTAGGGCGGGGCGGGGCCGTGGGGCCGCGGGCCGGACGGGCGACCGGCCGGGGCGATTGGCGCGTCCCGGCCGGTCTACGGCACCCGCACGGCCGTACGGAGTTCAGCGTGACGCGTTCGTATATCGGTGCTGCGTCGGTGGAGTTGCCTGGGCGTTAACGAATTTGACGGACAATTACCGCTTATCGGACTACGCCGCGCGCCAGTAGCCCAGGGAGTGCACCCGCTCCTTGGGCACGGCGAGCTCCTTGCGCACGTAGGACGTGAGGGTACGCGTGCTCGTCGTGTCGCAGGCGATCCACACATACGCCTTCGCCGGGTCGTCCCCGAGCAGGTCCGGCAGCGCGGCCCGCACCTCCTCGACCAGATGCGCCCCGGCGTCGCGACGCGGGACCGTGCGCAGATCGTGGAGGGCGGGGTCGGTCCGTATCGGAAGTTCGGCGTCGGATTCGTGCGGCGTCTCGAACCAGATGGTGGCTGCGGTCTCCGGCATGGCGCCGAGCAGCGAATTGATCGCGGGCAGCGAGGCCGGGTCGCCGATGACGAGCAGCCGGGACGGCAGCGGATCGGGCACGCTGAAGCGGGTGCCCTGGACGGTCGCCTCGATGGTGTCGCCCGGCTGGGCCTTGCGGGCCCAGTCGCTCGCGCACCCGTCGTGCAGGGCGAACTCCAGGCCGAAGGTGCCGGCCTCCGGGTCGGGGTCGACCAGGGTGTAGGCACGCTGGTGCGGCTTGCCCCCGTTGTCGAACCAGAGCCGCACCCACATCGTCGGATGCACTCCGGTCGCGCCGAGCATGCCGCCGTCGGTGAGACGGACCCGACGGTACCGCTCGGTGACCTGCTCCGACCCGGTCACCGTGAATGCGAAGTCCTTGCCCCGCATCAGCTTGAGGACCACGCCCTCCCAGCCATGCCCCACCCTGTGCTCCTCACGTAAGGTCGACCCCGCTAAGGTTAGGAAAGCCTAACCTAAAGGAGGAGCGGCGTGACGACGCGGACCGAGGTCCACCGGGATGCATGGGGCATCCCGCACCTGCGCGCGGGCAGCGCAAGCGAACTCGCTTACGCCCAAGGGCACAACGCGGCTGTGGACCGGGCCTGGCAGCTGGAGGTCGAGCGGCACCGGGCGCAGGGCACCACGGCCGCGTTCCTGGGCCCGGAGGCCGTCGCCTGGGACCGCTTCGCCCGTCAGGTGCGGCTCGACGACACGGCCCGGCGTTGCTACGAGGCGCTCGACACGGAGACCCGCGACTGGGTCGGGGCGTACGTCGACGGGGTCCGCGCCGGCCTCGCGGAAGGCGCGGCGGCCGCACCCGAGTTCGCGAAGGCCGGGCAGGCCCCGGGGGTGTGGAACCCTTGGACCCCGCTGGCGGTCTGGCTCTCCACGCACATCCTCTTCGCAGGCTTCCCGACCAAGCTGTGGCGCGAGGAGGTCGCGCGACGGCTCGGCGACGAGGCGATCGACCTCTTCGCCATGGACGGCCCCGGCACCGCGGGCTCCAACGGCTGGCTCGTCCCGGGCACCCGCACCCGCACCGGCGCCCCGATCATCGCGGGCGACCCGCACCGCTTCATCGAGGACCCCGGCGTCTACCAGCAGGTCCATCTGGTCTGCCCCGAGTACGACGTCGTCGGCCTGGCCTTCCCCGGCGTCCCGGGCGTCGCCCACTTCGCCCACACCGGCACCGTCGCCTGGGCGATCACCAACGCGATGGCGGACTACCAGGATCTGTACCGGGAGCGGCTGCGGCGCACGGACGACGACGGGATCGAGGCGCTCGGCCCGGACGGCTGGCGCCCGGCCACGCACCACACCGAGACCGTCGAGGTGGCGGGCGGCGATCCGGTCGCCGTCGAGGTGATCGAGACGGACCGCGGCCCTGTGATCACCGGCGCAGCGCCGGACGGCGACGAGACCGTGGAGGCCATCAGCCTGCGCTACGTCCCGCGCGTCACCGCCGACCTCGGCTTCGCGGCGATCCCCGCGCTGCTCAGGGCGCGCAGCGTCGCGGACGTGGACCGGGCGTTCGGGCAGTGGGTCGAGCCCGTGAACGTCGTACAGGCCGCCGACACCTCCGGCGGGCTGCTGCACCGCACCGCCGGGCGGGTGCCGCTGCGCCACCGGGACAACCGGCTGCGGGTCGTGCCCGCATGGGAGCAGGGGCACGAGTGGCAGGGCTGGTACGAGCCGATGCCGCGCGCCGAGGTCGAGGACTTCGCCGTCATGGCGAACGAGCGCAGGCTCGCGGGGCCCCTCGGCGTCGAGTTCGCGCCCCCGCACCGCGCGGACCGCATCGCCGAGCTGCTGCGGGAGTCGAAGGGCTGGACCGCCCCGGAGATGGCGGCCGTGCACATGGACACCCATCTCGCCTCCGCCGGCCCGCTCCTGGAGCTGATCGCCGGTCTCGAGGGGCTCGCTCCCGACGCCGCCGGGCTGCGGGAGGGGCTGCTGCGCTGGGACCGCCGGATGGACGCCGACAGCACCGTCGCCGCCGCCTATGCCGCGGTGCGGCACGCTGTCGTACGGCGGCTCGTCGCGCACCCGGAACTGGCGGCCCTCGCCGGACCGCTGCCGTACCCCGCGGTGTTCCAGCCCTGGCTCGCCCTCGTCGCGAAGGTCGGCTACGCGCTGGAGGGGCTGCTCACGACCGAGCTGCTGCCGGGCGTCGACCGCGCCGAGGTCGTCCGCCAGGCCCTCGACGAGGTCGCCGCGGACCCGCGGGAGGTCCCGTGGGGCGAACTGCACCGGCTCGCACCCTGGCAGGCGCTGCCGCCGGCGGACGAGGAGTGGCCCGGGATGGCCGGCGACCACGACTGCGTCCTCGCCACGTCCAGCGTCCCCGGCGTCACGGACCGCGGTGCCCGCGGTCCCGCCGCCCGCTATGTGTGGGACCTCGCCCGGCGCGACGACAGCCTCTGGGTGGTCCCGCTGGGCGCCCGCGGCATCCCGGGCGACGCCCACCACCGCGACCAGCTGCCGCTGTGGCTGCGCGGCGAACTCGTCCCCGTCGTCACCGACTTCGCGCAGCTCACCGAGGAGATCCACCACCATGACCACTGAGGCCGTGTACGAGAAGGCCGTCGACGGCTTCGGGACGGTGAGCGTCCGCCCCCTGGACCCGGAGCGCGACGTCGACACCGTCCACTCCTGGGTCTCCGAGGAGCGCGCCCGCTTCTGGGGCATGGGTGAGGCGAGCCGCGAGCAGGTGCTGGAGATCTACCGGCACATGGACTCCCTCACCACGCACCACGCGTGGCTGGTCGAGTGCGAAGGCCGGCCCGCGATGCTCTTCCAGACCTACGAGCCGGAGGCCGACCGCGTCAGCGAGTGCTACGACGCCGAGCCCGGCGACATCGGCGTACACCTGATGATCAGCCCCGCACAGGGCACGCCGCGGCCCGGATTCACCGCGGCCATGCTGACGGTCCTCACCGCATTCGTCCTGTCCGATCCGAAGGTCCGGCGGATCGTCGCCGAGCCGGACATCCGCAACGCCAAGGCGGTCGAACGGCTGGCCCGTACCGGCTTCGAGGTCGGGCCGGAGATCGTCCTGCCCGAGATCGACCTCCCGGAGGTCTTCCTTCCGGAGAAGAAGGCACGGCTGGCGATCCTGCACCGTGCGACGGCCGAGGCACGGAGGCTGGTCTGACGGCGTGGCGCCATGAGGCCCTGACAGAGCGTTGGACGTGACGGTAGACGATCAGGCAGGCGGCGAGGCCGAGCCCGAGCCTGCGCTTGCGCCTTGGCGCCTGGACCGGCTGAGCGGACGTCGGCGGCCCGGCGGTTGCCGTGGCGAGGCGCTGAAGAAGCTGGGCCTGCCCAGCGGCGAGGGGTCGAATGCCGCCGGGCGGCACAGCAAGGCCGGCAGCTCACCGAGACGGACCGCCGCGCCAAGGCGGCGGACGCCGAGTGGAGTGCCCGCATGAAGAAGGCGGGCTGCGCCTACCCGGATCCGCGCGCCGCCGCGGGCGATCCGGCCTGGTGGTCGAAGGGCGGGGCGGACTCCGCCGTCCGAAAGAGGACCAGGGCGCGTGAGGTCGCCACCGCGGCGGCGGATGTGACGTGCAGGCAGCAGGTGGACCATGTGGCTGTCTGGCAGTCCGTCGAGACCACCTACCAGAACAAGATCATCGACGCGAACCGGCAGGAGCTCGACGCTTTCCGGCAGAGGTGGCAGGACGCCCTGCGGAAGGCCGCCCAGGTCCGCCACTGAGCTGTCACTGAGAGGGACCTCGCGATGTCGTGCGGGGCGGGCAGTCCTCATCAGATGCTCTCTCGGAGGGTCCGGGCCCGCCCGGCTGCTCCCCCTCCCCGGGCACCACATGCTTCTCCTCCGCGAAGTGGCACGCCGAGTCGTGCTTCGCCGGTCCTTCGGTGAGCCGGAAGACCGCCGGGACCGCCAGCTCCGGCACCTCGAGGGCGCACCGCTCCTGCGCCTTCCAGCAGCGGGTACGGAAGCGGCAGCCGGACGGGATCTTCGTCGGTGAGGGCACGTCGCCGGTGAGGATGACGCGCTCCCGGTGCTCGCGCGCCTCCGGGTCGGGCACCGGCACCGCCGAAAGCAGGGCTTGTGTGTACGGATGCGTCGGATGCTCGTAGATCTCCGCGTCCTTGCCGATCTCCACGATCCGGCCCAGGTACATCACGCCCACCCGGTCGGAGATATGACGGACGATCGACAGGTCGTGCGCGATGAAGACGTACGACAGGCTGAACTCGTCCTGCAGCTTCTCCATCAGATTGATGACCTGCGCCTGCACGGACACGTCGAGCGCCGAGACCGGCTCGTCGCAGACGATGATCTCCGGGTTGAGCGCAAGACCGCGGGCAATGCCGATGCGCTGGCGCTGACCTCCGGAGAACTGGTGCGGGTACCGGTTGATGTACTCCGGGTTCAGGCCGACGACGTCCAGCAGCTCCTGCACCCTGCGGCGCCGGTCGCCCTTCGGAGCCACCTCGGGGTGGATCTCGTACGGCTCGCCGATGATGTCGCCGACCGTCATACGCGGATTGAGCGAGGTGTACGGGTCCTGGAACACCATCTGGATGTTCCGGCGGACCGCCTTCAGCGCCCGCCCGGACAGCCGGGTGATGTCCTCGCCCTTGTAGCGGATCGTCCCGCTCGTCGGCCGCTCCAGACTGACCAGCAGCCTGGCGAGCGTGGACTTGCCACAGCCCGACTCGCCCACGATGCCGAGAGTCTCGCCGGGGAAGAGGTCGAGGTCGACACCGTCGACCGCCTTGACCGCGCCCACCTGCTTCCTGAAGACGATCCCGCGCGTGAGCGGATAGTGCTTGTACAGGTCGCGCGCCTCGATGAGCGGCTCAGCCACGGAGACACTCCCTCCAGAAGAAGCAGGCGCTCGCCCGGTCCCGGTTCACGAGGAAGAGTTCCGGCTCGTCCGTCGAGCACACCTCCTGCGCCATCGGGCAGCGCGGGTTGAAGGCGCAGCCGGACGGGATGTTCATGAGGTTGGGCGGCAGGCCCTTGATCGCGTAGAGCTCCTGGCCCTTCTGGTCCAGGCGCGGGATGGAATCGAGGAGTCCGCGTGTGTACGGATGGGCCGGCGCCCGGTAGATGTCGTGGACGGGCGCGGTCTCGACGATCCGGCCCGCGTACATCACCGCGATCCGGTCGGCGACGTCCGCGACGACGCCGAGGTCGTGCGTGATGAGGATGAGCCCCATGTTGAGCTCGCGCTGCAGCTCGGCGAGCAGTTCCATGACCTGCGCCTGGACGGTCACGTCGAGCGCGGTGGTCGGCTCGTCCGCGATGATCAGGTCCGGCTCCAGCGCCAGCGCCATGGCGATCATGATGCGCTGGCGCATACCACCGCTGAACTGGTGCGGATACTGGCCGATCCGCTCCCTGGCCGCGGGGATCCGCACCCGGTCCATCAGCTCGACCGCCCGGGCCCTGGCGTCCTTCCGCGACATCCCGCGGTGCACGGTGAACATCTCGCCGAGCTGGTCGCCGACGGTCAGCACCGGGTTCAGGGACGACAGCGCGTCCTGGAAGATCATCGCCATTCCGGCGCCGCGGATCTTCCGCCGCTCCTCCTCCTTGAGCCGCAGCACGTCCTGGCCCCGGAAGAGGACCTCGCCGCCGGTGATGCGGCCCGGCGGGATGTCGAGGATGCCCATGACGGCCTGCGCCGTGACGGACTTGCCCGAGCCGGACTCGCCGAGCACGGCGAGCGTCTCACCCGCGTCGACCGCGTAGGTGACACCGTTGACGGCCTTGGCGACCCCGTCCCTGGTCCGGAACTCCACGTGCAGGTCGCGCACTTCGAGCAGCATCGCGGCCATCGCCTCCTCAGCGCAGCTTGGGGTCGAGGGCGTCGCGCACCGCGTCGCCGAGCATGATGAACGCGAGCACGGTGACGGCGAGCGCGCCGGCCGGCCAGAGCAGCATGTGCGGGGCGTTGCGGATGTACGGGGACGCGGCGGAGATCTCGATGCCCCACGACACGGTGGGCGGCCGCAGCCCGACACCGAGGTACGACAGGGTCGCCTCCAGCGCGATGTACGTGCCGAGCGCGATGGTCGCCACGACGATGACCGGTGCCACCGCGTTCGGCGCGATGTGCCGCAGCAGCAGCCGGGAGTGGGACGCACCGAGGGCCCGCGCGGCCTGGACGTAGTCGTTCTGCTTGGCCGTGATGACCGCGCCGCGCGCGATGCGGGAGATCTGCGGCCAGCCGAGCAGCACCATGAAGCCGATCACCGGCCAGACGGTGTTGCTGGTGACGACGGACAGCAGCACCAGGCCGCCGAGGACGACCGGGATGGCGAAGAAGACATCGGTGAGGCGGGACAGCAGCGAGTCCGGGACTCCTCCGAAGTACCCCGCGATCCCGCCGAGTACGGCCCCGAGGAGCGCCACCCCGACGGTCGCGCAGACGCCCACGGTCACCGAGGTACGGGCGCCGTAGACGACCCGGGTGTACACGTCGCAGCCCTGGCCGTCGAAGCCGAAGGGGTGGCCCGGCTGCGAGCCCTCCTGGGCCTTGGCGAGGTCGCAGCTGAGCGGATTGCCTGAGGCGATCAGCGACGGCCAGATCGAGATGATCACCAGGAAGACGATGACCAGCCCCGAGACGAGGAAGACGGGGTTGCGGCACAGATCGCGCCAGGCGTCGGACCAGAGGCTGCGGGCCCGTCCGCCAGGGGCGGCTGACGGAGGCAGCGCGGACGGCCCTGTGCCCGGCGGACCGCCGGGGGTCCGCTCCAGCGTCCTGCCTTCGCTCGTGGCGAGGTCCATCGCGCCGCCGGCGCCGGTCGGGGCGATGGCTCCCCCGTCCTCGTACTGCGGCTCAGGCATAGCGGATCCTCGGGTCGAGTACGGCGTACAGGAGGTCGACGAGCAGGTTCACCGCCAGGAACACCAGCACCAGCACGGTCACGAAGCCGACGACGGTCTGGGTGTTCTGACGGAGGATGCCCTGGTAGAGCTGGTAGCCGACGCCATGGATGTTGAAGATCCGTTCGGTGACGATGGCACCGCCCATCAGGGCGCCGATGTCGGCGCCGATGAAGGTGACCACGGGGATCAGCGAGTTGCGCAGCAGATGGCGGCCGATGACGCGGTGGCGCGGCAGTCCCTTGGCGATCGCCGTGCGGACGTAGTCGGCGCGTTTGTTCTCGGCGATGGACGTCCTCGTCAGCCGGGTCACATAGGCGAGGGACACGGAGGCGAGGACCAGTCCCGGCACGATGAGTTCGCCGAGCGGCGCCTCGGAGGAGACGGAGGGCCTGATCCAGCCCCACTGCACCCCGAGGAGCAGCTGGAGCAGCAGGCCGGTGACGAAGGTGGGGACGGAGATGACCACCAGTGTGAGCAGCAGGACCGAGGTGTCGACGGGGCGGCCGCGGCGCAGTCCGGTGAGCACGCCCAGGCCGATGCCGATGACGATCTCGAAGAAGATCGCGACGAGGGTGAGCCGGATGGTGACCGGGAAGGCCGTGGCCATCAGCTCGGTGACGGGCTGTCCGTTGAACGCGGTGCCGAAGTCCCCGGTGAAGACGTTGCCCATGTAGGTCAGGTATTGCTGCCACACGGGCTTGTCGAGGCCGAACTCCTTGCGCAGCTGGGCGGCTGTCGCCGGGTCGCACTCGCGGTCGCCGCACAGCCCTGCGATGGGGTCGCCCATCACGTTCACCATCAGGAAGATCAGCAGCGTCGCGCCGATGAAGACGGGGATCATCTGGAGCAGACGCCGGATCACATAACGTCCCATGGGGGCTCCTGGGGGTGCGGGTCCGGGCGAACAGCGGCCGGGCGGCCGTCAGCTGACCTTGATCTCGTTGTAGACGGGGACGCTGAACTGGTTCAGCGCGACGTTGCCGATCCGGTCCGAGTAGCCGGCGCTGCCGTTCTGGTACCAGAGCGGAATCGCCGCCATCTGATCCCGTACGACCCCTTCGGCCTGCTTGAACGTGTCGATCGCCTTCGCCGTGTCGGACTCGGCGTTGGCCTCGTCGACGAGCCGGTCGAACTCCTCGTTGCTCCACTTGCCGTCGTTGGAGGAGGCGTTGGTGTAGTAGAGCGGCTGGAGGAAGTTCTGGATGAGCGGGTAGTCCATCTGCCAGCCGGCCCGGAAGGGGCCGGTCAGCTTGGACTGGGTGATCTGGTTGCGGAAGTCGGCGAAGGTGCCGACGGGGTTGCCCACGCAGGCCTTGTCGTTGCCCAGCGCGTTGTTGATGGAGTTGCAGACGGCGTCCACCCACTCCTTGTGCGAGCCGGAGTCCGCGTTGTACGTGATCTTCACCTGGCCACCGGGGAGTCCGCCGCCCTGCGCGATCAGCTTCTTGGCCTCGGCGGGGTTGTACGTGCAGGCGTCGCCGCAGAGCGACTCGTCGAAGCCGCCGTCCGCCCCGAGAACGGGCGACGTCCAGTCCTTGGCGGGGGTGCGGGTCCTCTGGAAGATCGTGTCGGTGATCTGGTCGCGGTTGATCGCCATGGACAGGCCCTTGCGGACCTTCTCCTGGCCGGGCTTGTTCCAGGCCGGGTCGTAGTAGGGGAAGGCGAGGGTCTGGATGATGCCGGCGGGGGTGTTGATGTACCGGTCGCCGAGGTCGGTCTTGACGTTCTTGAGCTGGGACGCGGGGACGTCGTCGACGAGGTCGAGGTTTCCGGCCGTCAGGTCGGTGTAGGCGGTGTTGTTGTCCGTGTAGACCTTGAGGTCGATGCCGCCGTTCTGCGCCTTGTCGTCGCCGGGGTACTGGTCCCAGCGGCGCAGGGACATCTGGGAGCCCCTCGCGTACGAGTCGACGGCGTACGGACCGTTGCCGACGGGCTTCGCGAGCCACCCGCTGTGATCGGTGAAGAAGGCCTTCGGGAGCGGGGCGAAGGCGGCGTACCCGAGGGTCTCGGGCCAGGTGGAGAACTTCTGGGTGAGCTTGACCGTGAAGGTCCGAGGACCGGTGACCTCGAGGCCCGACATCGTCGCGGCGGTGGGTTCACCGGACTCGGGGTGGACCTGGTCGTAGCCCTCGATGTAGCCGAAGAAGTAGGCGTTGCGCTGGTTGTTCTCGAGGTGGGCGCCGTAGTTCCAGGCGTCGACGAAGGACTGGGCGGTGACGGGCTCGCCGTTGGAGAAGGTCCAGCCGTCCTTGACGGTGACGGTGAAGCTGGTGGAGTCGCTGGTCTCGATCTTCTCGGCGAGCATGTCCTGCGCCTCGCCGGTCTTCGGGTCGTAGCGCTTGAGGCCCCGGAAGATCATGTCGAGGACCTTGCCGCCCTGGACCTCGTTCGTGTTCGCCGGCTCCAGCGGGTTCTGCGGGTCCCCCCAGGAGGAGCTCACGATCCCGTCGGCACCGCCACCGCCCCCGGCGCCCCCGCCGCCGCAGGCCGTCGCGGCGAGCACGGTGGCGACGGCGCATGCGGTCCACTTGGCGTGCGTGGCTCGGCGCATGGGGTACCTCCTCGGGGCGAGGGTGATACGTAGATCCCCATATCACCCCATACGGGAACAGACTGCACGTCAGCAACGCCGGTACGTGCCCCTGCGGCGAGCCTTCTCCCCACCCGCCCCTTACCGGACCGGGGGCAGGCCCTCAGCCCCGTACCGAGGGCCGCGCCCCCGCACCCCCGCGCCTCGAACTCCCCTTACGCCCTGCCCGGGCCCGGGACCGCGGGGCACGGGTGGCTTCTCCCAGGCCCGTCCGGCGGTCGAGCACGGACACCGGACCCACCCACCGGTACCGGTGACCGGCTACCGCTCACCGTTCACCGTTCACCGCTTCAGAGGCAGCGTCAGCTCCCAGGTGTCCGCCGCGTAGTGGAGCGACATCCCGCTCCGCTCGTACAACCGAAGCGCACCCGTCGCGTTTCCGGTGTCGACCGCGAGCCCCACGGTCGTCCGGCCCCGGCGGGCGAATTCGGCGAACGCCTGCCGCAGCAGCAGTGCGCCGAGGCCGCGCCCGCGGGCTGCGGGGAGCACCCCGAGGGAGCGCACCCAGCCCATGGTGGCGCGGTCGTCGCGGGCCAGCAGCACCGCCACGTCGCCCGCGCCCTCCTCGCGGGCGATCCAGCAGAGGGACCAGTCGATCGGCGTGCTCTCCTCCATCCGCGCCAGCCACGCCTCGTACGCACGTGCGCGATGGTCGTAGTGCTCGGCGAACGCTTCCTCCAGCACGGCATGGGCGATGCGCCGGTCGTCCTCCGTACGGCACTCACGCAGCGCCGGCCCGGCGGGCGGCTCCTGCGCGACGTCGGCCCCGTCGACCTCGCGCGTCAGCACGTTGTACCGGCGTACGGGCCGCCAGCCGCGGGACCGCACCTGCCCGGTGTCCACGCTGGTGGCCGTGGAGAGGCCCAGGTGAACGACCGCATGGGTCGCCCCGGCCGCCGCCGCGAGCTCGGCGGCCCTGCCCTCCATCGTCGCGAGGAGCGCCGCGGTCGCCGCGGCCCTTCCCGGCAACGCGTACAGATCGGCCTCGATCCGCTCCCTCCCGGGGGCGTCGGGATCCACGGGCTCCCCGGTCTCCTGCCAGACCATGCCGAAGGCAACGGGCTCGTCGCCCTCCTCGACGAGCCAGGCCTCGGTCCCCGCGAGGTCCGCCTCGACGGTGTGGAGGTCGGTCTCCGGGTGCCCGATCTCGATCGTGTCGATGGCGTTCAGGAGCCGGTGGACGGCGGGGGCGTCGGCGGGGGTGGCGCGACGCAGCGCGGGTGTCGAGTTCATGAGTGCACCCTGGCGCGGCCTCCGGGCGCCGGGCAACGACTTATCGACACGGGCGCCCGAGACGCGTCCGAGACTCCCGGGAACGGCGAAGGCGCCCGGAACCCCAGGGGTTCCGGGCGCCTTCACGACGTACGGGCGCGAGCGCGGATCACACCGCGTGGACGACGTCCTTCTCCTCGGCGAAGTGGCACGCCGACTCGTGCGCGGCCGGGGTGTCCTGACCGACGAAGTACTCCGGGACCGCCAGCAGCGGAACCTCGGTGGCGCACTTCTCCTCGGCCTTCCAGCAGCGGGTGCGGAAGCGGCAGCCGGACGGCGGGTTCGCCGGCGACGGGACGTCACCGGTGAGGATGATCCGCTCGCGACCCTCGCGGGCCGACGGGTCGGGCACGGGGACCGCCGACAGCAGCGCCTGGGTGTAGGGGTGCGTCGGGTGGTCGTAGATCTGCGTGTCCGTACCGATCTCGGCCATCTTGCCGAGGTACATCACGCCGACCCGGTCGGAGATGTGCCGGACGATCGACAGGTCGTGCGCGATGAAGATGTAGGACAGGTTGAACTCGTCCTGCAGCTTCTCCATCAGGTTGATGACCTGTGCCTGCACGGAGACGTCGAGCGCCGAGACCGGCTCGTCGCAGATGATGATCTCCGGGTTGAGCGCAAGACCGCGGGCGATGCCGATGCGCTGGCGCTGACCGCCGGAGAACTGGTGCGGGTACCGGTTGATGTACTCCGGGTTCAGGCCGACGACGTCCAGCAGCTCCTGCACCTTGCGGCGCCGGTCGCCCTTCGGAGCCACCTCGGGGTGGATGTCGAAGGGCTCGCCGATGATGTCGCCGACCGTCATACGCGGATTGAGCGAGGTGTACGGGTCCTGGAACACCATCTGGATGTTCCGGCGGACCGCCTTCAGCGCCCGCCCGGACAGCCGGGTGATGTCCTGGCCCTTGTAGAAGACCTCGCCGGCCGTCGCCGTCTCCAGCGACATCAGCAGCTTGGCGACCGTGGACTTGCCACAGCCGGACTCGCCCACGATGCCGAGGGTCTCGCCCTGGTAGAGGTCGAAGGAGATCCCGTCCACGGCCTTGACCGCGCCGACCTTCTTCTTGAAGAGGATGCCCTGGGTCAGCGGGAAGTGCTTGACCAGATTGCGCACCTGGAGGATCGGCTCACCGCGGTCCACCGGCGCATCGAGGGCGGCCACGGCCTCCGCCTCGGTGGCCGCGTCGACCGTCTCGACCTCGGTGACGTTCGGGGTCGCGTCCACGGCCTCATCGTTCTTGCTGAGCTCAGCCATGGATCGTCTCCTTCCAGTAGTGGCACGCGCTTCCGCGGCCGGGCAGCTCGGTGCCGTCCTGCTCGGTCACCGGGTGCAGAGCCGGGATCTCCGTACGGCAGATGTCGTCGGCCTTCGGGCAGCGCGGGTTGAACGCACAACCGGTCGGGATACGCGTCAGGTTGGGCGGCAGACCCTTGATCGCGTACAGCTCCTGGCCCTTCTGGTCCAGGCGCGGGATCGAGTCGAGCAGACCCCGGGTGTACGGGTGGGCCGGGCGCTTGTAGAGCTCGTGCACGGGCGCGGTCTCGACGATCCGTCCCGCGTACATCACGGCGATCTTGTCCGCGACGTCGGCGACGACGCCGAGGTCGTGGGTGATCAGGATCAGACCCATGTTGTACTCGCGCTGCAGCTCCGCGAGCAGATCCATGACCTGCGCCTGGACGGTCACGTCGAGCGCGGTGGTCGGCTCGTCCGCGATGATCAGGTCCGGCTCCAGCGCCAGCGCCATGGCGATCATGATGCGCTGACGCATACCGCCGGAGAACTGGTGCGGGTAGTCGTTGACCCGGGCCGCGGCGGCCGGGATCTTGACCCGGTCCATCAGCTCGATGGACTTGGCCTTGGCTTCCTTCTTGGACAGGCCGTGGTGCACCCGGAACATCTCGCCGAGCTGATAGCCCACGGAGAGCACCGGGTTCAGCGACGACAGCGCGTCCTGGAAGATCATCGCCATCTTGCGGCCGCGGAGCATACGGCGCTCCTCGGCGGACATCTTGAGCATGTCCGCGCCGCGGAAGAGGATCTCGCCCTTGGGGATGCGCCCCGGAGGCATGTCCAGGATGCCCATGATCGCCTGGGCGGTCACGGACTTGCCGGAGCCGGACTCACCGAGCACGGCGAGGGTCTCGCCGGCGCTCACCGAGTAGTTCACGCCGTTGACGGCCTTGGCGACGCCGTCACGGGTGTGGAACTCCACGTGCAGGTCGCGGACCTCGAGCAACGGGCCTTCGTTCTCGTCGCTCCCGCGCGGAGCGGGTACATCCGCTGTTTTGTCGATGATGGTCATGTACGCCTCCCTCAGCGCAGCTTGGGGTCGAGGGCGTTGCGTACCGCATCGCCGAACATCAGGAACGAGAGCACCGTGATCGACACCATCACCGACGGAACGATCAGCACATGGGGCGCGTTGCGGAGCTGCTCACGTCCACTGGACACGTCGACGCCCCAGGAGACCGTCGGCTCGGCGAGGCCGACACCCAGGAAGGACAGCGTCGCCTCGGCCGCGATGTAGCCGCCGAGGGCGATCGTCGCGACGACGATGATCGGGGCGACCGCGTTGGGCAGGATGTGCCGCATCATGATGCGCCAGGTCGAGGAGCCGAGCGCCTTGGCCGCGACGACGTAGTCGGCGTGCTTGATGGTGATCACCGAGCCGCGGGCGACACGGGCGATCTGCGTCCAGCCGAGGAACGCCAGGGCCAGGATGACGACCCAGACCTCGCGCTTCTCGAAGCTGGTGAGGATCACCAGGGTGCCGAGCAGGAACGGGATACCGAAGAAGATGTCGGTGACCCGCGACAGCATGGTGTCGATCCAGCCACCGAAGTAGCCGGCCATCATGCCGATCAGCGTGCCGAGAACGGTCACCAGGGCGGTGACGCCGACACCGACGAGGATCGAGGCGCGGGCGCCGTAGATCACTCGCGCGTAGATCGAACGGCCCTGGCCGTCGTAGCCGAACCAGTCGGGCGAGAAGAAGTGGCCCCAGTTCGGCGGCGACAGGTAGTGGTTGACCAGGTCCGCGTCGCGCGGCGATGCGCTGGTGAACAGGCTCGGCCAGGCGGAGATGGTCAGCAGCAGCAGGATGAGCACCGCCGACACGAGGAACAGCGGGTTGGTGCGCAGGTCGTGCCACGCGTCGGACCAGAGGCTGCGCGGCTTGCCCGGAGCGGGACCCGTCTCGGTGGCGGGCGCGCCAGTGGCGGCCGCGACGGTGATCGTGTCCGTGGTCGCCGGGGTCTCGGCGGTCTTCTCAGGCATACCGGATCCTCGGGTCCAGGACCGCGTAGAGCAGGTCGACAAGCAGGCTGGTGAGCAGGTAGACGAGGACGATCAGCGAGGCGATGCCCACGACCGTCGCACCCTCGCGGCGCGTGAGCGCGTCGAAGATGGTCTTTCCGACTCCCTGCACGTTGAAGATGCCCTCGGTGACGATGGCGCCGGTCATCAGGTTGCCGATGTCGGTACCGAGGAAGGTGACCACCGGGACGAGGGAGTTGCGCATCAGGTGGACGCCGACGATCCGGCGGCGCGGCAGGCCCTTGGCCACCGCCGTGCGCATGTAGTCCGCGCGCAGGTTCTCGGCCATGGACGTACGGGTCAGTCGGGCCACATAGGCGAGCGAGAGCGAGCCGAGGACGATGGCCGGCAGGAACAGGTCCCCGATGTTCTCGGAATCCTGCACCGTCGCCGTGGTGACGCCGAGCTGGAACGCGAAGATGTACTGCATCAGGTAGCCCAGCACGAAGGAGGGCATCGAGATCAGTACCAGGGTGAGGGCGAGAAGCCCCCGGTCCCGCACGGAGTCGGGGCGCAGGCCCGCGATCACGCCGAGGCCGATGCCCACGAGCACCGTGAAGGTGAACGCGAAGAGCGTCAGCCGAAGAGTGATCGGGAACGCCTGGGCGATGATGTCGGCAATTTCGCGCTTGCTGGCGATCTCGGTACCGAAGTCACCCTGCACCAGGTTGCCCAGATAGGTGAAGTACTGCTGCCAGAGTGGCTGGTCGAGACCGAGATCAGCGCGGATGGACGCCACGACCGCTGGGTCGTAGGCCTGGTCTCCCATGAGCGCTCTGACGGGGTCACCGGGCAGCGCGTACATCATGGCGAAGATCAAAAAGGTTGACCCGATGAACACCGGGATCATCTGGAGCAGTCGTCGTGCGACGTAGCGCCCCATGGGTGCCTCCGTGAGGGGTTAACTGCGGTCCGGGGGCCGCCCGTGACAGGGAACCCCCGGGACCTCCGCCGCCGCCGGATCTCCGGCGGCGGCGGGTGACGGCCGAGTGGGGATGGGGCCCGCAGGCTGGTGTTACTTGACGGTGACGCCGGTCAGCTCGAGGTCGCCGTGGAAGTCGACCGCGACGTTGTCGACGCTCTTACCGTGGCCACCGTTGATGCGGTAGTACCAGAGCGGGATCGCCGGCATCTTGTCGAGGAGCTTCTTCTCGACCTCCTGGTAGGCCTTGACGGTCTCGTCCAGGGAGTTCGCCTTGTCAGCGGCAGCCATCAGCCCGTCGATCTCCTTGTCGGAGAAGCGACCGTTGTTGGACTCGGCGCTGGTGTGGTACAGCTCCTTGAGGAAGTTGACGTTGACCGGGTAGTCGGCGACCCAGCCGCCGCGGTACATCCCCTTCACCTGGTTGTTGTCGCGGGCCTCGAGGTCGGTCGCGAAGTCCGGCTTCGGGTCGCCGACGCAGTCGACACCGGTGGCCTTGCGGATGGACTCGCAGACCGCGGTGATCCACTCCTTGTGGCCGCCGTCGCTGTTGTACTGGATGGACAGCTTGTTCTCGGGGACGCCGCCGCCCTCGGTGATGAGCTGCTTCGCCTTCGTCGGGTTGTACGTGAAGACGTCCGTGCCCAGGTCCTGGTTGCCCTTGACCTGCGGCGGCGTGAAGCTCGTCGCGGGGGTACGGGTGTTGTTCAGGACGGTCTTGGTGATCGTGTCACGGTCGATCGCCATGGACAGACCCTGGAGAACCTTGGGGTCGATGTCCTTGAACGTCTTGGTGTAGAAGGCCGGGACCAGCGTCTGGATGGCCGCGTACGGCTGCTCGATGGCGCCGTCGCCCAGGTCCTGCTTGTACTTCGGCAGGTCCGTCGGGCCGACCTGGCGGATGATGTCCAGGTTGCCGGAGACGACGTCCTGGTACGCGGCCTCGAGGGTCGTGTAGCTCTTGAACTGGATGCCCTTGTTCGCCGCCTTGTTCGGGCCCTGGTAGTCAGGGTTGGCCGCGACCTGGATCAGCTTCTTGTGGGTCCACTTCTCGAACTTGTACGGACCGTTGCCGACCGGCTTCTGGCCGAACGCCTTCGGGTCGTCGTAGAAGACCTTCGGGAGCGGGGCGAAGGTGGCGTAGCCCAGCTTGTAGTTGAAGTACGGGACCTTGTCGGTCAGCGTGATCGTGAAGGTGGTGTCGTCCACGACCTTCAGACCGGACATCTTGTCGGCCTTCGGCTCACCCTTCTCGGGGTGGACGTCGGCGTAGCCGGCGATGTCGCCGAACCAGAAGCTGTTCTGCTGGTTGTTCTTGATGTTGGCGTACCAGTTCCACGCGTCGACGTACGACTGCGCGGTGACGGCCTCACCGTTGTGGAACTTCCAGCCCGACTTGAGCTTGACGGTCCAGGTCTTCGAGTCCGTGGTGGAGACCGACTCGGCGTTCGTGTAGACGATCTCGCCCTTGGCGTCGAAGTCCAGCAGCTGGGTGAAGAGCGACTGGATGACGTAGGAGCCGTTGGTCTCGTTGGTGTCGGCCGGGATGAGCGGCTTCTGCGGCTCGCCGACGTCGATGGAGACATAGCCCTCGGGCTTGCCCGACGGGTTCTTCTTGCCCTCGTCACCACCACCACTGCCACAGGCAGCGGCCGCCAGGGCGACGACGATCGCACCGGCGACCCACTTGGCGCTCTTGGCACCGCGCATGGGTTTCCTCCTCATGAGTCCACTTGTCACTACAAGAAGGGCACTGTTCTACGCGCGCTGACACCCCTGACAGCGTGCTCGTCAAGTACCACGAGTGTGCTCGTGAGTCGGCGCTCCCCACAGCGCGTGACCCATTGACCCGAGCTCAATGGAGCCAACTATTAAGGAGAGGAGGGCTGTAAACCACACTTAAAGGGTCTCGTTTTGACAACATCGGCCGGGCCCCCCGGCCCGAAATCCGGACAAAGCGAGCACAGACAGACACCCGCGAAACGGACCCTTAACACAAGTTCCGGAGAGCGGACTCCGATATACGGACGTATGAATCAGGCCAAGGGCCGAAATGAAGTTGACGAAAGGCCCGGCTCCCCACAGTGTCTGCGAGGAGCCGGGCCTCTGTCGAAGAGTTAACCCGGAATTGACGCGGATCAGCCGATCCTACGGCGTCGGTCGCCCGTGCGGGCCGCCTCGGCCGTGACGGGCGCCTCAGCCGTGCTTGGCGCGCGAGGCGGCGCGGGCGCGCTCGCGGGCGTCCAGGTTGACCTTGCGGATGCGGACGGCCTCCGGGGTCACCTCGACGCACTCGTCGTCGCGGCAGAACTCCAGGGACTGCTCCAGGGAGAGCTTGCGCGGCGGAACGATGGACTCCGCGACATCGGCCGTGGAGGAGCGCATGTTGGTGAGCTTCTTCTCCTTGGTGATGTTCACGTCCATGTCGTCGGAGCGGGAGTTCTCGCCGACGATCATGCCCTCGTAGACCTCGGTGCCCGGCTCGACGAAGAGGACGCCGCGCTCCTGGAGGTTCGTCATCGCGAAGGCGGTGACGGCGCCGGACCGGTCGGCGACGAGCGAGCCGTTGTTACGGGTCGTCAGGGTGCCGAACCACGGCTCGTGGCCCTCGTGGATGGAGTGGCCGATACCGGTACCGCGGGTCTGGGTCAGGAACTCCGTACGGAAGCCGATCAGACCGCGGGACGGCACGACGAACTCCATGCGGACCCAGCCGGAGCCGTGGTTGGACATGTTGTCCATGCGGCCCTTGCGGACGCCCATGAGCTGCGTGACCGCGCCCATGTGCTCCTCGGGCACGTCGACGGTCATGCGCTCGACGGGCTCGTGCAGCTTCCCCTCGATCTCCTTGGTGACGACCTGCGGCTTGCCGATGGTCAGCTCGAAGCCCTCCCGGCGCATGGTCTCGACGAGGATCGCGAGCGCCAGCTCACCGCGGCCCTGGACCTCCCAGGCGTCCGGGCGGTCGGTCTCCAGGACGCGAAGCGAGACGTTACCGATCAGCTCGCGGTCGAGGCGGTCCTTCACCTGGCGGGCGGTGACCTTGCGGTCCTTGACGGCGGCCTTGTTGTCGGCGCCCTTGCCGGTGCCGCCGCGGCCGACCAGCGGCGAGGTGTTCGTACCGATGGTCATGGAGATCGCGGGCTCGTCGACCGTGATCAGCGGCAGCGCGACCGGGTTCTCCGGGTCGGCCAGCGTCTCGCCGATCATGATGTCCGGGATACCGGCCACGGCGCAGATGTCACCCGGGCCCGCGACCTCGGCGGGCTTGCGGGTGAGCGCCTCGGTCATCATCAGCTCGGTGATGCGGACGTTGGCGATCGAGCCGTCGCGCTTGATCCAGGCGACGGTCTGGCCCTTGCGCAGCTCGCCCTGCTCGACGCGGAGCAGCGCGATACGGCCGAGGAAGTTGTCGGCGTCGAGGTTGGTGACGTGGGCCTGGAGCGGGGCCTCCTCCTCGTACGTCGGGGCCGGGATGTGCTCCAGGATGGTGGAGAAGAACGGCTCCAGGCTGTCGCTGTCGGCCGGGACGGTGCCGTCCTCCGGCTTGGTCAGCGAGGCGATGCCGTCACGGCCGCAGGCGTAGACGATCGGGAACTCGATCTGGTCCTCGTCGGCGTCCAGGTCGAGGAAGAGGTCGTAGGTCTCGTTGACGACCTCGTCGATCCGGGAGTCCGGACGGTCCGTCTTGTTGATGCAGAGGATGACGGGCATCCGCCGCTGGAGCGCCTTGCGGAGCACGAAGCGGGTCTGCGGCAGCGGGCCCTCAGAGGCGTCCACCAGCAGCACGACACCGTCGACCATCGACAGACCGCGCTCGACCTCACCGCCGAAGTCGGCGTGGCCGGGGGTGTCGATGATGTTGATGGTGATCGGGGCCTCGCCGTTCTTGGGGTGGTACTTCACCGCCGTGTTCTTGGCGAGGATCGTGATGCCCTTCTCACGCTCCAGGTCGTTCGAGTCCATCATCCTGTCGTCGACGGAGTCGAGCTGGTGTGCGGCGAAGGCACCGGCCTGCTTCAGCATGGCGTCGACGATGGTCGTCTTGCCGTGGTCGACGTGGGCGACAATGGCGACGTTACGGATGTCGTGGCGCGTGGGCATGGGTGGCTTGCGCTTCTCTCGGATCGTGGGATGCGGCGTCTGTTTGCTCGTACGCCCGCCGGGCGGACGCGCCACGGCTGTGTCCATGGTACGGGGCTGCCGCGAAAGGGGCTTCCCGGCCCGATCCGAGAGCGGGCTGAGGTCGATCGTGGGGGTTGCGTGGGGGCAAGCGGTGGGGGCAGGAAGGTGCGGACAGGGGCCCGGGTCATGGGCTGATACGCAAGAACGACCTTGCCCGCCGGGGGCTCCGGCGGGCAAGGGACTTGAGCTGGTTCTGAGGTTCTCGGGCGTCCGGGCACCGGCGGCCGGGCTCCTCCGGCCCGTGACCCAGGTGCTGACCAGCTATTTCTTGTCGTTCGTCGTGGTTTTCGACTTCGTGAAGCCGATGTCCTGATAGCGCGGTGAGGCGAAGCCGAAGGCGCCCGCGTTCACCAGATCCCGCTTCACGGCCACCAGCTGCGGGCGCTGGTAGAGGGGGATGGACCCGGCCGCGGCCCAGATCCGGGCGTCGGCCTGCTTCACCAGCTCCAGGGCCTGCTTCTCGTCCAGCTCGGCGACGGCCTGGTCGAAGAGCTGGTCGATGTGGTCCGTGCCGACCCGTGTGTAGTTCTGCTCCACCAGCAGCGAGCCGTCGGTCGCGGGCTCCGGCTTGGCGAAGATCGGGCGGGCGTCGGTCGCGGGGTAGGCGGAGGCCGGCCAGGAGTAGAGGGCGAGGTCGTAGTTGCCGGAGGCGATGTGGTCCTTGAAGAAGTTCTCGTCGGCGACCTTGGTGATCTCCGTACGGATGCCGACCCGGTCCAGCATGCGGGCGATCTTGTTGCCGACCGTGCGCAGGGGCTCGGAGCCGGGCCCCGAGGGAAGGACGAAGCGCAGGGTGAGCGCCTTGCCGTCCTTGCCGAGCGGGCCGCGGGCCGCGCTCCTCGACTCGTCGGCGGGGGCGGGCGCGGGGGCACGGGTGCCGACCGGGGCGTAGGCGCCGGCGACGCCGCCCTGCTTCCCGTCCCCGTCGGCGGAGTCGTCGCGGGAGCCCACGGAGCGGTTGCCGCCGTGCCGTGCGGGGGCGTCGCGGTTCTCGGAGTCGTCGCGGTCACGGTGGAGGGAATCGGCCTGCCGGCGCAGGGCGGCCCTCTGGAGGGCGGCGGTCCTGGCGGGGGCCAGGACGTTCCAGCCGGCCTCGCGGCCGGGGACGGCGTCGCCCGGCTTGCCGTCGCCGACGATGTAGAGACCCTCGTCGGACGAGGTGTCCGCGGCGCGGTTCCCGGCGCCTCCGGCGGCCGGGGGCTTGGGCACGGGGCTGGTCGCGGGAGTCCCGGCGGCGGGGCCGCTCGCGGGTGGCTTGGCGGCCGGGCTGCTCGCCGGGGGGTTGACGGCCGGGCTGCTCGCGGGGCTCTGGGCCGCCGGGGGCTTGACGGCAGGGCCGCCGGCAGGGCTCTCGACCGCCGGGGGCTTGACGGCAGGGCCGCCGGCAGGGCTCTCGACCGCCGGGCTCGCGCCCGTGCTCGAGTCGGCGCTCGCCTCGGCGCCCGCCTTGGTCCCGTCCTCCGACGTCTGCTTGCGCGCCCCCTCCGGCGTCCAGCCCGCATCGGAGAGCAGCGCCTGCGCCTCCTGGGTGTCCTGATCGCCGAGCGCCCCGCTGTTGTCGGCGTATGCCGGCTGCCCGGCGAGCGCGAGATGACTGCCGACCGGATGCGCGGGCAGCCCCAGCGGCTTCAGTACGGCCTCGACGAGCTCCTTGCGGTCGAGCGCGCGGGCCACGGCACGGCGTACCCGGTCGTCCGCGAGCGGCCCGGCCTCGCCGTTGAGCGCGAGCTGGGTGTACGCGGGCTCGAGCGTCTTGCGGACGACGAAGGCCCGCAGCGCGATCTGCTGCGTCGCGTTCTCGGCGAGCGTGGCCCTGTTCTGCTTCCGGGCCGGCAGGACGGCCTCCGCCTGGTCCTCGTCGGAGCCGAACGCGTGCGCCCTCGGCTTGTACGCCGCGGGCCGGGCGCCGTCGGCGCCGGAACCATGCCGCGCGGCCTGCTTCTCCCGCGAGGCCACGGCGATACGATCCGCGACGCTCCGATCGATTTCGGCCAGGTCGACGGTGCCCGTGGCGAGCGCGGCGGCGCGCTGGTCGCGGGGCACGGCGCGCAGGACGAGCGAGTCGAGCTTGGCGGGCTCGCCCCACCAGCGCGGGTTGCGGACGAGGGTCGCGGTGCCGGCCTTGCGGTCGAGATCCTCGAATTTGAACGGCCCGGCGGTGGAGACGAGCCGGGTCCGGGCGCCCTCGTTGAAGGCGGACGGGGTGCCCATCACCTCCTTCGGGTAGAGCGGGGTGAAAAGCGACCGCCAGTCGGTGTACGGCTTGGCGAAGGTGACCCGCACCTCCAGGTCGCTCGCGCCGCGCTCGATCTTCTCGATGCGCTCGTAGCCCGCGTTGCGCGCGGTCCAGTAGGCCGTGTCCTTGCCGCTGAGCGCCCGCCACTGGGCGAGGAAGTCGGGTGCCCCGATCTCGCGGCCGTCGCTCCAGACCGCCTCCTGGTTGAGCTTGTAGAGGACGACCTGCTTGGGCTCGCGCTCGACGATCTCGGCCGATTCCAGATAGTCGGGGTTGCGCTGCGGGCGGCCGCGCTCGTCGAAGGTGAAGAGGGAGGGGAGCGCGGCGCCGGCGATCCGCGACGTGGCGCCATCGGCGTCGGCCTGGAAGGCGTTGAGCGTCACGGGCACGGCGTCGACGGCCCAGCGCAGGGTGCCGCCGTCCGCGACCAGGTTGCGGGCGGCGGGGCCGATGTCCGCGGGGACCGGCTTGGCCTCGGTCCCGGGCTTCGCCGTGCTGCAGCCGGCCAGCACGGGGAGCGCAAGCACACCGCTGGTGAGGAGGGATACGGAACGCAGGGTCCTCCGGCGTGAGGCGACGACGTAGGGCATGGCCTGTACCTCTTCGTCCTGGTTCGGGAATTTGGAGATGATCACACCTATTGCGCCTCCACTGAAGGCCACGGCGGGCAGGGCGCGACGCCGACACGGCGGAGCGGCCCGTGAACCCCACCCATGCGGCGCAACGGCGATGCCCCCTTACGGGTGGCGCGCGCGGGAATCGGTGCACACGCCTTCACAACAAGGGATGTGACGCGCAACACTCGCAGGCGCACACAAGAGCCCTCTGGGGAGCACCCCCAGACACCCGCATGCCACCCGCGACCGCGGAAGTGAGGGCAACACATGTCCATGCAGGACGAGTTGACGGACGTCAAGCGACGCCTGGACGACCTGGCCCGTACGGTCGAGCGGCTGGAGCGGAACCTCGCGCAAACGCGGGAGGACGCCACCCGTGCCCGGCCGGTCGGCCGCCCCGAAGACCTGGTCACCATTCCCGACACTCCGTACGACAGCTCGCTGTGGACGGATGCGGACGACGAGGGCCTGGGTGCGCGCGACCGGCACGCGCCCTAGGAGACCTCGTTGGCCACAGGCACCGAACCCCACACCGACACAGGCGTGCACGGCGCCTCGCGCGCCGCCATCGCCCCCCGCCACCTCAGGACGGACCGCTGGTGGCTGGCGCCCGCCGCGACCGCCGCCGGGCTGCTCGCCTTCATCGTCTACTCGACCTGGCGGGCCTTCGCGAACAGCGACTACTACGCCGCACCGTACGTCTCGCCCTTCTACTCGCCCTGTCTCGCGGAGAACTGCACGCCGATGAAGGGCGGCCCCAACTGGGAGATCTTCGGAAGCTGGTGGGGGCTCTCCCCCGCCCTGCTGATCCTGATCTTCCCGCTCGGCTTCCGGCTGACCTGCTACTACTACCGCAAGGCCTACTACCGGGGGTTCTGGGCGTCGCCCCCGGCCTGCGCGGTCGCCGAGCCCCACAGCGCCTACACGGGCGAGACCCGCTTCCCGCTGATCCTGCAGAACATCCACCGCTACTTCTTCTACGCGGCACTGCCGGTCGCGGGCATCCTCACCTACGACACCGTGCTCGCCTTCCGCGACGAGCACTACGCGTGGGGGCACATGGGGCTCGGCACCCTGGTCTTCCTCGTCAACATCGTGCTGATCTGGGCGTACACCCTGTCGTGCCACTCCTGCCGGCACATCATGGGCGGCCGGCTGAAGCACTTCTCCAAGCACCCGGTGCGCTACCGGCTGTGGGGCTGGGTCAGCAGACTCAACGAGCGTCACATGCTGCTCGCCTGGGCGTCGCTGATCAGCGTCGCGCTCGCCGACTTCTACGTGTACCTGCTGGCCACCGGTGCCTTCGCCGATCCGCGCTTCTTCTGAGGAAGGTGCCATCTGATGACCGAACTGGAACGGCAGGAGTGGGACGTCGTCGTGGTGGGCGCGGGCGGCGCGGGGCTGCGGGCCGCCATCGAGGCGCGCGAGCGGGGCGCCCGTACCGCCGTGATCTGCAAGTCCCTCTTCGGCAAGGCGCACACGGTCATGGCGGAGGGCGGGATCGCCGCCTCCATGGCCAATGTGAACGCCCACGACAACTGGCAGGTCCACTTCCGCGACACCATGCGCGGCGGGAAGTTCCTCAACCAGTGGCGGATGGCCGAGCTGCACGCGCAGGAGGCCCCGGAGCGGGTGTGGGAGCTGGAGACCTGGGGAGCGCTCTTCGACCGTACGAAGGACGGGAAGATCTCCCAGCGCAACTTCGGCGGCCATGAATACCCGCGGCTCGCGCACGTCGGCGACCGGACGGGCCTGGAGCTGATCCGGACGCTCCAGCAGAAGATCGTCTCGCTGCAGCAGGAGGACAAGGCCGAGTTCGGGGACTACGAGGCGCGGCTGAAGGTCTTCCAGGAGTGCACGGTGACGCGCGTGCTCAAGGAGACTGCATCCGACAGCGGCTCCGCCGCGGGCCGGGTCTCCGGTGCGTTCTGCTACGAGCGCGAGTCCGGCCGCTTCTTCGTCCTGGAGGCCCCGGCGGTCGTCCTGGCCACCGGCGGCATCGGCAAGTCCTTCAAGGTGACGTCGAACTCCTGGGAGTACACGGGCGACGGGCACGCGCTGGCGCTGCTCGCCGGGGCCCCGCTGCTGAACATGGAGTTCGTGCAGTTCCATCCGACCGGGATGGTCTGGCCTCCGTCGGTGAAGGGGATCCTGGTCACCGAGTCGGTGCGTGGCGACGGAGGGGTGCTGCGCAACAGCGACGGCAAGCGGTTCATGTTCGACTACGTCCCGGACGTCTTCAAGGAGAAGTACGCGGAGTCGGAAGAGGAGGGCGACCGCTGGTACGAAGACCCGGACAACAACCGGCGCCCGCCCGAGCTGCTCCCCCGTGACGAGGTCGCCCGCGCGATCAACGCCGAGGTGAAGGCGGGCCGAGGGTCCCCGCACGGCGGCGTGTTCCTCGATGTGTCGACCCGGATGCCGGCGGAGGTCATCCGGCGCCGGCTGCCGTCCATGTACCACCAGTTCAAGGAGCTGGCGGACGTGGACATCACCGCCGAGGCCATGGAGGTCGGGCCGACCTGCCATTACGTGATGGGCGGCATCGCGGTCGACTCGGACTCCGCCGCCACGGTCGGCGTCCCCGGGCTCTACGCGGCGGGCGAGGTCGCGGGCGGTATGCACGGCTCCAACCGGCTCGGCGGCAACTCCCTCTCCGACCTGCTCGTCTTCGGACGGCGGGCGGGGTGGCACGCGGCGGAGTACGCGGCCGGGGCCGCCGGGGCGGCGCGGCCGCTCGTGGACGACGCCCAGATCGACGCGGCCGCGGCGGAGGCGCTGCGTCCGTTCAGCGCGGAGGGTCCGGAGCCGGGCACGGCCCCGGAGAATCCGTACACCCTGCACCAGGAACTCCAGCAGACCATGAACGACCTGGTCGGCATCATCCGGCGCGAGACCGAGATGATGCAGGCCCTGAAGAAACTGTCCGAGCTCCGGGTGCGCGCACGGCGCGCCGGAGTCGAGGGCCACCGGCAGTTCAACCCGGGCTGGCATCTCTCCCTGGACCTGCGGAACATGCTGCTGGTCAGCGAGTGCATCGCCCGCTCCGCCGTGGAGCGCACCGAGAGCCGCGGCGGCCACACGCGCGAGGACTGCCCCGGGATGGACCGCGAGTGGCGCCGGATCAATCTGCTGTGCCGGCTCTCGGACCCGACGGGCGGCCTGGCCGCCACCGACCCGGCGCGCGGCCAGATCGAACTCGTACGCAGGACCACCGAGCCCATCCGCCCCGACCTGCTCGCTCTCTTCGAGAAGGAGGAGCTGGTCAAGTACCTCGCCGAAGAGGAGCTGTACGAATGAGCACGTACGACGCTCGGTTCAGGGTCTGGCGGGGCGACCAGGAGGGCGGCGGCCTCAGGGACTTCACGGTCGAGGTCCACGACGGCGAGGTCGTCCTCGACATCATCCACCGGCTGCAGGCCACCCAGGCCCCGGATCTGGCGGTGCGCTGGAACTGCAAGGCGGGCAAGTGCGGCTCGTGCAGCGCGGAGATCAACGGCCGGCCGCGGCTGCTGTGCATGACCCGGATGTCGGTCTTCGACCGGGCCGAGACCATCACGGTGACCCCGCTGCGGGCCTTCCCGGTGGTGCGCGATCTGGTCACGGACGTCGCCTTCAACTACGAGAAGGCACGTGAGGTGCCGTCGTTCGTCCCGCCTCCCGGGCTCGCCGCCGGCGAGTACCGGATGCAGCAGGTCGATGTGGACCGCTCCCAGGAGTTCCGCAAGTGCATCGAGTGCTTCCTGTGCCAGGACACCTGTCATGTGGTGCGCGACCACGAGGAGAACAAGGCGGCCTTCGCCGGCCCTCGCTTCCTGATGCGCGTCGCCGAACTGGACATGCACCCCCTGGACGCGGCCGCCGAGACCGGACTGGACCGCAAGCGCACGGCCCAGGACGAGCACGGCCTGGGCTACTGCAACATCACCAAGTGCTGCACCGAGGTGTGCCCGGAACAGATCAAGATCACGGACAACGCGCTGATCCCGCTGAAGGAGCGGGCGGTGGACCGTAAGTACGACCCGCTGGTGTGGCTGGGGAGCAAGATCCGGCGGCGGGACTCCGGCGCGTAGACGGCCGCCGGCCCGGGGCCGGTCCGGGTCCGGTAACAGGACTCCCGGACCGGGCCCGGGCGGCGCCGACGCCGGACCTTGGCATGAACCCGGGGCGGCGTCCGGATGTGAACCCGGGCCAGGGCCTGGGCATGAACGCCGGCCAGGGCCCTGGCGCAGGTTGCTGTCCGTGACGCGGTGCGTCTGGTGGCGCGGTCGTACGTTCACAGGATCCCCCTGTCAGCAGTGCCGTATGGTCTCCCACCGTAGGCACCGTCACCGACAGTGACGACCGCATTCCGTGATGATGGCGATCACACGCCACGCACGGACGGGATCGGCCCGCCGCCTGCCGGGTCCGGGGCGGAGCCGGCGGTCACGCCCCGTACGCGGCGGCCTCGGCGCGGGCCAGCCAGGCCAGGTACCAGGCGGCGAAGCTCCAGCCCTTCGGCACGATTCCGGCGTCGCAGGCCCGCAGGTCGTCCCAGATCGTGCCGCGGTGCTCCCCGGTGACGACCAGCAGCGAGTTGTAGCCGCACCCCTGCTCGGTGATGAAGACCGCGCCTGCGGTCTGGGCGTCGTACAGCTCGTCCCCGCGGTCGTCCCAAGCCCGGCAGGCCCGCTGGAACTCCTCCTCGTCCGGACAGTCGTCCGGCTCCGGCTCCTCGCCCTCGTGGGCGTCCAGCAGTCGTTGCACCTCGTCCGGGGCGAAGGGCAGGCCCGCGTCGGAGACGGCCGTGGTGATCCCCTCGTACGCGAGTCCGACGCCCCGCCAGGCCCAACCACCCTCCCCGCGCAGGGGTGTGGCCAGTCCGTAGTCGGGCCCGGCACCGCCCGCGCCCACCGTGAGCAGGAAGCTGCGGTACTCGGCCGGGAGCTCTGTGCCCAGCGCGGCCTCGAGCGCGCGTACGTCCCGCTCGCTCATCGGCGGCTGGAGTTCGAAGCCGTGGCCCCGGGCGCCGAAGACCCCGCTCGCTCCTCCGTGCTCTCGCAGCGCGGCCACCCGCTCGCGCACTCCGGTCCATGTGTGCTGCATCCCCTCACCCATGCCCACCAGGCTAGGGACGAGGCGCCGGGCGGGCCCTCGATTTTCTGCTGGTCCGGGGCCGTCCGGTCGCGGGGAGCAAACGGCGGACATAATCTCCCAAACGTGACACGAATAGCCGCCCGGGTCCTGCTCGCCGTGCTGGTGGCGGCGTGGTGGCTCCTCGTGCCCGCCGGTCAGGGCGCCCACGCCGAGGATCCGGTGCAGCTCTCCCGCGAGGGCCAGATCACCGACCCCGTCGACGCGCTCGGCGACCGGGAGGGCCAGGTGGCGCAGGCGCTCGACCGCCTCTACGACGACCAGCGGATCCAGCTGTTCGTCGTGTACGTGCAGGACTTCTCCGGGCGCTCGGCGCAGAGCTGGGCCGACGCGACCGCCACGAAGAACGGGCTCGGCCAGAACGACGTCCTGCTCACCGTCGCCACGCGCGACCGGCAGTACGCGTACTCCGCCGATCCGGACTCGCGCATCACCCGGACGCAGTTCAGCGAGGTCGCGCAGACCGCGATCGAGCCGCCGCTCCGGCAGAACGACTGGGCCGGGGCCGCGATCGGGGCCGCCGACGGCTACGACGCGGTGCTCTCGGGCCGGCCCGTGCCCACGCCGGCGATCACGCCCGGGGCGCCCGATCCGGGCGGCGGGGACGGCGCCTCCGCCACGGATCTGATCGTGCCGGTGGCCGTGCTCGGCGGTGCGGGTGCCCTCGCCGTGTACGCGTACAGCAGGCGCAAGCGCCAGGCCGCGGACCGCACCACCCCGCGGGGCGGGCAGGGGTGGGGACGGCCGGAGGAACCGTCGACGCCGCATCCGCCGACACCTCTGCACGAGCTGGACGCGCAGGCCGAGCGGGCCCTTGTGGACACGGATGACGCGCTCCGTACGAGCCAGGAGGAACTCGGCTTCGCCACGGCGCAGTTCGGCGAGGGGGCCGCGAAGCCCTTCACCGAGGCGGTGGCGTACGCCCACGACGAGCTGACCGCGGCGTTCCGGTTGCGGCAGGCGCTCGACGACGCCTATCCGGAGAACGACGCGACCCGGCGGCAGATGCTGGACGAGATCATCACCCGCTGCGCGGAGGCCAATCGGCGGCTGGACGCGGAGTCGGAGGACTTCGACCGGCTGCGCGCCCTCGAGCAGAACGCGCCGCAGGCCCTGGCCACGGCCGAGTCCGCGTACCGGGAGCTGAGCGGACGGGTCGCCACGGCCGAGGCCACGCTGACCGTCATGCGCGCGCGGTACGCCGAGTCGGCCGCCGCGCCCGTCGTGAGTGACGTCGAGCAGGCGGAGGACCGGCTGCTGTTCGCCTCGACCACGCTCGGCCAGGCACGGCAGTCCGCCGACGGCGGCGACAACGCCACGGCCGCCGTCCACATCCGCGCCGCGGAAGGCGCGGTCCACCAGGCCGAGCGGCTCATCGACGCCGTCGACCGGCGCGCCCAGGAGCTGGCGGAAGCGGCCGGAAAGCTTCCGGGGGCGCTCACCGAGACGGAGGCGGACCTGGCCGACGCCCGCGGGCTGCTGAAGGGCACGCCGCCGGGGGTGTCCACGGCCGATCTGCAGGGCCGGATCGCCCGGGCGGAGACGGTGGTCGCCGAGGTGCGGCGGGAGACCGACGCCGGACCGTACGACCCGATCGACGCGCTGCGCCGGGTCGAGGAGGCGGACGCCGCGCTGGACGAGGCCCTGGCGGGGGCGCGGGAGCGCGAGTCGGGCGCGCGGCGGGCCCGCGCGCTGCTGGACCAGGCGACGCTGACCGCCCGTTCGACGATCGGGGCGGCCGCGGACTTCATCACGACACACCGCGGGGCGGTCGGGGCCCACGCCCGCACCCGGCTCGCGGAGGCGCAGCGGCGGCTGGAGCGGTCGCGGGAACTCGCGGGGGTGGAGGAAGCATCGGGCGCGCTGGTCGAGGCGCAGCAGGCGGACGCCCTCGCCCGGCAGGCGCAGAGCTTCGCCGAACAGGACGTCCGGTCGTACGGGAACCCGTTCGGGTCGGGCGGTGTACAAGGAGGTGGAGGCGGGCTCGGCGGTGCCGTGCTCGGCGGAATCATCCTGGGCGGCCTGTTCGGCGGCGGGGGCGGACACAGAGGGGGCGGCGGCTTTGGCGGAGGTCCGGGGGGTGGAGGTTTCGGCGGCGGTCCGGGCAGTTTCGGCGGCGGCGGCACACGCGGCCGGCTGGGCGGCGGCGGCCGGTTCTGACGCGGTCCTGTTCCTCCTTCTCATCCAGCTCCGGCTCCGGCTCCGGCTCCGATTCCGGCTCCGGCTCCCACCGACTCGTGTTCCGTACAAGGAGAAGCGCCATGACGAAGCAGACCATCATCGGCCGTGTCGCCCAGCTGGCGAAGGCCAACATCAACGCGCTCCTGGACCAGGCCGAGGACCCGCAGAAGATGCTCGACCAGCTGATCCGGGACTACACGAACAACATCGCGGAGGCCGAGCAGGCCGTCGCCGGCACCATCGGCAATCTGCGCCTGCTGGAGCAGGACCACCGGGAGGACGTGGAGGCGGCCAAGGAGTGGGGCGGCAAGGCGCTGGCGGCGAGCAGGAAGGCCGACGAGCTGAGGGCGTCGGGGCGGAGCGCGGACGCCGACACGTTCGACAACCTCGCGAAGGTGGCGCTGCAGCGGCAGCTGCAGTCCGAACGGGAGGCGAAGACGGCCGAGCCGACGATCGCGGCCCAGACCCAGGTCGTGGACAAGCTCAGGTCCGGCCTCGACCAGATGAAGACCAAGCTCGGCGAGCTCCAGGCGAAGCGGGACGAGCTGGTGGCCCGGGCCAGGACCGCCCAGGCGCAGAACCAGATGATGGACGCCGTCAAGAGCATCGACGTGCTGGACCCGACGAGCGAGCTGAATCGCTTCGAGGACAAGGTCCGCCGCGAGGAGGCGAGGGCCATGGGCAAGGAGGAGCTCGCCTCCTCCTCGCTGGACGCCCAGTTCGAGCAGTTGGACGCCCTCGGCGACAGCGCGGAGATCGAGGCCCGGCTGGCGGCCCTCAAGGCCGCGTAGCGGCGGGCCGCCCCGGCGACGGTCCACGGCCGGCCCGGCCGCGGGCCACCGGCCCGCAAGGCCGCCCGACGGCGGTCCGCTGCGGCGGCCCGGCACCCGGCGCGACCCCCCGGCACGGTGCAGTGCTCCGGGGCGGCCGCGCCCCGCGGAGGGTGGCGGCCACGCACGGGACTCGTCCTTGCTCCCCGCCGCCGGCCAGGCCACGCTCGCGATCCGGGACGGGACCCGGGTCAGAACATGCTGAGCAGTTGCTCCACGCTCGGCTCGGACGTCGAGTCGCCGTCCGGCAGGGCGAGTTCGAACCACACGGTCTTGCCCCGCGGGGTGCGGCGCGAGCCCCAGGCGGCGCTGAGCAGTCCGACGAGCTGCAGTCCGCGGCCGCCCTCGTCGGTGTCCCGGGCGCGCCGTCGCCGTGGCTGCACGAGGCCGGCGTCCCAGACCTCGCAGACGAGGGTGCGGTCGCGCAGCAGCCGCAGGCGGATCTCGCCCTCGCCGTAACGCAGGGCGTTGGTGACGAGTTCGCTGACGAGCAACTCGACCGTGTCCACGAGCGGTTCGAGCTCCCAGGCGACCAGCTGGGCCCTGGCAAGCTCCCGGGCGCGGCCCACCGAGCGGGGTTCGCGGGGCAGCCGCCAGTCGCCCACGGACTCGGTCGGCATTCCCTGGATCCGGGCCATCAGCAGGGCGATGTCGTCCTCGCCGTGCCGGGTGTCGAGGGTGCCGAGCACGTGGTCGCAGACGTCCTCGAGCGGGAGGTCCGACTCGGTGAGCGCACGGCGGAAGGCGGTGAGGCCCTCGTCGAGGGGATGGTCCCGGGACTCGACGAGCCCGTCCGTGTAGAGCGCGAGCAGAGCGCCCTCCGGGAGTTCGACCTGGACCTCCTCGAAGGGCTCGCCGCCGACGCCGAGCGGCATCCCCGGCGGCACGTCGAGCAGCAGCGCCTCTTCTCCGGGTTCCACCAGGACGGGCGGCAGATGGCCGGCGTTGGCGAAGGTGCAGCGTCTGGTCACCGGGTCGTAGACGGCGTAGACGCAGGTCGCCAGATAGACCTCGGCGAGCTCGGGGCCGCGGGACTTGTGGGCGACGCGGGACGCCTGCTGGGCGCCGCTGGGGCTGCCGAGTCCTCGGGCGATCTCGTCGAGTGCGGAGAGCACTTCGGCGGGCTCCAGGTCGAGCAGCGCCAAGGTCCGTACGGCGGTGCGCAGTTCGCCCATGGCGACGGCGGCGCGCAGTCCGCGGCCCATGACGTCGCCGACGACGAGTGCGGTGCGGTGGCCGGGGAGTTCGATGACGTCGAACCAGTCGCCGCCGACCTCGGTGGCCGTGTTGCCCGGGAGATAGCGGCAGGCGATGTCGAGGCCGGCGGCCTCGGGGTCGCCGGGCGGCAGGAGGCTGCGCTGGAGGATCAGGGCCCGCTCGTGCTCGCGGCGGTAGAGGCGGGCGTTGTCGATACAGACCGCGGCGCGGGCGGCCAGCTCGACCGCGAGGGCCCGGTCCCGTTCCCCGAAGGGCTCGCTGCCCTTCGCCCGGGAGAACTGTACGAGCCCGACGACCGCGTCGTGCGCGACCATCGGCACGGCGAGGGTGGACTGGACGAGGCTGCCTTCCTCGCCCGGGATGGTCTGGACACGGGCGGTGCGGAGGGCGAGGGCGCAGGCCGAGTTGAACGCGTAGCGGTGGACTGCGCCGACCCGGGGCGAGGCGGGCGATCCCGCGCCGGAGCCGCCGGACCCACCCGCCTCACGGGACCCGGACTGGCGTGGCACGCCGGAGCCGCCGGAGCCGTCGGCAAGGAGGGCGTCGGAGACGGCACTGGCGTAGGCGACCCGGCGCAGCTCGGCGCTGCTGCCGCCGAAGCCCTCCGGGTGGGCGGAGCCCCAGTGGCCGGGCGGGGCCTCGTCCCCGGTGAGGAGCCCCTGGTAGAGGTCGACGGATGCGAGGTCGCAGAAGCCGGGTACGGCGACGTCGAGAAGCTCGCGGGCGGTGGTCTCCAGGTCGAGGGAGTTGCCGATCCTGGCGCTGGCCTCGTTGAGGATGGCCAGGTTGCGGCGGGCACTGGCGGCCTCGCGGGCGGCGATCTGGCGGCGGGTGACGTCGGTGCCGAGCCCGGCGACGCCGGTGGGGCGGCCCGTCCCGCTGTGCACGCGGTAGAGGTTGATGGACCAGTGGCGGCGTTCGGTGCTGCCCGGGGTGGTGCCGACGATCTGCAGATCGGTCACGGCCTCACCGGTCTCCAGGACCCGACGGAGCGCCGCGGTCATCCGCTCGGCCTCGGGCCGGGAGAGGTAGTCGAAGACGGTGCGGCCGCGATGGTCCGCAGCCGCACCGCCGAAGACGGTCGCGAAGCGTTGATTGGCACGTACGACGGTGAGGTCGGGGCCGAACAGAAGGAACCCAAAAGGAGATTGGCCGAAAATGGCCTGCGAAGAAGCAAGATCGGTCTCTATGCCGCGGAGGGCGCGGACGTCGACGACGATGCAGATCGCGGCCCGCTCGCCGTGCGCCGTCTCGCTCGGCATGACATAGACCTCGGCGAGCCCGTGCGCCCCGCCCTCACCGGGCATACGGAAGGGGACGAGGCCGGTCCACTCCTTGCCGTCGAGTATCTCGGCGATCTTGCGGTGCCCCCGGTCGCGGAGCTCGGCGGGCATGAAGACCTCGACCGGGTCCTTCCCCCTGACCTCGGCGGACTCGATGCCGAACTGCTCGGCGGCGCGCCGGCTCCACTGGTCGACCAGCCCGTTGGGCCCGATCGAGAAGGACGCGACTTTGATGTAGTCGTATATCGAGCCGGGCGGACTGCTCTGCCACACCACGCCGCTCGCCGTCTCAGGTATCTCGCTCACGCGACCGTCCCCTCCAGCTCACCGCACCGGACCGGCCATGCCCGCAGTATTCAGCACTACGGCCTCTGGCGACACGGCGTTCACGATCACAGAGCGGTCTCGTTCATTTTGAGCCGAGACGGTGATCGTCGTCCCTTCACACTTCTAACCCGGGAACGGCAGCTCGAACCACACGGTCTTGCCCGCTCTGCCACGCCGTGTACCCCACCGCCTGGCCGCGCAGGCCACGAGCTGGAGCCCGCGTCCACCCTCGTCATCGGGGCCGGCGGGGCGTTCCAGGGGTGGATCCGGAAGCGGATCGGAGACTTCCACAAGAAGGGCGCGGAGGGCCGGCGGGGTCATGCCGTCGGGGTTCAGCCGGACGAGACGGACGCCGATCGGGCCGGAGGTGTACCGAAGAGAATTGGTCACGAGCTCACTGACCAGGAGCACGGCCACATCGCCGATCACGGCATCCAGATCCCAGGCGCGCAGAGCCTCGCGGACAGCGTGACGTGCGGTGCGTGCGACATCGGGCTCGGCAGGGAAGGTCCACTCGGCGACATCGCCTTCGGTGTCGATCACGCCGACCACTTCCCAAGATCAGCCACGACCGCTGACCACGTCCATTTTCAGAGGGTTAATCAGCACATACCCGATATTCGGGGCGGCCTATCTCCGATAGTGGCGCGCGGTGGCACGAACGGCGTACGGGCTCAGTCGCGCGCGCCGCCCGCGGTGCCCGACGCATCCGCGGAGCCGCCCGACGGGTCTGCGGAGTCCGACGCATCAGTGGAGTCCGACGGGTCCGCGGAGTCCGACGGGTCCGCGGAGTCCGACGACCGCGACGGCGGGCCCGAGGGAAGCCGGCGTACCGCTGCCACGACCGCGGGGCGGTCCTGGGGCAGCCAGTCCACGGCGTCGAGGTCGTCGGGGGCCAGCCAGCGCAGCTCGTCGTGGTCCTCCAGTGGGTGCGGTTCGCCCGAGAGCAGCCGGGCCGTCCAGACCTGGAGCACATAGCCCGGACCCAGCGGCCACTCGCCGGGCACCCGCTCGACCGGCTCCGCCTCGACGCCCAGCTCCTCCCGCAGCTCGCGCACGAGGGCCTGCTCAGGGGTCTCGCCGGGCTCCAGCTTGCCACCGGGCAGCTCCCAGCGGCCGGCCAGTGCGGGCGGGGCGCTCCGGCGGGCGGCGAGCAGGCGTCCCCGGTCGTACAGGGCTCCGGCCACCACGACCCGGGCGGCCACACGATCTGTCATGCGCCGGAGCGTAACCCGCATCGCGGCGACCCTGCGGCGGGAGCCTCGCGCGTGCCGCTGCGCCCCTAGGAAGCCGCCTGCCCGACGCGCTCCACCCAGTAGAGCTGCTTGTGGCCGCGGGCGTCGAGACGGTCGGCGATCTTCTGCGCCTCGTCCTCCGTGGCGTACCGGCCGACGCGATAGCGGTTGCCGTTGTCGTCCTGACGTATGACCAGCCAGGGAAGCACCGCGCCGCTGTCGTTCATCGCACCCCTTCCGCCGCCGGCCTGCATAACTCCGACCGTCCCCAGGAAACCGCACTACGCATATGCCTGAGCTTACGCCTGACCTTTACTCAGCGGATACGTGTTTTCACGAAGAGAGACGGATCCGGCCAACGGCCGGACGCCGCAGGGGGCGCACGCGGCCGCGTGCGCCCCCTGATGGGCAACCGACGGGTGCCGTCGGTGCCTTGCCTCAGCCCGTACGCACGATCGGCAGCGGCATCAGCACCGGCCCCGTGGCCGCGGGCTCCTTGCAGCAGACGTCGCCGCACCCGGCGTCCAGCGAGCAGCACAGCGAGCAGATCGGTCCCGACCGGACGGGGCAGTCGGCGATGTCGGGGAGCTCGTAGGCCGTCTCGCAGACCGCGCAGGTGTGCGCGGCGGTGATGTCCTCGATCTCGACGTCCGGCCCTCCCCCAGGGCCTTCGGCCTGGGGGTACGCCCATACCGGATTCGGGCGGGCCAGGTAGTACCTGCCGTTCGTCGCCCAGGCGATCAACGGGCAGAGGACCAGCGCGAGTCCGGCGGCGATGAAGGTGGAGAACGCCTCGGCGTACCGCCCGAAGACCCCGAAGAAGGCGACGACGGAGACGGTCGAGGCGATGACCATCGCGCCGAAGCCTGCCGGATTGACGGCGTGGAGATGGGCCCGCTTGAAGTCGATGTACGGCGGGCTGAGCCCGATCCGCTTGTTGATGACGAGGTCGGCGGCCACGGCGGCGATCCAGGCGATGCCGACGTTCGAGCAGAAGCCCAGCAGCTTCCCGAGCGCCGCGAACATGTTCATCTCCATCAGCGTCAGCGCGATGGCGAGGTTGAGGAAGATGTATCAGACGCGGCCGGGGTGCTTGTGGGTGATGCGGGAGAAGAAGTTGGACCAGGAGAGCGAGCCGCTGTAGGCGTTGGTCACATTGATCTTGATCTGGGAGACGATCACGAAGAGCGCGGCCGCGGGCAGGGCCACCGAGCCGAGCCAGGGCTTGAGCGCCTCGATCTGAGGTGCGATCGGCTCCAGGGCGTGCGTCGTGCCCACCGCCTCCAGCGCGACGAAGGCGAGGAAGGCGCCGCCGAGCTGCTTGGCCGCGCCGATGACGACCCAGCCGGGCCCGGCGGCGAGCACCGCGAGATTCCAACGGCGCCTGTTCTGGTCCGTCTTGGCCGGCATGAAGCGGAGGTAGTCGCGGCCTGTTCACCGATCTGGGCGACCAGCGACAGGGCGACGCCCGTGCCGAGCCCGAAGCCGATCCACGAGAAGCCCGAGCCGGCGCCCTCCGTACCACCGAAGGACGCGAACGCGCCCCATGTGTCCGGGGCTTCCAAGGCGAGCACCACGAACGGCAGGATCATCCCGACGATCCAGATCGGCTGGGTCCACGCCTGGACCTTGGCCAGCGGGCCCACTCCCTTGAAGACGATCGGGATGACGATCAGCGTCGTGACCGGATAGCCGATCTCCAGGGGCAGCCCGACGGCCTGGTGTCGTCCGACCGGATTGCGGGTACGGACGAGCAAAGTAGGAGCTGGGCATGACAACACGGCGCTGCGGGCAATTGCCCGTTCGTTGCGGGAGCGGGGGCCGCGTCAACGCGTGATCACGCCCCACGAACAGCGTGTTCGCCCAGCGGTCACCGCGCCCGGTGGCGCACCGGAAGCCCCGGCGGCCACGGCAGTCGCCGTCGTGACCATCGCCACCGAGGGCACCTCGGTCACGCTGCCGTGGTCGCGGCGCCGTGGTCGCGGCGCCCACACCACCCTGCCGCCGCGGTCACAGGCCACCATCGCACCGGCAGGCGGTCACCGCACCGACAGGCGGCCGCCTCGCCGGCAGGCGGTCAGCGCACCGGCAGGTGGTAGGCGATCCGGTAGCGATCGGCCGGGACGACGACGTCGGCCGTCTCGACCGCCCGCCCCGACGCGTAGTACGTCCGCTGGATGACCATGACCACATGGCCCGGGACACCGCCGAGCGTCAGGAGCTCCTCCGCCAGCCCCGGCCGCGCGCCGACCTCCTCCGCCACGTTGTCCACGACGACGTCGATCGCACCCATCCGCTCGACGACCCCGCAACCGCCCAGCGGGCCCTCCTCGGGCAGCATCACGGGCGTGCGCCCCGTGATCGAGAGCGGCTCCCACGAGGTCGACAGCATCATCGCCTCGCCCGCGTCCCTGAAGACGTACCGCGTGCGCATCACCCGCTCGCCTGCGCCGATGCCCAGCCGTGCGGCGATCGCGGCGCTCGCCTCCACCTGCTCGCTGCCGGACTCCCATGTGCCCCGGGCGCCCTCCGCCGCCTGCTCCTGCCGGAAGGGATTGGCGCCGGACGCCGACTGGTACCCGGAGCGCGCGATCCGGCGGGGCACGGGCCGCTCGCGGACATACGTACCGGACCCGGAGCGGCCCTCGACCAGGCCCTCGGCCATCAGCACCTTGCGTGCCTCCAGGGCGACGGTGTCCGACACCCCGTACTCCTCGCGGATACGGGCCTGCGAGGGGAGTCGGGTGTGCGGCGGCAGCGAGCCGCTGACGATCTTCCGGCGGAGATCGCTCGCAACACGCAGATAGGCGGGCTGCTCACCGAATGTCACTGGCCACTCCCAACAGGTTGACAGACAGCTACAGCGTGGCAACCGTCGGTTGCCTCCGCAAGCATGGGCCAGAGTTTCACTCGAAGTGATTACCGCTCTTTACGCGGGGACTTACCGCAGGTATGGCGCCCCTCTCGGGCGAATGTCCGCCGAATTCCTGATCGCTTGTCCCGAATCCTTGACCGCAAATGGTCCAGACCAATACCTTCCTGTCCGTACCGCGCACGGCAGCAGCAAGCACCGCTCATGGAAACGCTCCGGCACACGCACAGGAATGAGCCTCATGCGCCGAAGAACCCTTGCCCGGCTGACCATCGCCGCCGCATCGCTCTCCCTCCTCGCCGCGCTCGCGCCGTCCGCATCGGCGGACGGCGGCCGCGGGGGCGGCAACCACGCGGACGGGAACAGCCACTCCACGCACCACCCCACGCCCAAGCCCGCGTACAAGCGCGTCGGCTACTTCACCCAATGGGGCGTCTACGGGCGGAACTTCCAGGTCAAGGACCTGGACACCACTGGCACCGCGGCCAAGCTCACCCACATCAACTACGCCTTCGGAAACGTCGGTCCGGACGGCAAGTGCTTCACGGGCAACGTCCCCGGCGAGGCCGACGCCTGGGCGGACTACGTCCGTCCGCTGGACGCCGCCGGCTCGGTCGACGGCGTCGCCGACACCGCCGAGCAGCCGCTCGCGGGCAACTTCAACCAGCTGCGCGAGCTCAAGGCCAAGCACCCCGGACTCAAGGTGCTCATCTCCCTCGGCGGCTGGAGCTGGTCGACGCACTTCTCGGACGCGGCCCGAACTCCCGCTTCCCGCAAGGCGTTCGTCGCCTCCTGCCTCGACCTCCACATCAAGGGCAACCTCCCCGTCGACGGCGCCCGCGGCGGAGCCGGAGCGGCGGCCGGCCTCTTCGACGGCATCGACCTCGACTGGGAGTGGCCGGGCTCGGCGGGCGACACGGACACGGTCTTCCGCCCCGAGGACAAGCAGAACTTCACGGCGCTCGTACGGGAGTTCCGCACCCAGCTCGACGCGTACGGCCGGTCGCTGAAGAAGCCCAGGCAGTACGAACTGACGGCGTTCGTCCCGACCGCCCCTGCGAAGATCGACGCCGGTTTCGAGGTCCGCAAGATCATGCGGGACCTGGACTTCGTGAACCTCCAGGGCTACGACTTCCATGTCTCCGGCGAGAAGACGACGGCCCAGCAGTCCGCACTGTTCGCGGCGCGCGACGACTTCAGCGTCGACCAGACCGTACGCGACTGGCTGCGCCGCGGCGCGCCCGCCCGCAAACTGGTGATGGGCATGCCGTTCTACGGCCAGGGCTGGACGGGTGTCACCGGCGGCGGGGACGGTCTCGGGCAGCCGGCGAGCGGCCCGGCGCCCGCCACCTGGGCGGCGGGCTACGAGGACTACAAGGCCCTCAAGAAGCTGGCCGAATCGGGCACGTACACGGTCCACCGCGACCGCCGGGGAGGCCACGCGTGGCTCTTCGACGGGACGACGCTGTGGACGTACGACGACCCGCAGGTGCTGCGTACGAAGACGGCGTACATCCGTGACCGCGGGCTCGGCGGCGCGATGGTCTGGTCGCTGGACGGGGACACTCCGGACGGCGAGCTGATCACGGCGATCGACACGGGCCTGAGGCGGCGGGGCTGAAGCCGCGGGACCGAAGCTGCGGGACCGAAGACGCAGGTCTGAAGCCGCAGGTCTGAAGCCGCGGGACCGAAGCCGCAGGTCTGAAGCCGCAGGTCTGAAGCCGCGGGACCGAAGCCGCGGGACCGAAGACGCAGGTCTGAAGCCGCAGGTCTGAAGCCGCGGGACCGAAGCCGCGGGACTGAAGCCGCGGGACCGAAGCCGCGGGACCGAAGCCGCGGTTCTGAGGCCATCGGATCGGCGGGGCCCCGGCCACCCGGCACGGGGCCCCGTCACCTCACAGCTCCTCCGACTCCGGGTCGTCCGGGTCGCCCGCTGCCTCCTCGCTCAGCCAGACCGGAGGCACGATGGTGAGACCGAGGGCGTCCCGAACGGCCATCTCGGTCGTCAGCCGGAGTGATTCCTCGGCCCGGAAACGGTGCTCCCAGAAGGCGTTCTCGTCCTCGGCCTCGGCGGCACGCGCCCAGTGCCCACTCGCCGCTTCGAACTCCTTCGCACGGGATTCGGCGGCCTTGCGTGCCGTGCCCGGCCAGGTCACGCCGCGCAGCACGTGCGCCTGCGCGGCCAGCCGCCTCGAAACCTGCCGGGCCCACTGGCGGTTGGCCGCCGGACGGTCGCCGAAGGCTTCCTCCGGCTCGTGGAACATCTCCTCCCCCGCCGCCTCCTCGCTCTCCAGATAGGCAAGCTGCGCCGGGCCGAGCGTGGTGCTGTCGTTGCGGACGGACGCGTGAAGCTTGCCGTCCATGGCCCCGAACGTACAGGTGATGGTCCGGTCCCCCAGCCACCAACTGCCCCTGCTCGGAATGTAGTAGTACGTCTCTGCGTTCTCCGGAACGGCCCACCAGTCCAACGCGTAGGCGTTGTCGATGTCCTCGCACGTGGTGGCCGCGAGGTCGTCGATGCTCGACTCGCCCGGCCAGTCGTCCATGTCGAGCGTGTGCGTGCCGGACACCTCGGCATCGTGCGGCACCGTGCAGGGGACGATCTCGACGGACGCGACCTCGTCTTCCTCGAGGGTCCCGCCGGGGATGTCGAAGCACTGTCCGGTCCGCAGGTCGAGGGTGGAGCGCGACCTCGCGCTCTCGTTCGCGGCCCCGCGGAAGCCGTCCCAGGCGGCGCCGACCCCGCCCGTGGCGAACGCGACGGTCATGAGCATCGTGCTGATGGCCGAGAGCACCATGCCCGCGATCGCCAGGCCCCGCCCGTCCTGGCCCTTCTTCCTGATCTGCACGAGTGCGATCACACCGAGGACGAGACCCAGCGGCGGCAGGCAGCACACGATGCCGGTGACGAGGGAGCCGATCGCGAACCCGTTGGTGGAAGGCCGGGGAGGCATCCCGTACGGCGCGTACGCCATGGGCATCCGGGTGGGCATCTGCATGGGGTACGGCGGCGCCGGGGGCTGCGGCTGCGCAGGGCCGGAGGCGTCCGGTGGTGCCCAGCCCTGCGACGACGGTTCCACGGTACGGTGCTCCTCGGGGCGATCATGCGAACAAGTGCGCGGATCATAGCGGGGGGGTGCCATGCCACCGGCAGCCAATTCCATACGCGCGGTGAACCGGCTCACCGCGCAGTGGGCGGCGACCGCAGGACCGGACCGCGACACGGTGTTCTCGGCCACCGGCGTCTGGCCGCTGCTCGCCTTCCTCGCGGACGCCGCGGACGGTCCGGCCCGCGGTGAGCTGGAGGACGCCGTCGGCATGCGCGCCGAGGAAGCCGCAGCGGCCGCCAGGCAGTTGATGTCCGCGCTCATGAACGTACGGGGTTCGCGAACGGCCGTCCGGCTCTGGGCGAGACGGACGCTGCCGCTGCACGAGAGCTGGGTGGCAGGTCTGCCCGCAGACACCGTGGGCGTGTTGAGCGGGGACGCGGAGGCCGACCGCAGGACGCTGGACGCGTGGGCGTCGGCGCGTACGGACGGGCTGATCAAGTCGATGCCTCTCACCCTCGACGACAGCGTCCCCCTCGTGCTCGCAGCCGCCCAGGCACTGAAGCTCACGTGGCTGCGGCCCTTCGACGAGGGCGAGATGCTTCCCGAGACGGGTCCCTGGGAGGGGCGCTACCTGCTCGCGCTCCGGCGTAAGACCTCGCTGCTCGACCGGGTCGGCGTGGCGGAGACGGCGGCCGGTCCGCTGACGGTGCTCAAGGTGCTCGGCGACACGGGCGTGGACGTCCATCTTCTGCTGGGCGACCACGACATGGCACCGGGCGATGTGCTCCGGTCCGGGATCGGCGTCCTCGACGGCACGTACCGGACCGTCCCCGGCGATCTGCTGCCGCCGGGCGAGGCCGGTCCCGGCCTGGAGGTACGGACGGTACGGAGCGCATCACCCGGGCCGACGCTGTCCGTCCGCACGAGCCCGTTCCGCCTCGCCGCGAGCCACGATCTGCTGCAGCAGGCCGCGCTCTTCGGCCTGTCGACGGCCAGGGACGACCGGTACGGCCACTTCCCCGGGATCAGCGCCGAGCCGCTCGCGATCGGCTCGGCCCGGCAGTCGGCCATGGCGAGGTTCGACGCGGAGGGTTTCGATGCGGCCTCCGTGACCACCTTCGCCGTCGCGGCCGCCGGGATGCCACCGCCACCGCGATACGTGACCAGGCGCATCTACGCCGAGTTCGACCGCCCCTTCGGCTTCCTGGCCGTCCACCGCACCTCGCGCCTCGTCCTCACGGCGGGCTGGGTCGCCGAGCCGGTGCCCCACCCGGAGCACGTGCTGTACGAGGAGGACGAATGACCACGGCCCTGTAGGGTCTCGCGGTCGGTCCGGCCGCGTCGGTCGACGTGCTCCCGCGCCTGTCGGAGCCGTAGTACGCGGAGGCATGGAGTCCGGTGTGCCGAGAGCGACGGCAGGTGCCCGACGCGGTGGTCGATGCCGTCGTGGCGCATCCCTAACCAAGGGCCCGGGTGAGAACGGTCGTCCGTGGGCGCTCTCCGCCTCCCGTCAGGTGCCGCACCGCGTGCCGGTCGGGCACTCGGCACAGCCCGCTGGAGGACGCGGAACCGGCCGGGGACCCCGCGGCGAATCCCGCCCTCCCGCTTCCCGCGACGGACGAACCGCTCGGCGCATGAGGAAGGGGCGGCCGCTCGGCGCGGCCGCCCCTCACTGCTCGTCAAGCGCCGGACTCATGCCGGGCTCATGCCGGACTCATGCCGGACTCATGGGGTGTCAGAACTGCAGCGCCCAGGAGTCGATCTTCCCGGTGTCCACGCTCGCGTTGTCGCTGACCCGCAGCTTCCACGTGCCGTTCGCGACCTCCGAGGAGGCGTTGACCGTGTACGTGGTGTTGATGTTGTCCGCGCTGCCGCCGGTGCCGTAGCCCTTCAGCGTGTACGCGGTGCCGTCCGGAGCGATGAGCTGGACCTGGAGGTCACCGATGTACGTGTGCACGATGTTGACCGGCACCTGGAGGGCGGACGGGGCGTTGCCCGGGACGCCGCTGACGGTGACGGGCGACTCCACGGTGGCGTGGTCGTTGATCGCGAAGTCCGCGGTGTTCTCGAACTTCGGTCCGGGCGGCGGGGTCGTGCCGCCGCCGACGTACAGCAGGCGGTTCGGCGATCCGGTGCCGGGGCTGCCGACCACGTTCGGGGTCGCCGCCGTGGTCAGGGCGGAGGAGACCTGCGCCGGGGTGGCGGTGCGGTTGTTCGCGAGGTAGAGCGCGGCCGCGCCCGCGACGTGCGGGGTCGCCATCGACGTACCGGAGATGGTGTTCGTGGCGCTGTCGCTGGTGTTCCAGGCCGAGGTGATGGAGGAGCCCGGCGCGAAGATGTCCAGGACACTGCCGTAGTTGGAGAAACTGGAGCGCGCGTCGCTGCTCGTGGTCGAGCCGACGGTGATGGCCTCGGTGACGCGGGCGGGCGAGGTGTTCGCCGCGTTGGCACCGTCGTTGCCGGCCGCGATGGCGTAGGTGACGCCGGAGGCGATGGAGTTGCGCACGGCGGTGTCGAGGGCGGAGTCGACCCCGCCGCCGAGGCTCATGTTGGCGACGGCCGGCTTGACGGCGTTCTGCGTCACCCAGTCGATGCCCGCGACGACCTGCGCCGTGGTGCCCGAACCGGCGTTGTTGAGCACGCGGACGCCGACGACCCTGGCCTTCTTCGCGACACCGTAGGCATTTCCGGCGACGGTGGCGGCGACGTGGGTGCCGTGGCCGTTGCCGTCCTGCGCCGTGTTGTCGTTGTCGATGGCGTCGTAGCCGTACGAGGCCCGGCCACCGAAGTCGCTGTGGGTGATCCGCACACCGGTGTCGATGATGTACGCGGTGACGCCCTCACCCGCGGGCTCGGGGTAGGTGTAGCTCTGGTTCAGCGGGAGCGCCCGCTGGTCGATGCGGTCCAGGCCCCAGGACGGCGGGTTGGGCTGGGTCCCGGAGATCGTGAAGACGCGGTTCTGCACGACGGACTCGACGGCCGGGTCCGCGGCGAACTTCTTGGCCTGGGCCTCGGAGAGCTCGACGGCGTACCCGTTGAGGGCGGCGTTGTACGTCTTCTTGATCGTCGCTCCGTACTCCGCGGCGAGGGCCTTGCCCTCCCTGGAGCTCGCGTCGGCTGCCGACTCGTCGAGGGTGACGATGTAGCTGCCGGCGATGGCGCCGGGCGCGTCCTCGTTCTGGATGACGCCTTCCGGGGCGGCTTCGGCCGCGGTGGCGGGAAGGGCGGATGCGGTACCGAGCGCGAGTGCGGCGACTGCTATGGCGCCTATGGCGGACAGTCTTCGCCGCGAATTACGCATCACGGACATGTGAGGGATCCTCCTCATTGGTGGTGCGCTGCTGTGGGGGTTATCGACAGGAGCATGACAATCCGCTTTCCCGGGGGTACGCCGGGATGTCTGCGAGGTTGCCGTGCCGCTGCCGTCCGAAAGATTGACGGATCCATAGGAATCCCACAAGAGCCTTGAAGGCCGCGTAACACGTGTGCCACACAACTGCCATCCTGGATCACATGACGGAATACCTGTGTCCGATGTGCGACGTACGTTCCCCCGTCGAGGAGCTCACCTGGCACTGTCCGCAGTGCCAGGGGCCCTGGGATCTCGACTTCACCGCCTCCGCGGTGGAGCGCAACTCCCTTTCCGGACGCATCAATTCGCTCTGGCGTTACGAGGAGGCCCTCCCGCTGCCCGCATCGGACGCCCGTGCGGCGGTGTCACTCGGCGAGGGCCGCACCCCGCTCGTACAGCTGACGGACACCGTCACCGCCAAGCTCGACTTCCTGATGCCGACTCTGTCGTTCAAGGACCGCGGCGCGGTGATGCTCGCCGAACTCGCACGGCAGCTGAAGCCGCGGCGCGTGATCGCCGACAGCAGTGGAAACGCGGGCACGGCGCTCGCGGCGTACTGCGCCCGCGCCGGACTGGACTGCACCGTATACGTTCCCGCTGCCACCTCCCCGAAGAAGGTGGAGCAGATCGTGGCGCACGGCGCCCACCTCGAGCTCGTGCCCGGCGACCGGGAGGCCACGGCGCGGGCGGCCCGCGCGGCGGCCGGCGAGGACGGGGTCTTCTACGCCTCGCACGTCTTCAACCCGTACTTCCTGCACGGCACGAAGACGTACGTGTACGAGATCTGGGAGGACCTCGGCGGACGGCTGCCCGGCACGCTCGTCCTCCCCGTCGGCAACGGGACGCTGCTGCTCGGCGCCGCGCTCGCGATCGACGAGCTGTACGGGCACGGGCTCATCGACGAACGTCCGGCCCTGATCGCGGTACAGGCGGCCGCCGTCGCACCGCTCGCCTTCGCCTTCCGGGCGGGCGCCGACGACGTACTGGCGCAGGCGTTCCCGGCCCCCACCCTCGCGGAGGGCATCGCCATCGCCCATCCGCCGCGTGCCCGCCAGATCCTCACCGCGGTCCGCGCCACCGGCGGCACCTTCCTGACGGTGACGGAGGACCAGATCCGCGCCGCACAGCTCGACCTCGCGGGGCGCGGGCTGTACGTCGAGTCCACGGCGGCGGCGTGCTGGGCGGCGGTCGGGGCACACGGGCCGGCCGACCGCGGCACGGTGCTGCCGCTGTGCGGGGCGGGACTCAAGTCGGGGCCGGCGACGGCCTGAACTGCGCCTCCGGGACGGCGTCGACCGAGCCCGTCCCGGCCGGGACGGGACGGGACGGGACGGGCCGGGACGGGACGGGACGGGCCGGGACGGGACGGGCCGGGCCGGGACGGGACGGGACGGGACGGGACCCTACGGGCCGGGCCGGGACGAGACGGTGTTACGCCGTGGCCGGGGCCTGGCGTGCTGCGGACCCGCCGTCCTCTCGGTGCCCACCGGTGAACCCCTGGCTCGCGGCGGTCACCTGATGGCCGTGCTCCGCAGCGAGCTCCTCGAAGGAGACTCCGGCGAGCCTCCGCTCCAAGGTTTCGATCACGATGGGGCATTCCTGGGCGGGGTGGTCGGCAGGACAGTGCAGGGCGTGCTCGAGGAACCGCCGTGCCCCCTGGGCCCGCGCGATCAGTTCGTCGAGCGCGCCGATCTGGTCGCGCGCGCCTGCCCGCCACTCCTCACCGTCCGCGTCGAACATGGTGCACGCCGCGTCCAGGCTCATCCCGAGCTGCTGCATGATCTGCAGGAACGCCAGACGGCGCAGCTCCTGCGGCCCGTACATGCGCCTGCCACCCCGACGTTCCGCCGGCCGTACGAGCCCACGCTCCTCGTAGTAGCGCAGTGCCGACGTGTTGGCTCCGATCTTGCGGGCGGCTTCGCCGATTCCCACGAGTTCCATGGGGCCATTTGACTTCAAGCCGGGTTGAAGTACCAGCCTGGCGGCATGGACACCAACCCTCGTTCGTGGGCCGTGGACCGGCCGGTCACCTCACCGTTCGCGCACCCGAGCGGAGTGCTCGGGCGGCTCGCCGGGCGGTTCATGCTGCGGACCAACAAGCAGGACGACGTGCTCGACGTCCTGGACGTCCGGCCGGGCGACCATGTGCTGGAGGTGGGATACGGCCCGGGTGGGCTGGTACGGCTGCTCGCCGCCCGGACCGGTGCCGCCCTCGTCCGGGGCGTGGACCCGTCGCCCGCGATGCGTGACGTCGCCACCAAGGTGAACCGGCGCGTCGTCCGGGACGGCCGGGTCGCTCTGGGCCTCGGCACGGCGGAGCGCACCGGCCTCACCGATCTCAGCGTGGACCGGGTCGTCTCGGTCAACAATGTGGCGATCTGGCCCGACCTGGAGGCCGGTCTGCGGGAACTGCACCGCGTCGTACGGCCCGGGGGCACCGTGGTGATCGCCTGGCACGGTGGTGTGTCCCCTGGACGCATCGCCCGGGACCTGCGGCTCCCCGACGACAAGCTCGCCCGTATCGACGCCGCCCTGAAGAAGATCTTCGCCGAAGTGACCCGCAGCGAGCTGGCGAGCCTGGACGTCTTCAAGGCGGTGCGATGAGCGAGGCGGCGATACGGCCGATGCGCCGCCGCCGGAAGGCGCCACCCGCCCGCCGCCGGGGACGCTACCCGCCGTTGGGCGGCAGCACCTTCAACGGGATGCGGCGGAACACGATCGTCTCGTACGGCTCCTCGACCCCGGTCTCGTACAAGATCCCCACCGTCTCGGCATCGGGCTGCACCAGATCCGAGTACGCGGCCTTCCGCGACGACAGCGTCAGCGCCCTGCCGAAGGAACGCCCCCCGTCCGCACTGCTCCAGATCGCCATCGACTCCCGAGCGGTCGGCACCGAGGGCGCCGAGAACAACAGCGGCCCGCCCCGCCCGGCCACCTGCAGCACACTGCCCTGAACCACCGGCACGTCGCGCAGCGAGGGCTGCTGCTCATAGCCACGGTCCAGCGTCGCACCGCCATCGGCGGAGTAGGCGTCCAGGCGGTTCCCCGCGCTCGTCCCGTGCTGGTCCCGTGCGCTGAAGTACAGGCGTCCATCCGGCAGTTGCGCCGCACTCGACTCGTTCGCGTTGTTCACGCCCTCGTATGCGTCCTCCACGAAGCCGAACCGCCAGGACCGGCCACCGTCATCGCTGTAGATCGCATGCGCCCCGTAGTACTTCGGCTCCCGCCCCGTGTCCGCAGAACCGGCAGGCGGCGTAACCGAGTGATTGGCGGGAACCACCAGACGTCCCGTGTGCTCGCCCCGCGTCAGGGCGACGGCGTGGCCCGGCGCCGTCGCGTACCAGCGCCAGTCGGCCTTCTTCACCGACGGCGTGATCTCCCGCGGCGCGGAGAACGACCGCCCGTCGTCCCGGCTCCTCTGCACGAACACGCGACGGCTCTGCTCCCGCGTGACCTCGCCGCGCAGGATCTGCGCCTCGGTGACCTCACCGCTGTTGTAGGAGGTGACCAGCACGACATCTCCGGTACGAGGGTCGACGACCGGCGCCGGATTGCCCCGGGTGTCACCCCTGCCCGCCGCGACCACCTGCAACGGGCCCCACGTACAGCCGCCGTCGCGCGACCGCTTGAGAACGACATCGATGCTGCCGCTGTCCCCCGCGCCGCCGACCCGGCCCTCGGCAAAGGCGAGCAAGGTCCCGGCTCGCGTCCGGACGACCGCGGGTATGCGGTAGGTGTCGTAGCCGCCGGTGCCGGAGGTGTACGGAACCGACGAGACGCACCTCCGCTCCGGATCTGCGGCCGCTTCGCCGGACTCGTCCGCCCCCGGTTGGATCACGACCACCAATGCGGCAACGGCAACAACGGCGCCACCCAGAAGGGACGCCCGGCGGTTCACCACCGTACGACGACGCATCGCTTCCCCCTGCGCACAGACAACACAGAAGCCTATCCAGAGGAGTCCCGACGTCGGCGCTCATGCCCGGCGAACGGGCAGCCGATCAGGGCTCGCCTCAATAGCGCGGCATGTTCGGAATCGCCTTCTCCGCGAGCTCGATGAGCGCCTCAACCTTCGCCAAGTCGGCCTCGACCTCCTCCGACGTCACGGCCGGAGCCTCCGAAGACCGGTACTCGACTTCGTTGCGCCGGGCTCGCATGCGATTGAAGGGACGCAGCATGGACCCGAGCGGCGGGTCGAGCTGCGCTCGCACGGTCTCGTAGATGACGGTATGGCCACCACGGCTGGTGGCGCGCAGCCCCTGGTTCTGCAGTACCGCGGCCAACGCTCTGCGCGCGGCGTCATAGGCGAGTGTGTACGCGCCCTCTGGGTCCGTGGCCAACAGCTGCCGCGCCGAGCCGACATGCGTACGGGCCCGGACCAGTTCCGCTTCGGCGGCCTGCCGGGAAGCGGGTACGCGCTCAAGCTCACCCCTGCCGATGAGCGAGTCGACTGTCGACCGGCCTTGATTCCAGCGCGTCACTACGCCTCCAGGTCAAGGTTCAACTGGACCAGCGGACGTTCGCGAACGCTGGTAAGAAACGGATCATCCGTGCGAGCCTCCCAGGCCTCGACGGAAACCCGATGGACGTTGACCTCACGACGGAGCCGGCGCGACGCCTCCTCGGCAAGGTCAAAGAGCGCGTCGGCATCGGGATCACCCACAACGAGGACATCGACATCAGCGGGCGGTGGCCCCGGCTCGCCGTTGTACCGGGCGGCCCAAGAGCCGTAGATATAGGCCCGCTGTACACCTTCGAGTTTCGCCAACGCCTCAGTGAGCAAGGGCATGGGGCCGAAAGAGACGGACATGAGATCGCTCAACGGACGGTACAGCGGGGTATCCGTACGAGCCTTGACGAGGCGGCTGCGCCCCACTTTCCGGTCGGTAAGGATGCCACCGCCGGCCAACCGGTCAACCTCGCGCAGGATGGCCGTGGGCGTCACTCCGACGTCAGCGGCCAGCTCGGTGATGCTGTACTCGCGCTCCGGGTGCAGGAGCACGAGCGCGAGGAGCTCGCCTTGCATACGGGATCGGAGGATGGGGAGCAGGCTCGGCGATACTTTCATTGGGCGCAGGATATCAAGCGCCCAATGAAAGTAACAGTCAGCAGTGGATTGCTCACCGGAGCACCACGGGCGTTTCCCGCGAGGCACATCCGAGGCCGGCACCAAGCCGGAACGGGAACGACGAAGGGGCCGGGCTCACGACGGAGCCCGGCCCCGGACCTGCGCCTTGACGAATCGCACTGACGTGCAGTACCGAACCGCTCACACGTTGAAGCGGAACTCCACCACGTCGCCGTCCTGCATCACGTAGTCCTTGCCCTCCATGCGCGCCTTGCCCGCCGAGCGGGCATCAGCGACCGAGCCCGTGGCGACCAGGTCGGCGAAGGAGATGACCTCGGCCTTGATGAAGCCCTTCTGGAAGTCGGTGTGGATCACACCGGCCGCCTCGGGGGCCGTCGCGCCCTTCTTGATCGTCCAGGCGCGGGACTCCTTGGGGCCTGCCGTGAGGTAGGTCTGGAGGCCGAGGGTGACGAAGCCGACGCGGGCGAGGGTCGCCAGGCCCGGCTCCTCCGCGCCGACGGACTGGAGCAGCTCCATGGCGTCCTCCTCGTCGAGCTCGGCGAGGTCGGCCTCGAGCTTGGCGTTGAGGAAGATCGCCTCGGCGGGGGCGACGAGCGCGCGCTGCTCGTTCTTGAAGTCCTCGTCGACCAGTTCCTCCTCGTCGACGTTGAAGACGTAGAGGAAGGGCTTCATGGTGAGCAGGTGGAGGTCGTGCAGGAGCGCGGCCTTCTCGGAACCCTGGACGATGCCCTGCGAGAAGAGCGTGTTGCCCTCCTCCAGAATGGCCTGGGCGGCCTCGACCGCGGCGGCCTTCGGGGCCACGTCCTTCTTGATGCGGGCTTCCTTGGCCAGGCGCGGCAGGACCTTCTCGATGGTCTGGAGGTCCGCGAGGATCAGCTCGGTGTTGATCGTCTCGATGTCGTCCTTGGGCGAGACCTTGCCGTCGACGTGGACGACGTTCTCGTCCTTGAACGCCCGGATGACCTGGCAGATCGCGTCGGACTCACGGATGTTCGCCAGGAACTTGTTGCCGAGGCCCTCGCCCTCGCTCGCGCCGCGGACGATGCCGGCGATGTCGACGAAGTCGACCGTCGCGGGCAGGATCCGCTGGGAGCCGAAGATCTCCGCCAGCTTGCCCAGCCGGGCGTCGGGGACGCCGACCACGCCGACGTTGGGCTCGATGGTGGCGAACGGGTAGTTGGCCGCCAGCACGTCGTTCTTGGTCAGGGCGTTGAACAGGGTCGACTTGCCGACATTCGGCAGACCGACGATTCCGATCGTGAGCGACACGTTGGCGACTTCCTGGAGTAGGACTGGCTGAGGGCCGGGGGGCCCGGCCCCGGGTGGGCCGATCCCCCAGTTTACGGGCGTGTCGCCGGGGCCGACGACGGGAACACCGGAGGCCGCCACTGGGGCGGATTTGCGTCGAACTCACGGCCAAGGTCACCCAAAAGGTGTGTCCTGTATCGGAACACTCACTCATGGCGACCTACGTTGGTCACGTGGAGCAAAGGACAGGTCCCTCGCAGCGGCCACGGCCGCAGGCCCCTCTTTCCGGGAAGGGCGCGCTCATCGAGGGCGCCGCGGTGTACCGGGTCGCGGCCCGGCCCGGTCGCCCCGACCAGTCCGGACAGCCGGGCCGGCCCGGTCAGGCCGGTCCCCCCGGCTCACGGCCGGGCCGTCCGGTGCCGCCCGTCATCCTCGCGCTGCGCAGGCTGCCGAACCCCCGGCTGACCGGTCTCGGCGCCGGGCTCTTCGCCTCGGCAACGATGCTGCTGATCGGCGCGCTCGACTGGCTGCTGTTCGACGGCTCGGCGGTCGTGTACGGCGTGCTCTTCCTGCCGCTCAGTGCCCTGACCGCGCTGTGGGTGCGCAGCGCCGACCTGGTCACCGCGCCGATCAGCGTGCCGATCGCCTTCACCGTGGGGGTCGTCCCCATCTCGGGCGGGATCGGTGGCATCGGCGGTCAGATCATGGCGGTCGTGACGGCCCTGGCCGTGAACGCGGGCTGGCTGTACGGCGGCACGCTCATCGCCGGGCTCATCACGATCGCGCGGAAGGTGGGTCTCATGATCCGCCGCCGGTCGGCCCGGAGTGCGGCCGAACGGGCGGGCGCCGGCCGGACGGGGCAGGCCCAGCGCCGCCCCGGCGTCCGCCGGTAGCCCGGCGCCGCAGGCAGGGCAGCGCCGCAGGCAGCACGGCGCCCGCCCCGGCAGGACCTACCGCGCCGCCGCCGTCATCGCCGCCCCCACGATCCCCGCGTTGTTCTGCAGCTGCGCCGGGACCATCTCCGCGCGCACGTGCTTGATCAGCGGCAGGAACCTGTCCGCCTTGCGGCTCACCCCGCCGCCGATGATGAAGAGCTCGGGCGAGAAGAGCATCTCCAGATACTGCAGATACTTCTGGACGCGGTGCGCCCACTGCTCCCAGCTCAGCTCCTCGTCGTCCTTGACCTTGGTCGACGCGTGCTTCTCCGCCTCGTGGCCGTGCAGCTCCATGTGGCCGAACTCCGTGTTCGGCACAAGCCTGCCGTCGACGAAGAGGGCGCTGCCGATGCCCGTACCGAAGGTCAGCAGCATCACCGTGCCCTTGCGGCCGCGGCCGGCGCCGAAGGTCATCTCGGCGACCCCGGCCGCGTCCGCGTCGTTCAGCAAAGTCACCGGCAGGCCGAGCCGCTCGCCCAGCATCTTGCCGCCGTCCATGTCGATCCAGCCCTTGTCGACATTCGCGGCCGTGCGGATCACGGAACCGGTGACGACGCCGGGAAAGGTGATCCCGACGGGGCCCGACCAGCCGAAGTGCTCCACCACCTCGGCAACCCCGTCGGCCACGGCGTCGGGCATGGCCGGGTGCGGTGTGAGTACTTTGTGGCGGGGCTCTGCCAGGTCGCCGCGCTCCAGGTCCACGGGTGCGCCCTTGATCCCCGACCCGCCGATGTCCACTCCGAAGACGTTCATGGACACAACGTTACGAGGAACCGCTGGCAGCCACTCCCCGACCAGCCCCGGACGACTGCCCGACGCCTACTCCTCGACGAGCGCCGACGCCTCGCCGCGCAGATCGCGACGGAGCTCCTTCGGCAGCGAGAAGGTGATCGACTCCTCGGCCGCCTTGACGATCTCGACGTCCTCGAAACCGCGCTGCGCCAGCCATTCCAGGACCTCCTCGACCAGCACCTCGGGCACCGAGGCGCCCGACGTGACACCGACGGTCGAGACACCCTCCAGCCAGGCCTCGTCGATCTCCTTCGCGTAGTCCACGAGGTGTGCGTCGCGGGCGCCGGCGCCCAGTGCGACCTCGACGAGCCGCTTGGAGTTCGAGGAGTTCTGCGAGCCGACGACGATGACCAGGTCGGCATCGGCGCCCATCTGCTTGACCGCGATCTGGCGGTTCTGCGTGGCGTAGCAGATGTCGTCGCTCGGCGGGGAGACCAGCAGCGGGAACTTGGTCTTCAGCTTGTCGACGGTCTCCATCGTCTCGTCGACCGACAGCGTGGTCTGGGAGAGCCAGACGACCTTCGAGGGGTCGCGGACCTCGACCTTGTCGACATCGCCGGGGCCGTCGACCAGCGTGATGTGGTCGGGAGCCTCGCCGGTGGTGCCGATGACCTCCTCGTGGCCCTCGTGGCCGATGAGAAGGATGTCGAAGTCCTCGTTCGCGTACCGGATGGCCTCCTTGTGAACCTTGGTCACCAGCGGGCAGGTGGCGTCGATGGTCGCGAGCTTCCGCTCTGCGGCCTCGTCGTGCACGATCGGCGCGACGCCGTGCGCCGAGAACATCACGATGGATCCCTCGGGGACCTCCTCGGTGGCCTCGACGAAGATCGCGCCCTTCTTCTCCAGGGTCTGTACGACGTACTTGTTGTGGACGATCTCATGGCGCACATAGATCGGGGCGCCGTACTGCTCGAGGGCCTTCTCCACGGCGATCACGGCACGGTCCACGCCCGCGCAGTAGCCACGGGGAGCGGCGAGCAGGACGCGGCGGGCGTTCGTTGCAGTCATGCCTCCCATCGTAAGGGCGTGCCGAACGGCCCAACGATCGCCCGGAGGGCTGAGACTCGTGCCCGTACGTGATCAAGACCGTACGTACGAGGACGGAGGCGCCCATGGCGGGCACCGGCGCCGGGACCGGGACCGACACGGACACGGACACCCGGTTGCGCCGGAGTCTCGGCTTCCGGGACCTCGTCGTCCACGGGCTGCTCTTCATCGCCCCCATGGCACCCGTCGGCGTCTTCGGCACCCTCGACGCGAAGTCGCACGGCGCGGTCGCCCTCGTGTACGTCGTCGCGACGGTCGCGATGGCGTTCACCGCCTACAGCTACGCGCAGATGGTGCGGGTCGCCCCGCAGGCCGGATCGGTCTTCACCTACGCGCGCAAAGGGCTGGGCGAGGGCCCGGGGTTCGTCGCCGGGTGGATGGCGATGCTCGACTATCTGCTGATCCCGGCCGTCGCATACCTCTTCTCGGGCATCGCGATGGAGGCACTGGTCCCCACGGTGCACCGGTGGATCTGGACCGGGTTCGCGGTCGTCGTGACCACGCTGCTGAACCTCTGGGGCGTACGGCCGGCGGCCCGGGTCGGCTTCGCTGTGCTCGTGATGGAGATCGTGGTCCTCGGGGTCTTCCTGGTGTCGGCGATCGTGGTCCTGGTGCAGGACGGGCCGCGGCGCGACTGGGCGTCGCCGCTCACGGGGGACGGGGGGGCTTCGTGCCGGCCGCGGTGATCGGGGCGGTGTCGGTGGCGGTGCTCTCGTTTCTGGGCTTCGACGCGATCGCGTCCTTCGCGGAGGAGGCGACGGGAGGGTCGCGGCAGGTGGCGCGGGCCCTGCTGTTCTGCCTGGGGCTCGCGGGCGAGCTCTTCGCGGCGCAGACGTATCTGGTGGCGCTGCTGGAGCCGGTCTCGTCGGCGGAGCTCGCGGCGGACCCGGAGCGACAGGGGCCGGCCTTCTACGACGCCGTGGACGCGTCGGTCGGGACGTGGTTGCGCGACCTGGTGGCGATCAGCAAGGCGATCGGCGCCGCGTTCGCGGCTCTGGCGGGGCAGGCGGCCGCGGCCCGGCTCCTCTTCGCGATGGCCCGCGAGCGGCGGCTGCCGCGCTCTCTCTCCCGTACGGACTCGGGCGTGCCGCGGGTGGCGCTGATCGTCGCCGCGGTCGTGACGATGATCGCGGCGGTCCGGGCCGCGCGACGGGACGACGGCCTGGAGCAACTGGTCTCGGTCGTCGACGTGGGGGCGCTGACGGCTTTCACGCTGCTGCACGCCAGCGTGGTGGGGTGGTACGCGGTGCGCCGTATGGAGGGGGCGCCGAGCTGGTGGCGGCATGTGCTGATCCCGGTGCTCGGCGCGGTGGTGACGATCGCCGTGATCTCGGAGGCGTCGCCCACGGCGCAGGTGGTCGGCGCGATCTGGCTGACGGCGGGGCTGCTGGTGCTGGTCGTCCAGAGAGGGCGGCAGGGTGCGGGGGACGTCGTGTAGGCGGGGCGGCGTTGTCCGCTCGGCGGATCCGGCCCGATGCCGCCGACGCGTCGTCGAGAGCCTGACGTCGAGGACCCGTGGCCGAGAGCCCGATGTCGAGCCCGGCGTCGGGGGGCCGGACGTGTCGGAGGGTGCCGATACGCTCGCGTGCATGGGTCTCACTACGTCTGCCGAAGCTCCCCTGCCCGTCGGCGAGGTGTCTCGGCTCATCGGGGGATGGATCGACCGCCTCGGTGCGGTGTGGGTGGAGGGCCAGATCACCCAGCTGTCGCGCAGGCCCGGCGCCGGCGTGGTGTTCCTGACGCTGCGCGATCCGTCGTACGACATCTCGGTGAGCGTCACCTGCTACCGCCAGGTGTTCGACGCCGTCGCCGATGTCGTCTCCGAGGGCGCCCGGGTCGTCGTGCACGCCAAGCCGGAGTGGTACGCGCCGCGCGGGCAGCTCTCGCTCCGGGCCGTGGAGATGAGGCCGGTCGGCATCGGCGAGCTGCTGGCGCGGCTGGAGCAGCTGAAGCGGACCCTGGCCGCGGAGGGGCTGTTCGCCCTCGACCGCAAGAAGCCGCTGCCGTTCCTGCCGCAGCTGATCGGCCTGGTCTGCGGCCGGGCGTCGGCGGCCGAGCGGGACGTGCTGGAGAACGCGCGGCGGCGCTGGCCCGCCGTCCGGTTCGAGGTGCGCAATGTCGCGGTGCAGGGCGTGCGTGCCGTGTCCCAGGTCGTCCAGGCCGTGAAGGAGCTGGACGAGCTGCCGGACGTCGACGTGATCATCGTCGCGCGTGGCGGCGGCAGCGTGGAGGACCTGCTGCCGTTCTCGGACGAGCAGCTGGTGCGCGCGGTCGCCGACTGCGGTACGCCCGTGGTGTCCGCGATCGGGCACGAACCGGACTCGCCGCTGCTCGACCTGGTCGCGGATCTGCGCGCCTCGACCCCGACCGACGCGGCGAAGAAGGTCGTCCCGGACGTCGGCGAGGAGCTGGACCGGGTGCAGGCCCTGCAGGACCGGGCACTGCGGACCGTACGAGGGCTGCTCGACCGCGAGGAGCGCGGGCTCGCGCACGCCCTGGGCCGGCGCTCGATGGAGCATCCGCACCGGATGGTCGAGGAGCGCGAGCGCGAGACGGACGCGCTCGTCGCGCGGAGCCGGCGGGTGCTCGGCCATCTGCTGGACCGCGCGGACTCGGAGCTGGCCCACACCCGCGCGCGGGTCGTCGCCCTGTCGCCCGCCGCGACGCTGGAGCGGGGGTACGCGGTGCTGCAGCGCGCGGACGGCTCGGTGGTGCGGGCTCCTGGCGAGGTCGAGGCGGACGAGGAGCTGCGGGCCAGGGTCGCGGAAGGTGAGTTCACGGTCACTGTCGGACCTCGCACATAGGGTGGATCGCATGACGGCGAAGACGGACGAGAGCGCGGCCCATTCGATCGGTCCGATCGGGTACGAGCAGGCGCGCGACGAGCTGATCGAGGTCGTGCGCCGGCTGGAGGCGGGCGGCACGACGCTGGAGGAGTCCCTCGCGCTGTGGGAGCGCGGCGAGGAGCTGGCGAAGGTGTGCCGCCGCTGGCTGGACGGCGCCCGGGCGCGGCTGGACGCGGCGCTGGCGGAGCGGGACGGGGCCGCGGGCGGCGCGGCGGCGGGCGCGAGCGGCTCGGTCCAGGGCGAGGACGAGGACGACCCGGCTTCGTGAGACGCACCGCCTCGGGCGGTCCGGACGGGGATCCCATTTAGTTGAAAGTTAAGTGACCTGCCTCACCAGGGCCCGGATTTAGTTGAAGATTCATTCAACTTGGTCGTACGGTGAGGCATCGGCTTGATCCCCTTTGCACATCCGGAAGGCACACAGCATGTCCCTCGTTCTTGACCCCGCAGCCCAGGACCTCCTCTTCCGTGAGGCCCGTACTGCCAACACCTTCACCGACGAGCCGGTGACCGATGAGCAGGTGCAGGCGATATACGACCTGGTGAAGTACGGCCCGACCGCCTTCAACCAGTCGCCGCTGCGTGTCGTCCTCGTCCGCTCCGCCGAGGCCCGCGAGCGCCTGGTGAACTGCATGGCCGAGGGAAACCAGGCGAAGACCGCGTCCGCCCCGCTGGTCGCGATCCTCGCCGCCGACAACGAGTTCCACGAGGAGCTCCCGGTCCTCTTCCCGCACTTCCCGCAGGCCAAGGACATGTTCTTCTCCGAGCGTCCGGTCCGTGAGGGCTCCGCCACGCTGAACGCCGCCATGCAGGCCGCCTACTTCATCGTGGGCGTTCGCGCCGCCGGCCTCGCCGCCGGCCCGATGAACGGCATGGACTTCGCGGCCGTCCAGAAGGAGTTCCTGGACGACGACCACACCCCGCTGATGGTCATCAACATCGGCAAGCCGGGCGAGGACGCCTGGTTCCCGCGTTCGCCGCGTCTCGCGTTCGAGGACGTCTTCCAGACCGTCTGACGTACGGCCTGCGCCGCGTACGGAACAGAACGAGGCCGCCGCACCACGCATAGGTGCGGCGGCCTCGCCGTTTCGTCCCGGGTTTTCGGTCCCCTGGCCGACGTGTCAGGCCGAGGCACCGGAACGAAGGTGCCAGGACCGGGTCGGGACCGGGTCAGGACCGGGTCAGGACCGGGTCAGGACCGGGTCAGGACCGGGCCATCAGGACGACCGCTTCGACTCCAGCGCCGCCGCCATCTCCGCGAGCCGCTCGAAGGACGCCGTGCCCGTGACGACCGTCGTCGCGCCCTTCCCGTCCGTGCGCACGAGCGCGTCGTACTTCGGCCCCTCCCAGCGCTCCCAGGTCGCGCCGGCCACCTGCTGGGTCCCGTCCGTCTTCGCGGCCCGCTGGGTGACCTTCGCGATGTACTTCCCGGCCGGGGCCGTGGACTGCTCGACCGCCACGTACTGTCCGTCCGGGTCGAGGAAGCCGAGGTGCCACGCGTTGTGGTCCTCACGGCTGTACCGGGCCGACGTGGGCTTCCAGTCCGCCGGCAGGCCGGTGGGCGCGGCCACCGCATAGGGTGCCGCCCGCCGTGCCGTCACCAGCTCGATGCCGTAGTCCTTCTTCTCGACCGGGTCGCCCGTGTCGTCGTGGGGCACGAAGAGATAGATCACGAAAGCGGCGGCCAGGACCACCGCCAACGACTGGACCATCCCGCGTACCGTCTGGTTGCCTCTCATACCTGCCACCGCACTATGGTCGCATCAAGGTTGTTTGCTCAAACGTGGGCCCCTCTGCTCATTTTGTCGACGTACCGATAGAGTCACAGCACCCTCTTTTTTCCGGCCGTCGTCGTACAGAAAGGTGCGCTCCGATGACCGAGCACAACATGCCGTCCCAGCTCGAAGTCTCGCCCGAAGCCCCTGACCGCAACCTCGCCCTGGAGCTCGTCCGGGTCACCGAGGCCGCCGCCATGGCAGCCGGGCGGTGGGTGGGACGCGGCGACAAGAACGGCGCGGACGGCGCCGCCGTCAAGGCCATGCGGACCCTCGTGCACACCGTGTCGATGAACGGTGTCGTCGTGATCGGCGAGGGCGAGAAGGACGAGGCCCCGATGCTCTACAACGGGGAGCGCATCGGCGACGGGACCGGCGCGGAGTGCGACATCGCCGTGGACCCGATCGACGGTACGACGCTCACCGCCAAGGGCATGCCCAACGCGATCGCGGTCCTCGCGGCCGCGGACCGCGGCACCATGTTCGACCCGTCCGCGGTCTTCTACATGGACAAGCTGGTCACCGGCCCCGAGGCGGCCGACTTCGTCGACATCAACGCCCCGGTCTCGGTGAACATCCGCCGGGTCGCCAAGGCGAAGAACTCCTCGCCCGAGGACGTCACCGTCGTCATCCTGGACCGCCCCCGCCACGAAGGCATCGTCAAGGAGATCCGCGAGACCGGCGCGCGCATCACGTTCATCTCGGACGGCGACGTCGCGGGCGCGATCATGGCCGTGCGCGAGGGCACCGGCGTCGACATGCTGATGGGCATCGGCGGCACGCCGGAGGGCATCATCACCGCGTGCGCGATCAAGTGCCTGGGCGGCACGATCCAGGGCAAGCTCTGGCCGAAGGACGCCGAGGAGCGGCAGCGCGCGCTCGACGCGGGCCACGACCTGGACCGGGTGCTGTCCACCCATGACCTGGTCAGCGGCGACAACGTGTTCTTCGTCGCGACCGGCATCACGGACGGCGAGCTGCTGCGCGGCGTGCGCTACCGCGCCGAGACCGCGACGACGCAGTCCCTGGTGATGCGCTCCAAGTCGGGCACGATCCGCCAGATCGACTCCACCCACCGCCTGTCGAAGCTGCGCGCGTACAGCGCCATCGACTTCGACCGAGCGAAGTAACCGCGACGAGCTCACACGGAAAGGGGCGCCCCCATGTGCGGTGGGAGCGCCCCTTCCCGTACGTAGGCCCAGGTGCGGGCGACGTCAGGAGGTCAGGCCGCCGACGCCGACTTCTTCAGTTCCGACTCGCGCCGCCTGCGGCGGGCCAGGACGACGCGCCGCTCGGCCGCGGTGAGCCCGCCCCACACTCCGTACGGCTCGGGCTGGAGCAGCGCGTGCTCGCGGCACTCGACCATGACCGGGCAGCGGGCACAGACGCGCTTGGCGGCCTCCTCGCGGGAGAGCCGCGCCGCCGTCGGTTCCTTCGACGGCGCGAAGAACAGTCCGGCTTCGTCGCGGCGGCACACCGCCTCCGTGTGCCAGGGCCCGTCCTGATCTTCCCGAGCAGACGTGCGCTGGGTCGGAACGGCGGCTACCTGCAGGGGCTGATGCGGCAGTTGCAGCACGGTCTACTCCTGACGACGGCTTCGCGAGCGAGAGACGATGTTGCAAGGCCTACCCGCTGTGCGCGCGCCTATGCACTGAGTGGCGCGGAGTTCCGATGAGCGGAACCCTGCCCGCCGCCGGCGGACACCGCGCCCGCGGGGGCCGCCGTCACAGATGTTTGCGCAGGTGCTTCCGCATGAGGTCATGGAGATCGGTGATGAGCTTGCCCCGCTTCGGCTTGGCCTCCACATTGCCGAAAACGGAGTAGCCGTTGACCACGACGACGGGGGCCTCCGGGTCGGCGGCCTCCAGCGTGACCACCTCGAAGTTACCGAAGACCCCGCTGCCGCTCCCGCGCAGCGAGATGTTCTCCGGCACGCGCACCTCGACATTGCCGAAGATCGATGTCGCGTTGATGACGGTGAGCCGCTGGCCGAACATCGCCTCGGTCAGGTCGATCTCGACGTTCCCGAAGAGAGCGAAGGCATTCGTCCTCGCGCCCACGCGCCAGCGGCCCTTGCGGGTGGAGCTGGAGAAGATCGCGACCAGGCTCTCCGTCGGCCCGTCAGGCACCTCGGGGCCGTACGCGTACGACGCCGGCTCCGGACGCGGCGGCCTGGTGGCGGAGGGCAAGTCCCGGACGATCGGCTCCAGTTCGCCGACCGTCTTCGCGCGGTAGACCGCATCGATCCGGTCGGAGTGCTCCTCGGCGTCGAGCCGGCCCTCGGCCAGGGCCTCACGGAGGATGTCGGCGATCCGGTCGCGGTCGGCGTCGGAGGCGCGGATGGCGCCCGCGGGGTCCGCGATGTCCGCGGGCTCGGCGGGAGCGACCGGCTTCTGAGGTCCACGGCCGGAGGCCGCTGCGTCATGCTTCTCGAGGTCCACCACCCCAGCGTAGCGAAACGCGATAGATCGCGACTAGTGGTGGTGACCCGGGCGTGCCGGGTGGCACCGGCGGCGCCGGTCCGGACAACGACGGCCCGGCAACTGAGCCTTACCTCACAAGCCCGGACGACGCAGGGCGTCTTACGCTGGTGGACGCGCGGCCAATGGAGGCCGCGCCGCAGTCTGCCGAGTGAGGAATGGCCGTAATGCCAGATTTTGCGTACACCGATCTGCTCCCGCTGGGAGAGGACACCACGCCCTACCGCCTGGTGACCGCCGAGGGGGTCTCCACCTTCGAGGCCGACGGCCGTACGTTCCTCAAGGTCGAGCCGGAGGCGCTGCGCAAGCTCGCCGAAGAGGCGATCCACGACATCCAGCACTACCTCCGCCCGGCGCACCTCGCACAGCTGCGCAAGATCATCGACGACCCCGAGGCGTCGTCCAACGACAAGTTCGTCGCCCTCGACCTGCTCAAGAACGCGAACATCGCGGCGGCCGGCGTGCTCCCCATGTGCCAGGACACCGGCACGGCGATCGTCATGGGCAAGCGCGGGCAGAACGTGCTGACGGAGGGCGGCGACGAGGAAGCCCTCTCGCACGGCATCTACGACGCCTACACCAAGCTGAACCTGCGCTACTCGCAGATGGCCCCGCTGACGATGTGGGACGAGAAGAACACCGGCTCCAACCTGCCCGCGCAGATCGAGCTGTACGCGACCGACGGCGGCGCCTACAAGTTCCTCTTCATGGCGAAGGGCGGCGGCTCCGCCAACAAGTCGTTCCTCTACCAGGAGACCAAGGCCGTCCTGAACGAGCCCTCCATGATGAAGTTCCTGGAGGAGAAGATCCGCTCACTGGGTACGGCCGCCTGCCCGCCGTACCACCTGGCCATCGTCGTCGGCGGCACGTCGGCCGAGTACGCCCTGAAGACCGCGAAGTACGCCTCCGCGCACTACCTGGACGAACTGCCGGAGGAGGGCTCGGTCCTCGGCCACGGCTTCCGCGACAAGGAGCTCGAGGAGAAGGTCTTCGAGCTGACCCAGAAGATCGGCATCGGCGCGCAGTTCGGCGGCAAGTACTTCTGCCACGACGTGCGCGTGGTGCGTCTCCCGCGGCACGGCGCGTCCTGCCCGGTCGCGATCGCCGTCTCCTGCTCCGCCGACCGCCAGGCCGTCGCGAAGATCACGGCCGAGGGTGTCTTCCTCGAGCAGCTGGAGACGGACCCGGCGCGCTTCCTCCCCGAGACCACGGACGAGCACCTCGACGAGGCGGGCGACGTCGTCAAGATCGACCTCAACCAGCCGATGGACGACATCCTCGCCGAGCTGACCAAGTACCCGGTCAAGACCCGGCTCTCGCTCACCGGCCCGCTGGTCGTGGCGCGCGACATCGCCCACGCCAAGATCAAGGAGCGCCTCGACGCGGGCGAGGAGATGCCGCAGTACCTGAAGGACCACCCGGTCTACTACGCCGGGCCGGCCAAGACCCCCGAGGGCTACGCGTCCGGCTCCTTCGGCCCGACCACGGCAGGCCGCATGGACAGCTACGTCGAGCAGTTCCAGGCGGCGGGCGGCTCCAAGGTCATGCTGGCCAAGGGCAACCGCAGCAAGCAGGTCACGGAGGCGTGCGGCACACACGGCGGCTTCTATCTCGGCTCGATCGGCGGCCCGGCGGCGCGGCTCGCGCAGGACTGCATCAAGAAGGTCGAGGTCGTCGAGTACGAGGAGCTCGGCATGGAGGCGGTCTGGCGGATCGAGGTCGAGGACTTCCCGGCGTTCATCGTCGTGGACGACAAGGGCAACGACTTCTTCCAGGACCCGGCGCCCGCCCCGACGTTCACGACCATCCCGGTGCGCGGCCCCGGCCTCGCGTAACCGCCGTTGTGGGAGGTCCCGCCGCTCCCCAGCGGCGGGACCCCCGGCTCATGTGCGCGCGGCGTCCGATCGCGGCGCCTCCTGCGCGAAGCGCTGCTTCGCCGAGCCGTCGCACGGTTGCAGCCGCACCGCGTCCTTCGCCGCGGCCAGCGTCAGGCACAGCCCTGTCGCGGCGGCCGGGCGCACGGTCCCGGCCTCCCGGACGAACTGCTGGTTCGCCGCGCCCGAGCAGTTCCAGACGATGAGCGCCGCGCCCGCCCGGTAGTCGGCGCGGGGGACGTCCAGGCAGCGGTCCTGGGTGAGCTCGGTGTGTACGGACCTGCGGGACGCGTCGTACCACCAGCCCTGGTTCCGCCCGCCGTGGCAGTCCCAGCCGAGCACTCCGGTCCCGTTCCGTGTCACGGCCGCGTCGACGTCGAGGCAGGTGCCGGTCGACTCGTTCTTCAGCGGCCCGTACGCGTCGTCCCAGGCGAGCGGGTACAGCACCGGCTTGCCGGTGGACGCCGGGTCCGCGCAACTCGCCTCTTTCAGGCCGGAGTCGTAGAGCTGGGTGAGGCAGGACGCGAAGGCGGCGTGCCCGCTCCGGTTCGGGTGGAACGACTGGCGGACGGAGTTGGAGTCCGGCGGGAACGGGTTGGACAGCTCGATCCGGAGCCCGCGCGCCCAGGCGTCCTCCATGCACACCTCGTGGCCGTGGAAGAGGCGCGAGTTGTCCAGGTAGACGGCGCCCGTCGCCCTGGCCACCCGTCGCATACCCCGTTCGAAGGCGGGCACGGCGGTGTTGCGGCCCCACACGGTGTCGGAGTCGTATCCCGTACCGCCGCAGATCAGCTTGCCCGGAAAGTGCGGGTTGTCCCTGAAGTCGGGGCCGATCGGGCTCGGGTACCCCATCACCACGAGCCTGTAGTCACCGTCCGCATACCCGGCCTCGCGCATGACGGTGCGCAGGTCGCGCACGGTCTGCTCGACCTTGGGGACGAGCCCGTCGACGCGGGCCTGCCAGCCGGCCGCGTACTTCGGCTCGCAGGGGCCCTGGATCAGGAACCAGCGGGTGACGCAGTCGGTCATCACGGGGCCGAACTGCAGATCGTCGTTGGCGCCCGCCACCAGGAGCACCATCTTGATCCGGGTGTTGCGGGCCTTGATGGCCAGGCTGTCGCTCTGGACCAGCTCGTCGGCGTGCTGTTTCGAACCGCCGATACGGATGTTGCCGGTTCCCGCCCCGGAGCAGGAGACGTTGTACGTCACGTCGGCCGCGATGCCCGTGCGGTGGATGGCGGCGTCGGGAGAGCGGTGGCACCAGTTGTCGGGGCCGTCGGTGCCGGGTTCGTAGGTGCCGACACCCTCGCCGGAGATCTCGCTGTCGCCGAGCGCGATCAGTCCGGTCCTGCGCCGGTCGAGCGGCCGCTCGGCGGGGTCGCCGTAGAGGGCGGTCGCCTCGGCGGCCCGGATCCTCTCCAGTTCGGGCGGAAGGGGTACCGACGCCGCACGTGCGGCCGAGCGCGCCGTGTCCTGCGCGCGCTCGGGGGCCGTGGCTGCCATGGTGCCGAGAGCCGCCGCCAGGGCCGCGGTGGCCGCGACCGTACAGCGGAGTCTTCGGCGAAGTCTTCGTCCAGTGCGCCTCATTGCGCCTCCCCGGTTGGGTGTTACCGACGGTTTTTACTGGCCGGTAGCGCACTTGGGAATACGCAGAACAAGACAAGTGCTCACCTTTTCAGGAGGTTTGGAGATGTCCGAGACAAGCGACACCACAGCCGGTCACCGGGGCTCCGGGGACGACCGGGATTCCCGGGAGCACCGGATCGAACACGACTCCATGGGTGAGGTGAGGGTGCCGAAGCACGCCAAATGGCGCGCTCAGACCCAGCGGGCCGTGGAGAACTTCCCCATCTCGGGCGCACGGCTGGAACGCGCCCATATCGAGGCCCTCGCCCGGATCAAATCGGCCGCCGCCAAGGTCAACGCGGAGCTGGGAGCGCTGGACAAGGACATCGCCGCCGCGATCCAGGACGCGGCGGCCGAGGTCGCCGACGGCCGCTGGGACGAGCACTTCCCGGTCGACGTCTTCCAGACCGGCTCCGGCACGTCGTCCAACATGAACACGAACGAGGTCCTGGCGACCCTGGCCACCGAGCGCCTCGGCCGGCCCGTCCACCCCAACGACCACGTCAACGCCTCGCAGTCGTCCAACGACGTCTTCCCCTCGTCCATCCACATCGCCGCGACCGCGGCCGTGACCAGGGACCTGATCCCCGCTCTGGAGCATCTCGCCGCCTCGCTGGAGCGCAAGTCCGCCGAGTTCGCGGACGTCGTCAAGTCCGGGCGTACACATCTGATGGACGCGACGCCCGTCACCCTCGGCCAGGAGCTCGGCGGCTATGCCGCGCAGATGCGCTACGGGGTCGAGCGCCTCCAGGCCTCCCTCCCCCGCCTCGCCGAACTCCCCCTCGGCGGCACCGCCGTGGGCACGGGCATCAACACCCCGCCCGGCTTCTCCGCCGCCGTCATCGCCGAGGTCGCCCGCGCGACCGGACTGCCGCTCACCGAGGCGCGCGACCACTTCGAGGCGCAGGGGGCGCGGGACGGGCTGGTGGAGACGTCGGGCCAGCTCCGTACGATCGCGGTCTCGCTCACCAAGATCGCCAACGATCTGCGCTGGATGGCGAGCGGCCCGCGCACAGGACTCGCCGAGATCGGTCTTCCCGATCTGCAACCCGGCTCGTCGATCATGCCCGGCAAGGTCAATCCGGTGATCCCGGAGGCCGTCCTGATGGTGGCCGCGCAGGTGACCGGCAACGACACGACGGTCGCCGTCGCGGGCGCCGCCGGGAACTTCGAACTCAACGTCATGCTGCCGGTCATGGCCAGGAATCTGCTGGAGTCCGTCCGGCTGCTGGCCAATGCGGTCCGGCTGCTGGCGGACCGCACGGTGGACGGCGTGACCGCCAACGTCGAACGGGCGCGTGAGTACGCCGAGTCCTCTCCCTCCGTCGTGACCCCGCTGAACAAGTACATCGGCTACGAGGAGGCGGCCAAGGTGGCCAAGAAGTCGCTCGCCGAGCGGAAGACGATCCGCGAGGTGGTCCTGGAGTCCGGGTACGTGGAGCGGGGCGATCTGACGCTGGAGCAGCTCGACGAGGCGCTGGACGTGCTGCGGATGACCCACCCCTGAGCGGTTCCCGCCGGAGGCGGTGCCCCGGCGCCCCGCCGTGACCTGCACCGCAGCGGAGGGGCACCACCGCCCCTAAGATCTGCGCATGACAGGATCGGCGGGGTTTCGGCACTGGGCGCCAGGGGAGCACATCCTCTGGCGCTATCGCGGCAACGCCTCCGGTGATGTCCACATCTGCCGGCCCGTGACCGTCGTCGAGGACACGGACGAGCTGCTGGCCGTGTGGATGGCGCCGGGGACCGAGTGCGTGAAACCGGTGCTGGCCGACGGCACGCCCGTGCAGCAGGAGCCGCTCGCCACGCGCTACACCGCGCCGCGGACGACGGTCCGGTCGCGGTGGTTCGGCACGGGCGTGCTGAAGCTGGCCCGGCCCGGTGAGCCGTGGTCGGTGTGGCTGTTCTGGGACCGCGGCTGGCGGTTCAAGAACTGGTACGTGAACCTCGAGGAGCCCCGTGCCCGCTGGTCCGGCGGGGTGGACTCGGAGGACCACTTCCTCGACATCGCGGTGCGCCCCGACCGCAGCTGGCGCTGGCTGGACGAGGACGAGTTCGCGCAGGCTCAGCAGGCCGGGCTGATGGGCGCCCGGCAGGCCGGGCGGGTGCGGGCGGCAGGGCAGTCGGCGATCGAGGTGATCCGGGCCTGGGGCCGGCCGTTCTCGGACGGCTGGGAGGACTGGCGGCCCGATCCGCGGTGGCCGGTCCCCGCGCTGCCGGAGGACTGGAACCGGCCCCGGCCGGGCACCCCGGCACGCACCTCCGCATGACGACGTCGTGAGACCCTTGATGCGCCCCCGGGGTTCAAACGTAGGATCGTCCTCCGCAAGGCTGCGTCGCTTCAACGAATCGGCACCGCACCGGAACTGACCGCAAGTCATCACGAGGGGGACGAAAACCGTGCTTGATGTGCGCCCCGATCTCCCTCAACTTGTCGACGCCACGCCCGGATTGGGTATGGGATATATCGACCGTCCAGGGGCGCTGCCGTCCCGGACCACGGGCGGATCCTCCGCCCGCAGGTCCGGGAACCCGCGGCGCAGCCGCGATCGTCACCGCTCCCGGACGCGCACAGCGGCACCCGAGGCGAGCCTGGCACGATCCGGAAGACAGGACCTGGCCTCGCATTACCGGCCCGGACGGACGGAACCCCACGCGTGACGGAGCATCCCACCTCCCACGAAGGCCGGCAGCCCTTTGCTGCCCGGCCGCAGGAACGCACCCGGCCCCGGCAGGAGGCGGCTCATGCCCCCAGGCCGGCCGCCGGCGGCGTGCCCGCCCAGCCGCCCGCGCCTGTCGCGCAGCCCGCCGCTCCCCAGGCGTCGTCCGTTCCGCCCGTACCTCCTGTCCCGGCGTCGCCGGCGGGAGCCGGGTCGACGACGGCGGCAGCGGCAGCGGCAGCCCCGGCGGCCCCGGCGGGTGCGCCGCAGGACCCCGCGGGGGTCGCGCGGCGCGAGGGCGACCGGCTGCGGTTCGTGGGGGCCGCGACCAGACGAATCGCGCGCGGCATAGACCTCGACGAGATCGTGCTCGGGCTGTGCCGGGCCACGGTGCCGACGTTCTCGGACGCGATCCTCGTCTATCTGCGTGATCCGCTGCCGGTCGGCGACGAGCGGCCGGTCGCGCCGTTCGTGTTGCGGCTGCGCCGTACCGACCGGTTGCGTCTGACCGACGAGGACACCGACGGCGGGCTCCTCACCGCCACCCAGATGCCGGTGCTCAGCCCGCAGACCGACCTGCCCGCGGCGGAGCTGTGCGAGGTGCAGGCCGGCGGCGCGCTCGCCGAGGTGCTCCGCGGTGTGCGGCCGGTCTTCGGCGACTCGGCCGCGGCCCGGGCGGCCCTGCCGGAGCTGCTCGGCGACGGCAAGAGCGTACCGACCGGGCACCGGGCGATCCTCGCCCCGCTGCGCGGCCGGCGACGCGTCATCGGCGCCGCGATCTTCCTGCGCCGTCCCGACCGTCCGGCGTTCGAGCCGAACGATCTGCTGGTGGCGGCCCAGCTCGCGACCCACACCGCGCTGGGCATCGACAAGGCCGTGCTGTACGGCCGCGAGGCGTACATCGCGGACGAGCTGCAGCGCACGATGCTCCCCGACAGCCTGCCGCAGCCGACCGGTGTGCGGCTCGCGTCCCGCTATCTCCCGGCGGCCGAGACCGCCCGGGTCGGCGGCGACTGGTACGACGCGATCCCGCTGCCCGGCAGCCGGGTGGCGCTGGTCGTCGGCGATGTCATGGGCCACTCGATGACCTCGGCCGCGATCATGGGCCAGCTGCGGACGACGGCCCAGACCCTGGCCGGTCTGGACCTGCCGCCGCAGGAGGTGCTGCACCACCTCGACGAGCAGGCCCAGCGCCTCGGCACCGACCGCATGGCGACCTGCATGTACGCCGTGTACGACCCGGTCTCGCACCGCATCACCATCGCGAACGCGGGCCATCCGCCGCCGATACTCCTCCACCTCGGCGGCCGCGCCGAGGTGCTGCGCGTGCCGCCGGGCGCGCCCATCGGAGTCGGCGGGGTGGACTTCGAGGCCGTGGAGCTGGACGCGCCCGCCGGGGCGACGCTGCTCCTCTACACCGACGGCCTGGTCGAGTCGCGGCTGCGGGACGTGTGGACCGGGATCGAGCAGCTGAGGGAGCGGCTCGCCGCGACCGCGCAGCTCACCGGTCCCGACCACTCGCCGCCGCTGGAGGCGCTCTGCGACGACGTGCTCGACATGCTCGGCCCGGGCGACCGGGACGACGACATCGCCCTGCTCGCCGCCCGTTTCCACGGGATCGCGCCGAGTGATGTCGCGTACTGGTTCCTGGAGCCGGAGGAGCAGGCTCCCGGCCGGGCCCGGCGCCTGGCCCGCAGGGCACTGGCCCGATGGGATCTGGAGGAGTTCTCCGACTCGATGGAACTGCTGGTCAGCGAGGTGGTCACCAATGCCGTGCGGTACGCGGAGCGGCCGGTGACGCTGCGGCTGCTGCGCACGGACGTGTTGCGCTGCGAGGTCGGCGACGACTCTCCGCAGCTGCCCAGGCAGCGGCGGGCGCGGGACACCGACGAGGGCGGGCGCGGGCTGTTCCTGGTGAACCGGCTGGCCAGACGGTGGGGGGCGACCCGGCTGTCGACCGGCAAGGTGGTGTGGTTCGAGCTGCCCACGCGCTGAGCCGTACCGGACCCAGGATTGGACCACGTCCAAATGTTGCCGACCTCTCATCGGCGGAGTTGACTGCTGTGGTGGACGAAGCGACCTCGTGACCCCCCATCTCGACGGGAGGACGCTCGTGACTTACACGACGAACAACTCCGGAATCCCGGTGGAGAGCGACGAGCATTCGCTCACCATCGGGTCCAACGGTCCGATCCTGCTCCAGGACCACTACCTGATCGAAAAGATGGCCCAGTTCAACCGTGAACGGGTTCCCGAGCGGGTGGTCCACGCGAAGGGCGCAGGCGCGTACGGCTTCTTCGAGGTCACGAATGACGTCAGTCAGTTCACCAAGGCCGACCTCTTCCAGCCGGGCAGGCGCACCGAGATGCTGGCCCGCTTCTCGACGGTCGCGGGTGAGCAGGGTTCGCCGGACACCTGGCGGGACCCACGTGGCTTCGCGCTCAAGTTCTACACCGAGCACGGCAATTACGACCTGGTCGGCAACAACACGCCGATCTTCTTCGTACGCGACCCGCAGAAGTTCCAGGACTTCATCCGCTCGCAGAAGCGCCGGCCCGACAACGGGATGCGCGACAACGACATGCAGTGGGACTTCTGGACCCTCTCGCCCGAGTCGGCACACATGGTGACCTGGCTGATGGGCGACCGCGGCATCCCCAAGAACTACCGCCACATGAACGGCTACAGCTCGCACACCTATATGTGGGTGAACGGCGGCGGTGAGCGGTTCTGGGTGAAGTACCACATCAAGACCGACCAGGGCATCGACTTCCTCACCCAGGCCGAGGCCGACGACCTCGCGGGCCGGGACGGCGACGTCCACCGGCGCGATCTCTTCGACTCGATCGCGAGCGGCAACGCCCCGTCCTGGACCATGAAAGTCCAGGTCATGCCGTTCGATGACGCCCCGGACTACCGGTTCAACCCGTTCGACCTGACCAAGGTGTGGCCACACGGCGACTACCCGCTGATCGACGTCGGCCGGATGACGCTGAACAAGAACCCCGAGAACTATTTCGTCCACATCGAGCAGGCCGCATTCGAGCCGTCGAACCTGGTGCCGGGCATCGGCCCGTCCCCGGACAAGATGCTGCTCGGCCGGCTCTTCTCGTACCCGGACACGCACCGCTACCGGATCGGCCCCAACTACAACCAGCTGCCGCCGAACCGGCCGCACGTGCAGGTCAACTCGTACGCCAAGGACGGACCGATGCGCTACGAGCCGGCCGCCACCGGAGCGCCGTACGCGCCGAACTCGTACGGCGGACCGGCCGCCGATACGGACCGGTTCGGTGACCCCGCGGGCTGGGCCTCGGCGGGCGAGATGGTCCGCGAGGCGTACAAACTGCACGCCGAGGACGACGACTGGGGCCAGCCCGGCACCATGGTCCGCCAGGTCCTCGACGACGCGGCCCGTGACCGGCTGGTGTCGAATGTCAGCGGCCACCTGAAGCAGGGCGTCACGCGGCCCGTCCTCGACCGGGCGGTGCAGTACTGGCGCAACATCGACAAGGAGATCGGCGACCGCATCTCCAAAAAGGTCAACGGAGGCTGACCGGGCTGACGCGAAGCGGCAGGGGCCCGGCGCCGTCGCGCCGGGCCCCTGCCGCTGTGCCGCCTACTGCTTCGGCGGCCGGACGCCTTCCGTCGTCCCGTCCGTCGTCCCGCTGCTGTCCGCGCCTCCGTCGGTGGCACCGCCGTCCGTCGTACCGCCGTCGCTCGTACCGCCGTCCGTCGTACCGCCGTCGTCCGTGCCGCCCGAGTCGGTGCCCGACGAGTCACCGGGCCTCGTGGGCGGGGTGCCGGTGGGGGTGTCGTCCGGTGTAGCGGTCGGACGGTCGTCCGGCTTCTTGGTCTTCGTCGGCCTGTCGTCCGGGCCCTTGGACTTCTCGGTCTCCGTCGGCTCCTCGGTCGGGGCCTGCGTCGGCTCCTGCACGGGCTCGGAGATCTCCAGGTCGAACTGCTCGTCGGAGCCGCCGCCGAGGGCGCCCGTCGTGTACTGCTGCCAGATCAGCGCGGGGACGCCACCACCGTTGGCGCGGCCCGGGTTGATGGTGTCGGTGAGCGTGACCTGTCCGGTGCCGTCCGGCTTCTCGCCGAAGAGACCGACGGCGGTGACGAGTTCGGGGGTGTAGCCCACGAACCAGGCCGAGCGGTTGTTCTCCGACGTACCGGTCTTGCCGGCCGCGTGGTATTCGCCGAGCGCGTTCGTGCCGGAGCCGCTTTCCACGACGCCGGTCATGGCCTCCGTCACGGTGTCGGCGGCCTCGCGGCTGATCGCCTGGTCCCCGATCGGATCGGGGATGTCGACCGTGCGGTCCCGGTGCTTGGCGGACCGCACGATCGTCGGGGTCGTCTTCTTGCCGTGGTTGTCGAGCGTCGCGTACACCCCGGCCATGTCCCAGGGCGACGCACCCATCGTGCCGAGCGACATGGCGGGCTGCTCGGGCCAGCCCTTGCCGTCCTTCATGCCCAGGTCGAGAGCGGTCTTCTTCACCTTGTCCGGGCCGACGTCCACGATCATCTGGGCGTAGACCGAGTTGATCGACTTGTTGGTGGCCGTCTGGACGGTGACCTTTCCGTAGCTCCTGTCGTCCTCGTTCTCCGGCGCGAAGGGGACGTCGCTGCCCTCGACGGGCCGCTTGCTGGTGCCGTCGTAGACCGTGTTGAGGCCGATCGCGCGGTCGTCCTGGGTGCGGGACCCGTTCTCCAGGGCGGAGGCGAGCACGACGGGCTTGAAGGTCGACGCCGGCTGGTAGTCGCGGCGGGTCGCGTTGGACAGCCAGTGCTCGGTCGCGCTGACACCGCCGTACAGGGCGACGACATGCCCCGTCTTCGGGTCGACGGAGGTCGCACCGGCCTGGACGGTCACGTCGCGCTTGTCGCCCTCGCGGTCGAGCTTCTTCTCGAGCTGGTCCTCGACGGCCTTGGTCAGCGCCTTCTGCTTCTTCTCGTCGATGTTGAGCGTGATGGTCCAGCCACCGGCCTTGATGTCTCCCTCGCTGACACCCTGGCGCTGAAGCTCGTCGTTGGCCGCCTCGACCAGATAGCCGGTCTGGCCGTCCATGCCGGGGGCGGCCTTGGGCTTCTCGGGGACGGGGAATTCGAGGCCCGCGCGCTCGGAGGCGTCCAGCCAGCCTTCCCCGACCATGTTGTCCAGTACGTAGTTCCAGCGCTCGGTCACCAGCTTCTTGCCGGTGTCGGACGCGACCGCCCAGTCGTACTGGCTCGGGGCCTGCAGGAGCGCGGCGAGGTACGCGCCCTGGGCGACGTTCAGCTTCTGGGCGTCGACGCGGTAGTACGCCTGGGCCGCGGCCTGGATTCCGTACGCGCCGCGCCCGTAGTAGCTGGTGTTGATGTATCCGGCGAGGATCTCGTTCTTGTCCTTCTGCTGGTCGACCTTGAGCGAGATGACCAGTTCCTTGAGCTTGCGGCTGACCGTCTGGTCCTGGTTCAGGTAGTAGTTCTTGACGTACTGCTGAGTGATCGTCGAACCACCCTGCTTGCCCTTGCCGGTGACGGTGTTGAGCAGACCGCGGGCGGTGCCCTTCAGGTCGATGCCGGAGTCCTGGTAGAAGGACTTGTTCTCGGCGGCGATGAACGTCTTCTGGACGTCCTGGGGGATCTTCTCCAGGCCGACGATCTCACGGTTGATCGTGCCGGTACGGGCGAGGATCTTGCCGTTGCCGTACTTGTAGACGTTGCTCTGCATCTGGGCCTGGGCGTTGCCCTCGGGGACCGGCACCAGGATGTAGGTGATGATGAACGCCGCCATCATGGCCAGGCAGAGGCAGAGGAAGGTGCCCAGCACCTTCCTCCAGGTGAAGAAGCGGCGTATACCGCCACCGTCGCTGCGTTTCGCCCGGCGCGCTCCACGCTGCCGGGCCCGCCGCTCTTCCGCTCGGCCCATCGCCCCGTCGCTCCGCTCTTCGTCGTCAGATCAGCTCAGAAAGCTAACATCGCCAGTACGGACAAAGGACAACTGATCCGGTCTTTTCCGGACGTGAGAATCAGCACCTCTCTCACAGGGAACCGACGCGCGAGAGGGCCGGAGGGTTGTGCGCCGCTCGAGCGTGTGAACCTCCTCGCACCGCGGCCCGGCACTGTCGACGCGCCTGCGGCGCGCCCTGGGAAGCCCTCGGGCGGGGCCCGGCACCGTCCGGTGGACCCGGGTGCCCGTCCTCGATCGTCGGACGGGCTTCAAAAGTCCCGTACAGAACCGTGACAATCGCGCCCGACCTGCGGAAAAAGCCACTCGCCGACGGCTGTGCACGGCGGGTATACACGCGATGTATACGCACTGTGTAGAGTCATCGGCATGTCAATCGGTCACACCCTCCTCGGACTCCTGGAGTCCGGCCCCCGCCACGGCTACGACCTCAAGCGTGCCTTCGACGAGAAGTTCGGCCACGACCGCCCTCTCCACTACGGCCAGGTCTACTCGACGATGTCGCGCCTCCTGAAGAACGGTCTCGTCGAGGTCGACGGCATCGAGCCCGGCGGTGGTCCCGAGCGCAAGCGGTACGCGATCACCGAGGCCGGCATCACCGACGTCGCCCAGTGGCTCGCGACGCCCGAGAAGCCGGAGCCGTACCTCCAGTCGACCCTCTACACGAAGGTCGTCCTCTCTCTGCTCACGGGCCGCAGCGCCGGCGAGCTGCTCGACACCCAGCGCTCGGAGCATCTGCGGCTGATGCGCATCCTCACCGACCGCAAGCGCCGCGGCGACCTCGCCGACCAGCTCATCTGCGACCACGCGCTGTTCCACCTGGAAGCCGATCTGCGCTGGCTGGAGCTCACTGCCGCCCGTCTCGACCAGCTCGCGAAGGAGATCAGCGCGTGAACCGCATGACCCCGGACGGCTCCCTGCTCGTCGCGGACAACCTCCGCAAGGCGTACGGGCCCACGACCGCGCTCGACGGCGCCGAGTTCTCCATCCACCCCGGCGAGGTCGTCGCCGTCATGGGCCCCTCCGGCTCAGGCAAGTCCACACTGCTGCACTGCCTCGCCGGGATCGTCACCCCGGACTCCGGCACCATCACCTACGACGGCCGCGAGTTGTCCGCGATGAGCGACGCCGAGCGCAGCGCGCTCCGCCGCAGCGCGTTCGGGTTCGTCTTCCAGTTCGGGCAGCTCGTTCCGGAGCTGACCTGTGTCGAGAACGTGGCGCTGCCGCTGCGGCTGGGCGGCGCCAGGCGCAAGGACGCCGAGCGGACCGCCCTGCAGTGGATGGAGCGTCTGGAGGTCGACGACCTCGGCGGCAAGCGCCCCGGCGAGGTCTCCGGCGGACAGGGTCAGCGCGTCGCCGTGGCCCGCGCGCTGGTCAGCGGCCCGCGTGTGCTGTTCGCGGACGAGCCGACCGGTGCCCTGGACTCGCTCAACGGCGAGCGCGTCATGCAGTTGCTCACCGAGGCCGCCCGGTCCACGAACGCCGCGGTCGTCCTCGTCACCCACGAGGCGCGCGTCGCCGCGTACTCGGACCGCGAGATCGTCGTGCGCGACGGAAAGTCCCGGGACATGGAGCGCGCCGTATGAGCGCCCGGACCTGGCCGCGGGACCTGCTCATGGGCGCCAAGTTCTCCGTCACCGGGGGCCGGGAAGGGTGGACACGAACCCTGCTGACCGCCGTCGGAGTCGGCCTCGGCGTGGCCCTGCTGCTCTTCACCACCGCCATCCCCAGCGCCATCGAGGCCCGCACGGAGCGGACCGACACCCGCAACAACTACACCGTGGCCGAGCAGGCCGGCGACGACACCCTGCTCATCGCCCAGAACGACAGCACCTTCCGCGAGCGCAACGTCGTGACCCGGCTGGTACGCCCACAGGGCGACGAGGCCCCGCTGCCTCCCGGGCTGAGCAGCTTCCCCGGCCCCGGCGAGATGATGGTCTCCCCGGCGCTCGCCGCACTCCTCGACTCCTCCGAGGGCAAGCTGCTGGAGCCCCGCCTGCCGTACAAGAACGTCGGCACCATCGGGGAAGAGGGCCTGATCGGCCCGCACGAACTGGCGTACTACGCCGGCAGCGACACCATCGAGGCGGGCCAGGACTTCGTCCAGCAGATCAACGGCTTCGGTGACGCGCCGCCGAAGGAGCCCTGGGACCCCGTCCTCCTGCTTCTCATCCTGATCATCTTCGTCGTGCTGCTCCTTCCCGTGGCCGTCTTCATCGCCGCCGCGGTCCGCTTCGGCGGCGAACGCCGCGACCGGCGGCTGGCCGCACTGCGGCTGGTCGGCGCGGACGGGGCGACGACCCGCAGGATCGCGGCGGGCGAGGCGCTGGGCGGCGCCGTGCTCGGACTGTTCGTCGGGCTCGCCCTCTTCTTCGCCGGACGCCAACTGGCCGACCGGGTCGGCATCCTGGAGACCGGGATCTACCCTTCGGACCTCAACCCGAGCCCGACGCTGACCCTCCTCGTCGCCGTGGCCGTGCCCATCGCCTCCGTCGCCGTCACGCTCTTCACGATGCGCGGCGTCGTCATCGAACCGCTGGGCGTGGTCCGCGTCTCCAGGCCCCCGCGGCGGCGGCTGTGGTGGCGGCTGCTGATGCCGCTGGCCGGCCTGGCGCTCCTCTACCCGATGATCGGGCAGGACGACGGCGAGCAGTTCAACCAGTGGCAGGTCACCGGGGGCGTGGTCCTGCTCCTCGTCGGCATCACCGCCCTGCTGCCCTGGCTGGTCGAGTTCGCCGTGACCCGGCTCGGCGGCGGCTCCGTCTCCTGGCAGCTCGCCGTCCGCCGCCTCCAGCTGAGCAGCGGCATCGCCGTACGCCCGGTCAACGGCATCGCCGTGGCGGTGGCCGGGGCGATCGCCCTGCAGTCCCTGTTCACCGGTGTGGAGAGCCAGTACACCAAGTCCACGGGCGCCGACCTCGAACGTGCGCAGCTCCAGGTGCTCACCCCCTCCCAGGTGGCGGACTCCCGGATGCCGAAGATCGTCGAGCACATCTCCTCCGCGACGGGCGTGAAGCACGCCGTGTCTCTCGCCTCGACGGATCTCGGCGACAAGGCCCGCAACCCCGACTCGTTCGTCCCGCTCACGGTCGCCGACTGCGTCTCACTGCGGGAGATCGCCCGGCTCAGCACCTGTGAGGAAGGGGACGTGTTCCTGCTCCGGCCGGACCCGAAGCTGTCCGACGCCGAGCCCAGCGCGAAGCCCGGCCGACAGGCCTTCCTCAACCCGCTCACCGACGACACGGGACCGCTCGAGGCGATCGCCTGGACGGTCCCGGCGGACGCCCCCACCGTGGACGCCCGCCCCGACCCCACCGGCCACGCGCGCGGCGGCATCATCGCCACCCCGTCCGCGCTGCCCGAGCTCGCCGGGGACAGCCTCAGCCACACCACCTACGTCACCCTCGACGAGAGCGTGCCCGACGCCCTCGAACACGCCCGGAACGCGATCGCCCAGTCCGACCCGATGCTGGTGCCGATGACCCTGCGGGCGATCCAGGTCAACGACCGCTTCGCCTCCGTGCAGAGGGGCCTGCTGATCGGCTCGGCCGCGGTGCTGCTGCTGATCGGGGCCAGCCTCTTCGTCTCCCAGATGGAGCAGCTGCGGGAACGCAGGAAGCTGCTCGCGGCGCTCGTCGCCTTCGGCACCCGCCGCCGCACCCTCGGCGCCTCGGTCCTCTGGCAGACCGCCATCCCGATCCTGCTCGGCCTCGCCCTCGCCTGTACCACCGGGCTCGCCCTCGGTGCGGTCCTGCTGCGCATGGTGAACCGCCCGGTGAGCTTCGACTGGGGCTCCGTGGCCGCGATGACCGGCATCGGCGCGGCCGTGGTCCTCGTCGTGACCGCGCTCAGCCTGCCGCCGCTGTGGCGGATGATGCGGCCGGAAGGTCTGCGGACGGAGTAGCGCCCCCTGACCGCACCACGGTGTGGTCCTTCCCCTCGGGGAGGGACCGCACCGTGGTGTGAAATGAGGAGGGACGGTCACCGTCGGTCGCGGGACACGGTCACGTACCTGCGGCGGGCAGCACCCGCACCGGGAGTCCCGCGAGGGCCTCCCGGAGGGCGTCCGCGAACTCCTCGAACTCGCCCTGTCGGGCCGCCCCGGCGCGCATCGCCAGAGCGACACGGCGCGCGGGGGCCGGATCGGCGAAGTATCCGGTCACCAGGCGGTCGTTGCGGCCCGTCTCGACCTGGACGGCGGTGCGCGGCAGCAGCGTCACGCCCAGCCCGCCCGCGACCAGCTGGACCAGCGTCGAGAGGCCGGCCGCGGTCGTGGTGACCGGGGCGCCGTCCGTGCGGCCGGCCTCGCGGCAGATGTCGAGGGCCTGGTCACGAAGACAGTGCCCCTCGTCGAGCAGCAGCAGCGGAAGCTCCTTCAGCGCCTCGCGCGGAATGTCGTGGCGGCCGCCGAGCCAGTGCTCCTGCTCCGTCACGAGGACGAAGTCCTCGTCGAAGAGGGGAAGTTCGGTCACGCCCGGCACCCCGAGCGGCACCGCGAGCAGCAGCAGGTCGAGCCGCCCGCCGGACAGCCCCTCCAGGAGCGACGAGGTCTGCTCCTCGTGCACCTGGAGGTCCAGCTCCGGGTAGCGCTCGTGCACCAGCCGCAGCACGCTCGGCAGCAGATACGGCGCGACCGTCGGAATCACACCCAGCCGCAGCACGCCGGTGAACGGGGCCCGTACCGCCTCGGCCTCCTCCAGGAGCTCCCCGACCGCGTCGAGGACGGCCTTCGCACGGACCGCGAGCCGCTCCCCCGCGGGCGACAGCAGCACCTTGCGCGTCGTACGCTCCAGCAGCTGGACACCCAGTGCCTCCTCCAGCGCCGAAACGGCTCCGGACAGCGCGGGCTGACTCATCCCGATTGCGGTCGCCGCGTCCCGGAAGTGCAGATGCTCGGCCACGGCGGCGAAGGCACGCAACTGCGCCAGGCTGGGCTGCTTGCCGGGATGCTTGCCCCGGTTCACCGTATTCGTTCCCGCAGCCATCGCCGCCATTGATAAGTACCTCCGATCGCGACGACCTAGTCTAGCTATTTCTGCGATCAATGCACTCTGTGCCAGGGTGGAGCTCCGTCCAACCCCAGGAAGCCCTCACGAGGGGCCTTCCAACCTGCAAGGAGAGCGCGTGCTCACTGTCGGTGACCAGTTCCCCACGTTCGAGCTGACTGCCTGCGTCTCGCTGGAGAGCGGCAAGGAGTTCGACCAGATCACCCACAAGTCCTACGAGGGCAAGTGGAAGGTCGTCTTCGCGTGGCCCAAGGACTTCACCTTCGTCTGCCCCACCGAGATCGCCGCTTTCGGCAAGCTGAACGACGAGTTCGCCGACCGTGACGCCCAGGTCCTCGGTTTCTCCGGCGACTCCGAGTTCGTCCACCACGCCTGGCGCAAGGACCACGCCGACCTGCGTGACCTGCCCTTCCCGATGATGGCCGACTCCAAGCACGAGCTGATGCGCGACCTCGGCATCGAGGGCGAGGACGGCTTCGCGCAGCGCGCCGTCTTCATCGTCGACCCGAACAACGAGATCCAGTTCACGATGGTGACCGCCGGTTCCGTCGGCCGTAACCCCAAGGAGGTCCTGCGGGTCCTCGACGCCCTGCAGACCGATGAGCTCTGCCCCTGCAACTGGACCAAGGGCGAGAACACCCTTGACCCGGTCCAGCTGCTGGCCGGTGAGTGAGCATGGCTCTCGATGAGCTGAAGTCCGCGCTGCCGGACTATGCCAAGGACCTGAAGCTGAACCTCGGTTCGGTGATCGGCAACAGCGAGCTCCCGCAGCAGCAGCTGTGGGGCACGGTGCTGGCCTGCGCAATCGCCTCGCGCTCGCCGATCGTGCTGCGTGAGCTCGAGCCGGAGGCCAAGGCCAACCTGTCCGCCGAGGCGTACACGGCCGCCAAGTCGGCCGCCGCGATCATGGCGATGAACAACGTCTTCTACCGGACCCGGCACCTGCTGTCGGACCCCGAGTACGGGACGCTGCGCGCGGGCCTGCGGATGAACGTCATCGGCAACCCGGGTGTCGAGAAGACCGACTTCGAGCTGTGGTCGCTCGCGGTCTCCGCGATCAACGGCTGCGGCCAGTGCCTCGACTCGCACGAGCAGGTGCTCCGCAAGGCGGGTGTCGAGCGCGACGTCATCCAGGAAGCCTTCAAGATCGCTTCGGTGATCCAGGCGGTCGGTACGACGATCGAGGCGGAAGCCGTCATGGCGGGCTGACTCGCCGAGTCGTGACAAGGGCGCCCCGCCCGGCTGTGCCGGGCGGGGCGCCTTTGCCGTACGCGGACGTCCCTGGCTCACGAACCCGCGCCCTGCGCCTCACGAACCCGCGAGCCGGGCCGCGGCCTGGGCCGAGGCCACCGCCCCTCCGACCACCACCGCCGAGGCCGCGAACAGCGGAAGCCGCAGGCTCCACGTACGCAGTGCCGGCGAGCGGGAGACCCGGTCCTGCAGTGCGTCACGGCCCCGCAGCACGATCAGGCCGACGCCGGTGCCGCGGACGCCGGTGATCCACTGTTCGGTTACCGGTCGGTCGTGAGCGACTTCGCGGCGCCGTCCGGAAGTGTTCAGCGTCCGGGTCTGTTGCGTCACACGGGGCGCTTGAGGCGTGCCAGCAGCGCCTTCACGTCCTCGACGACCGGGGCCTCGAGGGCGGAGACATCGACGGGCTCCGGTGCCCACGTTTCGTCGTCCAGGGCGCGCTCGGCACTGATGTCGACGCGGACCACGGCCTGGCCGTCCAGCACCATCAGGTCCAGCTCACCCTGGCTGTCCTGCCCCACCAGCAGGTACGCGCGCTCGCCGATGCCCTCGACGCGTTCGGGCTCGATGGTCTCGCCGTCGACCGACGGCGGCCGGGCCACGGCGTCGAACTCAGGCCCGGGGTCGACCTCTTTGTGGAGCTGGTAGGAGACCGCCACCCAGTACTCGACTTCCTCGGTCTGCACGATCTCGAAATGGCAGAACGAGTCGTCGAGCGCCGGGTGCTCGTCGATCTCCGCGTTGCCCTCGCTCCGCTTCCCGACCGCCGCCGACAGGGCCGTGAACTCCGCGTCCTGGCACAGGTTGCGGCTCACCCGGTAACCGCCGAGATCGGGGCCGATGCGCTCAGACGCGTACAGGCCGCCCGCCCACACCGCGGACGCGAGCACCGCACCGCCGAGCGCCCACAGCCAGGGGCGGGGCGGCCGCGGCGGCTTCGGTCCGTCGTCGCCGGCCTCGACGACATCGGCGGCCGGAAGGGCGGGAAGATCGATTCCGCCCACCAGCTCCGGTTCCGAGATCACCGCTCCCCCTCCTGTCCCGGCGGCGGTGTCGGCGCCACGTCCATCACCGTGGCACCGTGCGGTCCGGGGCCGATGCGAGTCACCTGCCCCTGGCTGTACGCGCGGAGATAGCCCACCACCGTGTTGGTCACCGCCACCAGCGGCACCGCCACGACCGCACCGCCGATGCCGGCCGTCAGGCCACCCGCGGCCACCGCGAGGACGACGGCGAGCGGATGCACCCGCACCGCGCGGCCGAGGATGAACGGCTGCAGCACATGGCCCTCGATCTGCTGTACGGCGAGGACGACGGCCAGCACCATCAGCGCGGTGAACACGCCCTGGGTGACGAGCGCGACGATGACCGCGAGCGCGCCCGAGACGACCGCGCCGACGAGCGGGATGAAGGAGAAGAGGAAGATGAAGACCGCGAGCGGCACGGCGAGCGGGACGTCGAGGAAGTAGATGCCGAGACCGATGAAGATCGCGTCGATCATGGCCACCACCACCGTGCCCCGCACATAGGCGGTCAGGGTCCGCCAGGCACGCGGGCCGGCCCCGGCGACGCCGGGCCTCGCCTGCGCGGGCACCAGCTTCAGGCACCACCGCCAGATCCGCTTCCCGTCGTAGAGCAGGAAGAGGGTCGAGAACATCGCCAGCAGCATCCCCGTGAGGATCTCGACCATCACGCTCACGCCCTGCAGCCCGGCGGAGGTGATCTCCTCGGTGTTGGTGCCGATGGTGTCCTGGAGGTTCTTGGCGATGTCGTTGATCTGCTGCTCGGTCACGTGGAACGGACTGTTGAGCAGCCAGCGCTTGAGCTCCTCGATACCGTCCTTGACCCGGTCGGCGACGTTGTCGAGGTTGTCCAGCACCTGCCAGACCACGAACCAGCCGACCAGGCCCATGACGACGAAGCCCAGGATCGCGGTGACGGCGGTGGCGATCCCGCGCGGCAGCCCGACCTTCCTGAGCCTGGCCACGGTGGGCTGGAGCAGTGCGGTGATCAGCAGCGCGGCGACGAAGGCGAGGACGACCAGTTGCACGGCGCTGATGACCCGCATCAGCACCCACAGGGTCCCGGCGAGGACGAGCAGGCGCCAGCCGGCCTCGGCGGCGACCCGCATCCCCCACGGGATCGCCGATGCCGGCTCGGGCCTGGTGGCGACGGCGGCGGTTGCGGAAGAGGTGGCAGGGACGCTGGGGGCGTACGAGGGCGGCGGCGGGACGCTGTCGCGCTGCCCTCCTGCGGCCGGCTCCTCTTCGCCGTTGCCGTTGCCGTTGCCGTTGTCGTTCCCGCTGCCGTTGCGGGCCGCCTCGGCCCGGCGCTCCTCCAACCGCTTTCCCCATCGGGCCAGTCCGGCCCCCAGCCGCCCCAGCCACTCCGGCGTTCTCGACATCTCGCTTCCCTCTTCCCCCGGGTCCGCCCCGACCGTACACGCACGAAGCCCCTCACCGTAGGACGGCGAGGGGCTCCACGACGTTGAGCGTCGGGCCGGGCCAGGTCGGGCGGCCCGGTACCGAGGGCCTAGTACCAGTGGTTGGCCTGCCAGAACGACCAGGCGCCGCAAGGGCTGCCGTAGCGGTCGTTCATGTAGTTGAGGCCCCACTTGATCTGGGTGGCGGGGTTGGTCTGCCAGTCGGCGCCGGCGGACGCCATCTTGGAGCCCGGAAGCGCCTGGACGAGACCGTAGGCGCCGGAAGACGGGTTGGTGGCGCGGTAGTTCCAGGTGGACTCGTGGTCCACGATGTTGCTGAAGCACTGGAACTGGTCGCCCGGAATCATCTGCCGGGCCATCGCCTGGACCTCGGCGACGCTGTAGGACGACTGGGTCGCGAAGCTGGAGGCGCTGCGGACGGCGTCGCGGCTTGCGCGCTCGGCCTTCTCCTCGGCCTCGCGCTCGGCCTGCTCCTCGGCGGCCTGCTTCTTCGCCTTGGCGTCCTTGGCGGCCTGGATACGGGCCGCTTCCTCGGCAGACTTCTTTGCAGCCGCGTCCGCGGCAGCGGCCTGTGCATCGGCCTGCTGCGTCAGGGACGCGACCTGAACCTGGGCCTGTTCACCGACGGGGATGTCTGCGAGAAGCGTCGCGTCGGCGGCAGCCGTCTCGAAGTCGTTCGAGGGCTGCGGGGTGCCCTGGGCCACGCCCACGACGGCGCCGACGGTGGTGACCGCTGTGGCGGACGCCACGGCGAATCCCCGGACCGAGATCCGGCTCACACGGTTTCCTTCCAGCATCGTCCGCACAGGTGACCTCGCGGACGCAATCGTGCCCCTGGCACTGGCACCCCCACTTGCTAGGTCACGGGAGGCACGGGCCCGACGGGCAACTCCCTTGCGGGGAGCGCCGCATGGTGCTCGGGCGGCATACGGCGGCGTCTGTTGAGTTGTGTGGTGCCACATCCCTGGGGATGCGTGTGTGCCGTATGCGGGGCCTGACGGAAGCAAGACTCTGCCGGAAGCCGAGGGCGCAAGGCAATTCTTCGTTACGTGTGAAAGCTCACACCTCGTTTGCCTCAGGGGTTTTACCGAAAGCGCCGCGCAGCGCGACGCCGCCCGGCTAAGATCCTTCGCTTCGCCGGGCGGCGCCAACTTCCTCGCGGAATCACCCGTTTTTAGCGGGCGCTATGGGATCAGATGTGCCCGTCCTCCAGCATTTCGGTCACCAGCGCGGCGATCTGCGAGCGCTCGGAGCGGGTGAGCGTGACGTGGGCGAACAGCGGATGCCCCTTCAACTTCTCGACGACGGCGACGACTCCGTCGTACCGGCCGACGCGCAGATTGTCCCTTTGCGCCACATCGTGCGTCAGGACGACCCGGGAATTGGCCCCAATACGTGACAGAACGGTCAGGAGGACGTTCCGTTCCAGGGACTGGGCCTCGTCGACGATGACGAACGCGTCGTGGAGGGACCGGCCCCGGATATGGGTGAGCGGCAGCACCTCGAGCATGCCGCGGCCCAGGACCTCCTCGATGACCTCACGGCCGGCAACCGCGGAGAGCGTGTCGAAGACCGCCTGCGCCCAGGGGCTCATCTTCTCGGCCTCGGTGCCCGGCAGATAGCCGAGCTCCTGCCCGCCGACGGCGTACAGCGGCCGGAAGACCATCACCTTCTGGTGCTGCCGGCGCTCCAGCACCGCTTCCAGGCCCGCACAGAGGGCCAGCGCGGACTTGCCGGTGCCCGCGCGACCGCCCATGGAGACGATGCCGACGTCCGGGTCGAGCAGCAGATCCAGGGCGATGCGCTGCTCGGCGCTGCGGCCACGGATGCCGAACGCCTCGCGGTCCCCACGGACCAGGCGGACATTGCCCTCGGCGGTGATACGGCCCAGGGCCTTGCCTCGCTCGGACTGGAGGACGAGGCCGGTGTGGACGGGGAAGTCCACGGCCTCGGGAACGTACAGCGTCTCCTCCTCGTAAAGGATGTCCACCTGCTCGGCAGACAGGGCCAGTTCGGACATTCCGGTCCAACCGGAGTCCGTGATGGCAAGCTCCGCCCGGTACTCCTCGGCGAGGAGACCGACGGACGAGGCCTTGATCCGCAGCGGCAGGTCCTTGGAGACGACGGTGACGTCGTATCCCTCGGCCTGGAGATTGCGGGCCACCGCGAGGATCCGCGAGTCGTTGTCGCCCAGCCGGTAGCCGGCGGGGAGCACGCCGGGGTCCGAGTGGTTGAGCTCGACGCGGAGCGTGCCGCCGAGGTCGCCCATCGGAATGGGTGCGTCCAGGCGGCCGTACCGGACCCGGAAGTCGTCCAGCAGGCGCAGGGCCTGCCGGGCGAAGTAACCGAGCTCCGGATGGTGCCTCTTGGCCTCCAGCTCCGTGACCACGACGATCGGGAGCACGACTTCGTGCTCGTCGAAGCGGGCCAGAGCCTTCGGGTCGGCCAGCAGGACGCTGGTGTCGAGAACGTAGGTGCGCCTGTCGGGCATGCGGCGCTTTGTGCTGTTCACCACGGAAGGACGTACCCCCTCGGCTGAGATCGGGGTGCGACGACGTCGCGGGCAGTGGGACCGGTCTCCGGCCGCGATGCACGGGCCGGGCACCGGCCCCCCATTCCTTCCGTGCTGACCGCACGGTCGTCCTGGCGCAAAGGGCCTCCCGGGCGAGCGGCTCCGTGCCACTCGCTGTAGAGCGGCATCCGGACTGGTTGTCCGGATGCCGACCTGGAGGGGGTATTCCCTCGAACAACCACAGCCATGCCATGGCATATGACGACGCGTCGATGAACAGGCGATGACCATGACCGCGGGCTTGTGGCGGTGCGGGTCGGCGGGCGTCCCTGCGCCTCGGTCCCGACGCGGCCGAGACCCCTGCGCCTCGGCGCGATCCGCCGCCGCGTGGGCCGGGCGGGATGGGCTCGGGGCCACCTGCGGCGTCCTTCCCCGCCCCGCCCCTTCCCGGCCGTATCGGTTTTGCGGCTCCGCCGAGCGAGGGACAAGCCCTCGGCTCCGGTGGGCGACAACCTCGCGCCGCCCACGGCGACTGGGGCGTGCATGCGTTCGGCTGGGCCGACAGGGGTACCCCGGGCGAAGCCCTGGGGGAGGCAACCCAGCCATGGGCCCACACTGCACTCTGAGCCCGTACGAACGGTGCACGCGCCTCCACTGGAGCCCGTACGGCGTTTGAGAACGGACCTGCGGCTCAATCCGTTGAAGCCCGCCCGGCAATGAAGGACGAGCACCCGGGCCCACCCGGCGGTAACGGGCTCGACCCAGCCCGCCCGGCAATGGAGGACGGACACACAGGCCCACCCGACGACGCCGGGGGCACCACTGAACCCCGTCCACCGATGGAAGCGGACACCCGGGACCACCCCCCGGCAACGGCTCAACCCAACCCGCCCGGCAATGGAGGACCGACACACAGGCCCACCCGACGACGCCGGGGGCACCACTGAACCCCGTCCACCGATGGAAGCGGACACCCGGGACCACCCGACGATGCCGGACGCGTCCAGGACCGGGCGGGCCCGGGGGCGCCGCCCCCGGGTCAGGCGCCGTAGCGGCGGTGGCGGGCCGCGTAATCCCGCAGAGCCCGGAGGAAGTCCACCTTGCGGAGGGCCGGCCAGAAGACTTCGCAGAAGTAGTACTCGGAGTGCGCGCTCTGCCAGAGCATGAAGCCCGACAGCCGCTGCTCCCCACTGGTGCGGATCACCAGGTCGGGGTCGGGCTGCCCCCGCGTGTAGAGGTGCGAGGCGATCAGGTCCGTGTCGACGATCTCCGCGAGCTCCTCGAAGCTCGTCCCCTTCGACGCGTGCTCCGTCAGCAGCGACCGCACCGCGTCCGCGATCTCCTGGCGCCCGCCGTAGCCGACGGCGACGTTGACGAGTATCCCGTCGATGCCGACGGTCGACTGCTCGGCCTCCTTGAGCACGGCTTGGGTGCGTGCGGGCAGCAGATCCAGCGTGCCGACGTGGTGCACCCGCCAGCGCCCGTCCGCCGCCAGCCCGCGCACCGCGTCCTCGATGATGCCGAGGAGCGGAACCAGCTCCTCCTCCGGACGGTCCAGGTTGTCCGTGGACAGCATCCAGAGCGTGACGACCTCGACGTCGGTCTCGGCGCACCAGCCCAGCAGCTCGTGGATCTTGTTCGCGCCGGCCTTGTGCCCCTGCTCCGTCGTACCGCCGGACGCCTTCGCCCAGCGCCGGTTGCCGTCCAGGATGACGCCGATGTGCTTGGGCACCTGGGCATGGTCGAGGCGGCCTTCCACACGGCGCGCGTAGAGCCGGTACACCAGGTCGCGCAGGTTCACGTAGTCCACCCTCTCGGTTCGTGCGGGCCGGCACGACCCTTGTGGGGTCCGGCCCGCCGCGCAGCGGCACCTCTCGCATGCCGTGGCTCCCCCGAGGTCGTCACATTACTGGGCAGCGGCCACAGCCACCCAACCCGGTCTGTCACAAGTCCGTGATAAGCAGAGAAGCATGAACGATTCCCCCTACTACCGCGCCGCCGAGAGCCGCTACGACTCCATGGAGTACCGCCGCACCGGCCGCAGCGGACTGCAGCTTCCCGCGATCTCCCTCGGCCTCTGGCACAACTTCGGCGACGACCGCTCGCTCGACTCGCAGCGTGCGATCCTGCGCCGCGCCTTCGATCTGGGAGTGACTCACTTCGACCTGGCGAACAACTACGGACCCCCGCCCGGCTCCGCCGAGCTGAACTTCGGCAAGATCTTCGCCCAGGACTTCGCCCCGTACCGGGACGAGCTGATCATTTCCACCAAGGCCGGCTACCTCATGCACCCCGGCCCGTACGGCGAGTGGGGCTCCCGCAAGTACCTGCTGTCGTCGCTCGACGCGTCTCTGAAGCGGATGGGCCTCGACTACGTCGACATCTTCTACTCGCACCGCTTCGACCCGCACACCCCGCTCGAGGAGACGATGGGCGCGCTGGCGTCCGCCGTCCAGCAGGGCAAGGCGCTGTACGTGGGCGTGTCCTCGTACAACGCCGAGCAGACGGACGAGGCGGCACGGCTGCTGAGGGAAATGGGTGTTACCGCGCTCATCCACCAGCCCTCGTACTCGATGATCAACCGCTGGATCGAGGACGACGGCCTGCTCGACACGCTGGAGACGGCGGGCATGGGCTGCATCTCGTTCGTGCCGCTCGCCCAGGGCCTGCTGACCAACAAGTATCTGACCGGCATCCCGGAGGGCTCGCGGGCGACGCAGGGCAAGTCGCTCGACCCGAACCTGCTCTCGGACGAGGTGCTGCGTCGGCTGAACGGGCTGCACGAGATCGCGCAGCGCCGCGGCCAGTCGCTGGCCCAGCTGGCGCTGAAGTGGGTGCTGCGCGACGAGCGCATGACGTCCGCGCTGATCGGCGCGAGCCGGGTGGAGCAGCTGGAGGAGAACGTGGCGGCGCTCGCCGGCCCGCCGCTCTCGGACGAGGAGCTGAAGGAGATCGACGCCTTCGCGGTGGACACCGCGGGGACGAACATCTGGGCCGGCCGAGGCTGACCCCGATCGCCCGGCTGAAGCGGGCGACTGCCCGGCAGACGCCGGGCACAAGAAACGGGCCGGTCCGTGGGGGGGATACGGACCGGCCCGAGGGGGGGTTTCCACCATAACCCTTCGTAAGTGATGCTGCGTGCCACGCCATGCCACAACTACTCTCCGAATTCACCGGACTGCGGTGCGAAGGCGGAAACCTGCCGGAAGTGCCGCGTCGGACGTAGGCGAAGCCGTACGGAGACAGGGGTACGTCTACTCCCCACGGGGGACCCGAGGCGCTGGTCACACGGTTGACGCCACCCGGCCGGGCGAGCGGACGCGGATCAGGCGGCCCGGTCCCCCGCGCGGGCTTTGTTGGCCAGAATCTGGTCCATGAAGTCCTCACCCCACTGGCCCAGCGGCAGCAGCGCGGTGTTCAGCGCCTGACCGAGATCGGTGAGCGAGTACTCGACCCTCGGCGGCACCTCCCGGTACACCTCCCGGTGCACGACCCCGTCCGCCTCCAGCTCGCGGAGCTGCTGGATCAGCATCTTCTCGCTCACCCCGGGCACCAGCCGCTTCAGCTCGCCGAAGCGGTGGGTCCCGTCGTGCAGGGCCCAGAGGATCATCGGCTTCCACTTTCCGCCGACGACGTCGACCGCTGCGTCGAGACCACAGCTGTAGGAGATCTTGCCCTTGGCCACCGCCGACCAACTCCTTGGCTCGTCATGACAGTTGCGTCACTTACCTCTTCGACAGTACTCCACATGGCGACAGTCAGGGGCGCGGCGCCTGCGGCGGACCTTCTCCCCGCCACGCGCCCTTTCCCGAAGAGGGCTCCGCCCCGGACCTCGTCCCCGAGGGCGCCGACCCGGCCCCCTACGCCCCTCGGGCGCGGGGACGGGGCGTACCGGAGCCCGTTCCGGCGGGCGAGGAGGACACCCCGGCGGCCCACCCGGCGGCACCGGGCACGCCCGCAGGGCCGGGGCCGGCCTGCCCCCCAGCAGTCACGCGGTCAAGCGATCACCTGGTCACGCGATCACCTGGTCACGCGGTCACACGGTCACGCGGTCACGCGGTCACGTGGTCACCCGGTCGCGTCGGCCGTCCGCCGGAGCAGGGTGATGCCGTCGCGCTCGGCGACGACCTCGTAGCCGTACGAGCGCTTCGCCGCGTCCAGCTCCGCGAGCTGCTGCTCCGGCGGGTAGGGCCAGTGCCCCGTCTTGTACGGCCAGGCCTCGGGCGCCCGGCGGTCGTGGACGATCCACTCCGCCGTCGGCGGGGGCAGCCGCTTCCTGTCGTACTCGTACAGCTGTCCCTCGACCGGCCAGGTCGGGAAGATCACGACCTCGCAGCGCGAAGTGAGCTGCGGCGCGAGCCGGTTGGACGCGGCGACCGTCGCCCCGTCCGGGATGCGCTGGAGCAGCGAGCGTGCGGCCTCGACGTGCGGGGTCGTGCGCCACGTGGCGCGCTGAGCCAGCTGGGCGAGAGGGAAGGAGGGAAGCATCACCACGGTCACGGCGATGACGGTCAGGAGCGAGGCGCGGACGTGGCGGGCCGCGAGGGGGTGGCCGGACACCCGGTAGCGGGTGAGGGCGTCGACGAGGCCGGCGAAGACGATCGGCATGAGGACGGCGCTGTAGTGGAAGGCGGTGCCCCAGTGGAAGGCGTTCTCGGACAGCATCCGCCAGGCCAGCGTCGGTACGGCCAGCAGCGAGAGCGGCGAACGCAGTGCGACGAGCGCGGCCGGCGCGAAGACGAGGATCAGGGTCATCGCCTTGATGTCGGGCCGGAGCGCGTCCAGCGGGGCGAAGGCGACCGTGGCGAGGAGCGAGCCGTGCCCGTCGGCGAGGTTGCCGCCGTGCGCGTACCCCCCGCCGGGGTTGAACGCCGGAAGCATCAGCTTGATCTCGATCGCGCTGCCGACCAGCCCGGCCACGGCGGTCACGACGCCGAGTCCGCCCGCCCCCTTCCCGGCGCCGCCCCGCCATCCGCCCTCGGCCTGCCACCCGCCCTGCCAGGCGATGTACATCCCGACCGCGGCCAGCGTCAGCCCCAGGTCCTCCTTCACCAGCAGCAGCGGCGCGGCCCAGGCCACCGCCCGCCCCCATCGCTGCCGCCCGAGCGCCTCGAGCGCGTACGCGAGCAGTGGTACGGCCAGGGCCACCTCGTGGAAGTCGAAGGCCGAGGCCGACGCGATGCCCCAGCTCGCCCCGTACCCGAAGGCGACGACATGCGCGGCGCGCAGCCCGAGCGCCCGGGCGGCCCAGCGGGCGAGCGGTACGACGGCGACGGCGAGCAGCGCGGACTGGGCGACGAGCAGACAGAGCGGGGACGGCCAGAGCCGGTAGAGCGGGGCGAGGACCGCGATGAGGGGGTGGAAGTGGTCGCCGAGGAGGTTGAAGCCTTCGCCGCGCAACGGGACGACGGGGGCACGGAGTTGCGCGTAGGCGCGCACGGCCTGCTCGAAGATGCCGAGGTCGTAGCCGGTCGTGCGGAGCAGCAGGTGGCGGCGCACGGCGACGGTCGCGTAGAGAAGGAACAGCCCCGCCGCCCATCCCCACGGAAGGAGGAGGGCGGCGGATCGGCCGGCGGGCGGCCGTGCGACGGGGGCCGGGGCTGTGCCCGTATGCGCACCGGGCACCGTCACTCTGTCAATGAATGTCCGCATACGCCCGAATGCTAGAGGGCGTGCCCCGTCGTGCTGTCCACATGACCGGGGATCTCCCCCTCGTGGCGGTCACCTGTCGTCCTGGTCCCGGACGGCTCGAACATCAGGATCGAACCGCCGGGCGACGAGAGCTTGTACTCGGTGCCCTTCGGCACGACGAAGGTGTCGCCCTTGCGGAGCTCGACCGTCGTCTCCGTACCGTCGGCGGCGTTGCGCAGCGCGATGTCGAAGCGGCCGTCGAGGACGAGGAAGTGCTCGTCGGTGTCCTCATGGACGTGCCAGACGTGCTCCCCTGCGGTGTGCGCGATGCGGACGTCGTCGTCGTTCATGCGGGCCACGATGCGCGGGCTGTGGACCTCGTCGAAGGAGGCGAGCGCCTCGGTGAGGTTGACGGGCTTGGTGTCCATGGCCTGGGTGTCCATGGCACGAGTCTGCGCGCGGTAAGGGCGCGGTGTCCTGTACGCGTGTGCGCACGGGCAGCACTAGGCCGCGAGCGCTCCCAGCAGCAGCCCGATCAGCGCCCCCGAGATCATGAACGGCCCGAACGGGATCGCCGACTTGCGCCCGGCCTTGCGGAGCACGACCAGCCCGAGCCCGTATGCCGCCCCCAGCAGGAATCCCGCGAAGGCCCCCACGAACAGGACACCCCAGCCGTACCAGCCGAGCGCAACGCCGAGCGAGAGGGCGAGCTTCACATCGCCGAAGCCCATGCCGTTGGGGTTGATGAGGAAGAGCACGAAGTACGCAGCGCACAGCACAAGACCGCCGAGCAGCGCATTCGTCCACGACCCGGCGGCACCGGGAAGCAGCGCGGCACCCCCGAGCAGCACGGCGGCGGCGCCCGCGAGCGGCAGGGTCAGGTGGTCAGGCAGCCGGTGGACGTTGCGGTCGATGAGCGCGAGCAGTACGGCGACGGGCGCGAGCAGCACCCACACGGCGGCTTCGGGCCGCGCCCCGGCCGCCGCCGTGAGCGCGGCGCAGACGAGCGCGGTCAGGGCCGGTACGAGGAGGGAGGGCCGGTACGGTACGGGCTCCCGTTCCGGAGCGGTGTCCTCCGTCGTGCCGGCTTCCGTCGTGCCGGATTCCGATGCGGTGTCCTCAGGCGCGTCCGGAGCCTGACCCGCCGACGGCACCGGTGCGGGCGCCGGAGCCGGGGCGGTAGCCGGCGCCGGAGCGGCCACCGCGCAGCTCGCGCACCGAGCCGGCCCCAGCCAGCCCCGCGCGGGCCCGGTGATCGGATGCGCCGCAGGGCACGCGTCCCGCCATTCCTCCTCGGGCTCCACGGACAGCCGGTACGCGGCACGCGGCACGAGCGCCCCTGCCCCGGCTCCCCAGGCGGCGGCGATCACGGTCAGCGCGACGTACCCGTTCTCCACGCGCTCGACCCTAGAACCGCCCCGCGCCACGGTCATGGGCCCAGGGACCCACTCCCCCGTGATCCTGGGCCCATCACCGCACGACTGCCGCTACGGTCTACCCCCATGGGCATCTGGCATGACGGCAAGGGCGAGTTGAGAGTCCCGGGCCACGACCATCCGGTGGATCTGGTGATAGCCGCCTCGTACCGGGCACGCACCCGAGGCCTGCTGGGCCGGGACGGCATCGACGGCGCGATCATGCTGACCCCGTGCAACAGCGTGCACACCTTCCGGATGCGCTTCGCCATCGACGTCGCCTACCTGGACAAGCAGCTGCGTGTGATCGACGTACGGACGATGAAGCCGGGGCGGCTGGGCATGATGCGCCTCCGCTCCCGCCATGTGCTGGAGGCGGAGGCGGGGGCGATGGAGGGCTGGGGTCTGCGACCGGGCGTACAGCTCGCGATCGAGACGCCCTGAGTCGCTGGGCCGTGTCCGCAAATTGGCGCCGTCTGCCCGAAGGGCAGGGCCTGCGGCGTCTGGTGCGTGCGATCGCAAGGCGGAGGGTCATCCTCGTACCGGGCGTACTTGGACGAGCCCGCCAACACAGCTGGGGCGCCCCCGGCGCCGGCTCTCGGGGAGCGTGCCGGGCGTCGCGGGCCAGGCGGGACTTCGCGGACACGCCCTGGCGCTAAGGCAACTTCGCGGACTGCTTCTGCACCAGGGCCACCGGGATCTCAGGCGTCTTCGCGTCGATGAAGTTGGCGGTGTAGAAGGTCGCGACCGTCGCCCCCCGGCGTACGACGTGGAACACCAGCGGCATCTTGCTGCCGTCCATGGCGCCCGTCACCTGGTACGCGATCGCGTCGTCGCCCGCCCTTTGCGTGGGCAGCTTCTTCACCTCGGAGTAGGTCGAGGCGCCGCCGTCACCGCCGTGCGTGGTGAAGCCCTCGGCACACGCCTCGACGGCGGTACCCACCGACTTCAGGACGGCGTCCGCCGAGCCGGCCGTGTGGGAGGTGAGGATCACGGTGACGACCGTCTGCCTCTCGTTGCCCTCTTCCCTCTTGTCCACGACCGTGCGGTACACGGTGGCGCTCGCGGCGGGTTCGGGGGCGCCGTTGATCACCGCCGCCAGCGGCTGGCAGTCCGGCTTGTCCGCCTTCTCGGTGCCGGGCTCCTCGCCGCCCTGCATCGGTGTGACCACGTAGTTCGGTACGTCGCCGGTCACCAGGGCCGCCTGCGTCAGCTCCGCCTTGGTGAGGGTCTTGCCGGTGCTCGGCTGCTCGGAGGCGGGCGGCACGGGTGCGTCGGACGCCTCGGGCGGCACGCCGTTCGACGGAGGGGCCTCCGAGGGCGTCGCGGAAGCGGACTCCTTGACGGGCTTCTTCGCGTCGCCCCCGGCCTTGTCGTCGCCCTCGCATCCGGTGGCCAGTCCGGCTGTCAGCGCGGCAGCCGCCGCGGTCATCACGATGCGTCGTGCCGTACCACCCGCGGTGCGCGTGCTCATCCCGTCCCCATCTCCTCTGTGGCCCACCACCGGACGCTAACAACGGTCCTGCGGACGGCGCATGGGCCCACGGGCCCATTGCACGTCAGTCGTCCCGCACCGTGGGCGACGGCACCGGACCGAAAAGCCGCCATCGGACCAGCGCGTCGCCGCGGATGAGCCGGCCCGCGCAGGCAACAGCCAGGTCGCCCGCGACATCCGTGCCGGCGACGGCCGGTACACGGCCTCCGCGCGGGCCAGTTCGAGCTCCGGCGCGGCGGCGTCGACGGGCAGCAGGCGGCACCCGTCAGCCGGCGGCGCGCCGGCCGAGCGCCGAGAGGAGCGCTCCCACGACGCACAGACCGGCGACGGCCGAGCACATCACGGCGAACGAGTCGCTCGTGGCGACGGCCAGCTGCGGGCCGATGCTGGCGCCCACGAACAGCATGAACGTGTAGAGCGCGACGGCGGCGCCTCGTGCGGCTCCGGCCTGGGCACCGATGGCCTCGACGAGCGCGGGAGCGGTCACCGCCACCGCGAGCACGAAGGCGAAGAGCAGTGCGCCCAGCGAAGGAGCCGCGATGTCGCCCTGACGGGCCGTCAACGCCATCACCCCGGCCATCAGCGCGGCCAGCAGAAGCCCGCCGATCACCCGGGTGGCGGCGGGCAGTCGCACCAGCCACCGGGCGCAGAGCGGCACCAGGATCATCGCGGGCAGCGTCGCGGCCCGGAGCGCCAACAGCGCGTCGGGGTCGCCCGCGACAGCCGGCACGCCCGCCACCTGCAGGCCCGTGAAGACGGCCACGAACCCGCACAGCACGGTGACGGTCGCGAGCAGGAACAGCACCAGCGAGGGGACCGTGAGAAGCCTGCCCATCGCCCGGAAGGCGCCGGCGATGGAGGAGGCACTGGCCGCACGGTCCCCCGTCAGGACGACGTGCAGCAGCAGAGCGGCGCCCGCCAGCCCGGCCGCGCAGATCAGGAAGACCGGTTCCCAGCCCGCCGCCTCGTTGACGAACTGGGCGTAGACCTGGCCCAGGACCGCGGCGGAGAAGAACGAGCTGGTCAGCCACGTCATGGCGGCGAGGCGGCGGGCGGGTTCGATCCGCTCGGCGATGTACGCGAAGGCAGCCGGCGCGAAAGCCGCGGCGCACACGCCCTGCACGGCGCGCACCGCACACCCGACGAGGAGGCTGGGCGCGACGGCGACCACGGCCGTGGCGACGGCTGTGAGGCACAGCCCCACGGTCATCACACGGCGCCGGCCGAACCGGTCGGACAGCGGCCCGGAGAACAGGAAGCCTGCGGCGTACCCGAACCCGAACGCGGTGGCGGTCCAGCCGGCCGCGGAGGGGGTGGTGCCCCACGAAGCCGCGAGGGGCACCAGCACGGGCAGCACGGTGTAGAGCTGGCTGACGACCAGCAGGCCGACCACGCACAGGGCCGTGACGGTCCGGAGGAAGGGTGCGTGGGGGGCTACGGAAGCGGTCGAGGGCGAGGGGGACGAGGGGACGGAAGGCCCGGCCTCTGCCCCTGCGACGCCCGCGCCCCGTCGCGGGACGGAGGAGGCTACGGAATTCTTCATGTGTTCCACCAGACCCAACCAACTAGTTGGATGTCAATACGGACAGGACGATCTTTCCGGTCGTCCGGCCGGCTTCGCCCAGCTCATGCGCCCTGCCGGCCTCCTCCAGCGGAAACACCGCCGCGACCTCGGCCCGAAGCCGCCCGCTCGCCACCAGGTCCGCCACATGGCGCAGACCGGTGTGGTCGGGCTCGACGAGCATGAACACGGCATGGAGCCCCGCGGCGCGAGCGGCCTCGGCCGGGAACGTCGCGTCCGGCGGAAGGATCGAGAGCAGCGTGCCGCCCGGTCGCAGCGTGCGCAGCGAACGGGCCCAGTAGGAGCCGCCCACCGTGTCCAGCACGACATCGATGTCGCGGACGACCTCCGTGAAGTCCTGTTCGGTGTAGTCGACCAGTTCGTCCGCTCCCAGACCGCGCAGGAACTCGTGCTTCACCGCCCGCGCCGTGCCGATGACATGCGCCCCGCGCGCCTTGGCGATCTGCACGGCGAGATGGCCCACCCCGCCCGCGGCGGCATGGACCAGCACACGCTGACCCGGGTGGACACCGGCCGTGTCGACCAAGGACTGCCATGCCGTGAGCGAGGCCAGCGGCAGTGCGGCTCCCTGCACGTGGTCCAGCCCCTCGGGCAGAAGCGCGAAGTGCCGAGCGGGCGCGGTGACGTACTCGGCGTACGCACCTGCGGGGTGGGGGAACCGCGGCATGCCGAAGACCCGGTCGCCCGGTTTGAAGAGCGTGACCCCGGGACCCACGGCCGCCACGACGCCGGAGACGTCGAAGCCGAGAGTGAAGGGCGGTTCGAGGCCGGTGGCGAACACGCCGCGTGCCCGGGTCTTCCAGTCGGAGGGGTTGACGCCGGCTGCATGGACCCGGACCAGGATCTCGGTCGGGCCGGGTAGCGGCACGTCGGTTTCGATGATCTTCAGTACCTCGGGGCCGCCGGCACGGTCCTGGCTGATGGCGCGCATCGTCGGGGGAATGGCATGTGACATGGCCGCATCTTTCACAACGAGAGTCGTAACGACGGTTTTATGACGACGGAGTCGTCCTGCTCCTCAGCTGCCGTGAGCCGCTTCCGGAACGGTCCGCCGGCTCCGGCAGCGGGAGGTCCGGCGGCGGTGGGGCGGCGGGAAGCAGACGCCAGGAGCGCTGCCGGGCCCGCGCCCGCAGATCGTGGTCCCCGCCGACGACCACGGCGGAACCGGCCGCCCTGAGCATCGGCAGGTCGGACTCGTGGTCGCCGTACGCAACGCAGTGCTCGGGTGAGGTCCGGTGCGCGGCCGCGGCCAGCAGCACGGCGTCGGCCTTGGCCCTGCCGATCATGGGAGCACGGGTCAGGCCGGCCGTGTACACCCCGTCGACGATCTCGGGCTCCGTGCACCACGTCTCGTCGGCGCCGAGGTACGCCGCCACGGGGTCGAGACACGCGGGGAAGGATCCCGAGACGAGAACGACGCGGTCGCCGCTCTCCCTGTGCTTGCGCAGCGCGGCCAGCGCGTGAGGGTTGAACAGGCCCCCCGCGCGGAGTTCCGCCGCGAACCACTCCCGCGCCAGCCGTTCCACCTCCGAGGCGTCGGCCCCGCGGTAGTTGTCGAAATAGGCGCGGTTGGTCTCCTCGCGCGGCACCCCCATGTCCGTCATGGCCTTGAGCCGCTGGCGTCGCTGGTCGTACACGTGCGGGGCGTGGCCCTGGTCCGCGAGATAGTGGCGGAGGAAGCGGAAGATGGTCGTGGTGGTGGTGAGGGTGCCGTCGACGTCGAAGAACGCGATCCGGGTACGACTCATCAGGTCCTCCGTGTCCGGGTGGGGTTGCGTACGGTGAGGGAGACCGGGGGCGACCCGGCCTCCCTCACCCCGTGCGCGTGGATGTGTCAGCCCGTGGGCGTGGATGTGTCAGCCCTGGATGCCTTTGGCTTCAAGCAGTGCGACGGCCCCGGCGATGTTGCCGGCTTCGTGCAGCTCCTCGTCGGTGACGCTGACGCCGAAGCGCTCGCTCATCGCGACAGCCACCTCGACGAGGACGAGCGAGTCGAAGCCGAGGAGCTCGAACGAGGTCTCGGCGGTGGTGCCCTCCGGGGCCTCGTACTCGGAGGTGAGGAGGTCGAGAAGGTGGTCGGCCAGGGAACGCGTCTGCATGGTCATAAGGGGGTCACTTCCCTTTCTTGATGCTTCGGTAGGAACGCGAGCTGTGCAGTGGTGATCAGACGGCTGCGTGCGGGCAGTACTGGTGCCGAACCGCGGTGACGCGGTGCAACGGCCCGTCGGACCGGATGGTGTACGGCCACGGCAGGGTCGACCGCGGTGGGATACGGCCGCGGCAGATGCGACCGGAGTGAAGATGCGGACGTGGCCGTCAGGCCGCGGTGAGGTCGGGCCAGGTCAGCGCCACCGATCCCCACGTCAGCCCACCGCCGAACGCGGTCAGCAGGACCCGGGAGCCCGTGGTCAGGGTGCCCGCGGCGGCCGCCTCGGCCAGCGCGACCGGAATCGACGCCGCCGAGGTGTTCCCGACGCGGTCGATGTTGACGACGGCCCGCTCCTGGGGAAGGCGGAGCCGCTGGGCGAGGGCCTTGAGGATGCGTACGTTGGCCTGGTGACCCACCAGGTGGTCGACCGAATCGACCGGCCAGCCGATACGGCCCAGCAGGGCGGACGCCGAGTCGCCCATCCGGGTGACCGCTTCGGCGAACACCTTCTTGCCCTGCATGGTGAAGTAGCGGTCCTGCGGGTCGGGTTCGCCCGGCCTGGCACGCTCCCGGGAACCACCCCCGGGGATGGTGATGAGGTCCTGCTGCGAGCCGTCGGAGCCGAGATCGACGCCGAGAAGCACGCCGGGGCGGCCGGCGTCGGGCACCGCGGAGAGCACGACGGCGCCGGCGCCGTCACCGAAGATGACGGACGTCGTGCGGTCGTCCGGATTGAGGATCGTCGAGTAGGTCTCGGCACCGATGACGAGTACCCGCTCGGCCTGGCCGGCCGTGATCTGGGCCGACGCGGTGGCCAGGGCGTACACGAACCCGGAGCACACCGCGGCGATGTCGTACGCGGCAATGGTGCCGAGTCCCAGGCGGGCCGCCACCTGGGGGGCGGTGGCCGGGCAGGGGTGGTCGGGTGTGGTGGTGGCCAGCACGACGGCATCCACTGCCCCCGGTGCCGGAGGCAGGTTCGCGGACTTCAGCGCACGGTGGCCCGCCTCGACGGCGAGGTCGCTGGTGGCGACGCCGGGTGAGGCCCAGTGGCGGCTGCGGATTCCCGTCCGGCTGGCGATCCACTCATCGGACGTGTCGAAGGTACTGGCGAGTTCTTCGTTGGTGACTCGGCGGGGCGGCAGGTAGCTGCCCAGGCCGACGAGCGCAGGGAAGTGCGCCATGAGGAGTCTCCCTCGGGGTGCGGCGTCGGGTCGGGGCAGGGTCAGGGCAGAAGGTGCGCGACATTGCAGGTCAGGCGCATCCCGGCGTACGTGGTGGTGATCTGCGCGGTGCGCCAGGTGCCCTGACGGGTGGGCAGCTTCGTGGGACGCGCGAGCGTGACGTGGAAGCGCCCGTCGTCCTCGGCGGGTTCGGTCGTCGCCGGCGCGATGGTGGTGTTGCGCATCCACAGCGTGTTGGACGTGGCGCGGTCGACGCCGTCGAGGCGGTAGAGCAGGACCTGGCCGAGCTGGAGCGCCGACACGAACAGGTCGATCATCGTCGGCGGCAACGTCGCGCCCTCTGCGTCCTCCCCGGTGGTGACGGTCAGGGCCGCGCTCGCCGTGTGGGCGTCGGCCCGGACATCGGTGAGGAACTGGCGGCGGCTGTGGTGCGAGGCGCCGTACGGGGCGTCGCACCAGGGGCCGGGCCGCTGTTCGGCCATCGGGTAGGACCCTTCGGCACAGGGAGTGCCGGCTGCCCCGGAGTGCTCCGCCTCGACCCGTACGGTCATCGAGCCGACCTGGCAGTCCAGGGCCGTCCGGAGCCGGCCGGGAACGGAGCCTTCGGCCGTGGCGTGGTGCGTTCCCGAGACCGCGAAGTGGTCCAGGCTGTCCTCGTCCGGCGCGGCGCCCGCCTTGATGGCCAGCGAACGGACGACGAACGGGGCGTCGGCGGACAGGTCATGGGTGTGTGCCGCGTAGAGACCGCTGAGCTGGGCGCCGAAGAGCATGGCGTCGACGGTCGACAGGTGCGGACGCTGGTGCGTGTCCCCCTTGCGGGACCAGGTTCCGGGGATGCGTATTCCGGCGGTCGCGTCGATACGGGCCGTTGCACCGGCGTCGGCGGGTCGGACGGTGACGCCGGTCAACGCGTGCGTGACACGCTTGAATCCTTCACCGAAGAAACGATTCCGTCGGTCTCCGAGAATGTCGTCCACGGATGCGACGCGGAGCGTATCCGGCGAGAGCTTGGAGTGCATGACTGTGTATTCCCCCGAGTACTTCATGACTGACGGTCCATGACGGACCCCCCTTCCCCGTCCTCGTGACGGGGAAGGGGATGCCGCAGTTCCCCCCGGCGGCACGGGTGTTGCAGGTCGGTCGTGCCCCAGAGACAGCGGCCGCTCAGGCGGTGAACGCCTCGTGGATCGCGTAGCTGTCCTCGTACATGTGGTACCGGACGATCTTCCCGGCAGACACGGTGAAGTGCAGGGCGTAGTGGTTGTGGAACTTCTTGCCCGTGGCCTGGACACCGAAGACGCAGTTGGCGATCACCACGGCGTCCTCGTCCTGCACGATCCTGTTGGTGACCTCGAAGTGCTCCGGTCCGGTCAGGACACCGAAGGAGCCGAAGAAGTCGGAGATCTCCTCCTTGGTGGAGCGGGCGCCGGTCCAGGGCACTTCCTGGGCGCCGAGGACGCGGAAGTCGACCTTGTCGGCGAACAGGTCGAGCACGCCCGGGATGTTGCCCTCGCCGAAGTTGCCGAAGAAGGCGTCGACGGTCTCGTTGGTGGAGGTCGTGGTGGCGGTCATGCTGGCGCTTCTCTTTTCTGGTCGTGTTACGGCTGCGATGGATGGTCTTGTGGCCGGGGGCCGGTGCGAGACCCGGGGCTCAGAGCCCCAGGACCTCGCGGCCGGCGAGGGCGATCGCCGTCTGCTGGGCGACGCGGGCACCCAGGTGCTCGGCGGTGGCGATGTCGGCCTTGTGCACGTCCTCCGCGGGCACGTCGGCCGGGGTCGTGGCGGCGGCACCGTTGAAGTACCCGAGGCGGTTGAGGTCGTTCTCGCTCTCCTGGGTGGTGTGCCAGCCCGGGTGCAGGCCGAGGTTCACCCAGTTCATCTGGTGCTGAGCGCCCAGCGTGGCGAAGTAGGCAAGCGTCGAGTGCTTGTCACCGGCCTTGCAGGCAGCGTTGGTGAAGCCGGCGCCCAGCTTGTCCTTCCACGCCTTGGCGAGCCAGCGCTTGCTCGTCGACTCGGCGAAGACATGGAACTTGCCCGCGGCGGAGCCCATGTAGGTCGGCGAACCGAAGATGATCGCGTCCGCCTCGTCGAGGGCCTTCCAGCCCTCGTCGTCGATGGTGTCGACGCGGACCATCGTGACCTTGGCACCGGCCTCGGTCGCACCGGCCTCAACGGCCTTGGCCAGAACCTCGGTGTGCCCGTAGCCGGAGTAGAAGGCGATGGCGATGTTCGGGGTTTTGGGCATGGCAAACCTTCCTTGGGGACAGGCAGAGTGAAAGAAAGGAGAGAAGAAGAGTGCTCAGGCGGCGGCCGGAACGCGCTCCGTCTCCATACGGAAGTCCTGGCGGCCGTAGTCCTGGCGGGCCAGCTCGATGGCCTCGTCGACGCTCATCACCGGCTCGAGGTCGAAGATGCCGGCGATGGCCTCCAGCCGCTCCGGCATCGTGCCGCTGACGATGTGGTAAGGAATCTCCAGCTCGTCGAGCGTCTGCAGAAGCATTGCGTCGATCGTGGCGCGGAACTTCTCGTTCATGGGCCGGTGGCCATCGGAGGTGATGGGCAGCTCGTGGCGCAGGTGCACGTACGCGTCGTACGTGTCCTTGACGTGCTGCTTCAGGGCGTGGCCGTACTGGTCGACGACCTGGCCGAAGAACCGCATCTCCTCGGTGACTTCAGCGGCCCTGCCGCCCTCGTTACCGGCGGTGGCGTTCGGGTTCATGCCGTGAATGACACGGCCCGCACCGTAGAGCCACTCCTGGAGCGACGACCCGTCGGAGATGAAGCGGTCACCGAGAAGAGCCTCCTGCACGGCCCGGCCGGTGTGCCGGCGAAGCATCAGCTGAAGGAACTCGGCCGGCGTCACTTCCGACAGGGCCTTGCCGGGGAACGTCTCCGGCAGGATCTCCCGGATCGTCCTGGCCAGCGTGCGCGGAACCCCCGTGTAGTGCGAGAGGGCCATTACGGTCGACGTCTTACCGGCGGAATAGGTGCCGGATATGGCGATCTTCATCCCTGGGCAGTCCTTGGTCTAGAGGAACCCCGGCTCGTCTTTGAACCGGCTGAGGTCCGTCACGGATCCCACGGGGAGCCGGCGAATCAGGACATGCTGCGCCTACGGATATGAATCACCCGTTGCAAAACCCCCCGTACAGGGCTGGAGGGGCATCTCCAACCTGTTGGTTGGATGGTGCCACAGGGCGCACCCAGCTGTCCAACCAACCGGTTGACTGGGCGTAGGCTGGGTGTATGGGACGAGACATCGAGAGAACCAAGCGGCTACTACTGGACGCCGCCAGGGCCGAGTTCGCGCGGTACGGCATCGCGGGCGCGCGGGTGAACCGGATCGCCGAGAACGCGGGCGTCAACAAGGAGCGGATCTACGGTCACTTCGGCAGCAAGGAGGACCTGTTCAAGGTCGTGATCGCGGAGGCGATGGCCGAACTGCGCCAGGCAGTCCGCCCGGGCGAGGGACCGGTCGGCGAATACGTGGGGCGGGTCTTCGACTACCACCGCCAGAACCCGACGCTGGTGCGGCTCCTGATGTTCGAGGCGCTCCACTACGGAGACCAGCTGGCGCAGGGCGACAAGCGCCGTGCGGAGTGGTACCGGGACGCTTCCCACTCCCTGTCCGATTCCACGGGCTACACGGAGAGCGAGTCGCGTCAGCTGCTGCTGACCCTGATCGGCCTGGGCGCCTGGCCCACTGCCATGCCCCAGCTGGCCCGACTGGCACTGGACAGGAGTTCGGAGAGCGACGAGGAACGCAGAAACCTGCGGGACTTCCTGGTCGCCTTCGCGGAACGCGCGACTGCCCCCTGACCGCTTCGGCGGCAGCCGTCCACGTCCTCGCGTCCGGGTGATGAGCCGTGCACCGATCACCGGCAGGGCGTACACGACGCAGACGTCGTCTTGCGCGGCCGACAACCACAGCCGGTCGCGCAAGGTGAACTGTCCGGTGAGCGTCACCTGGAGAGAGCCGACCGCGAGCGCGATGGCTGCGATGCCGCGGCGAAGACCGCGACCGGTTCCGCTGCCTGACGACGGCCCGGTTCCCGTTCAATTCGACGCGCCGGACGTGCGAGCACGGGCTGCTGCCGACCGGGCGTGCCCGCCGGGGCGTACCCGGCTCCCTCCGCGGCCGTTCACCGAAGGGCGGTCGCGCGGGTCGGATCACGGTGGCCCCGATCCGAGCAGCGTGAACGCCCCGTACACGCCCGAGGCGACGGCGAGCAGCGCCACGACCACCACGACCGTTCGCTGCCGCAGCCGCGCCAGCGCCACCGCGGCGGGCAGCAGCAGCGGGAACGCCGGCATGATCAGACGCGGCCGGGAGCCGAAGTACGCGGCACCGATCAGCGAGACGACCACGATGCCGATCCCGTACACGAGCAGGGGCAACGGCTGCCGCTGCCGCACGCACAGCCACACCACCCAGCCGAGCAGCCCGAGCGCGGCGATCAGCCCGATCCCGGCGAGCGGGGTCGGTCCGGTCAACTGCTCGCCGACGAACCGGGCGAGGGCGACGCCGCCGTCGATGTTGTTGCCCCAGGCCGCCTGGACCTCGAAGTACGCGGTCGGGCTGCCTTCGCGCAGGGCCACGAAGACCACGTAACCGAGCCACCCCAGCGGCGCGAGCACGACCCCCACGGCCATCCGCCAGGTCAGCGCTCCAAGGCCCTCCCGGACGAGACCCACGAGCGCGGTGATCCCGATGGCGGCGACGAGCGCCGCGGCAGAGGGCCGGGTCAGCCCGGCGAGCGCGCACAGCGCCCCGGCGGTGATCCAGCGCCCCGTCAGCACCGCGTACAGCGACCAGGCGGCGAGAGCGGTGAACAGCGTTTCCGTGTACGCCATCGACTGCACGAACGCGGTCGGGTACACCCCCCACAGCACCGCCAGCAGCACCCCGGCCCGGGGCCCGGCCACATGCGCCCCGACGGCGTAGATCCCCCACGCGGCCGCGAAGGCGGCGACCCAGGCGACGACCAGCCCGGCGGTCGCGGCGTCCACGCCCGGCACGACCTCCGAGACTCCGCGTTCCAGCGCCGGCAGAAGGGGAAAGAAGGCGAGGTCGGAGTGGAGGCTGCCGTCGGGGAGCCGGACCTCGTAGCCGTACCCGTTCTCCGCGATCCGGACATACCAGACGGCATCCCAGCGCCCTTTGAGCCGGTGCAGCCCGTCCGTCCCGGCCACGGCCGCGCCCACCGCGAGGATCACCATGCCGGTCAGCCGTACGGCCGCGTAGCCGAGGAGCGCGGGCGCGGCAGGGGGTCCGGGGAGCCGTTCGGAGAGTCGTCCGGGGAGTCTGCGCAGGTGAGGGGTGTGGGGCTGCTGGGACATGCGGTCGATTATGTCGGGTCGGTGCTCGGCACCCGGCGCTCAGCCGGACGGCCGGATCCTCGCGAACGTAGCGGCCGTGACCGGGGGCGACAGTGCCACGGGCGGGACCGACAGATCCAGCTGCGGCAGTAGCTCGCTCTGGAAATCTGCCGATGACAGGTGCGACGGCTCCCCGTACACGCTGATCAAGGGAAGGCCCCAGCGCATCACTGCCTCGGCATCCCGTGCGGGAAGGTCCCATCGGCGCGCGACGTCCGCCGGGTGCACGACCGTGGGCGGCGGAACAGCGACGTCACCCAGGTCGCGGGCGAGAAGCCCCTCCAGGTCCCGCTGCACCTGCTTGTCCATGTCCTTCAGGCCTCCGTGAACGTCGCGTCCAGCACCGTACGCACGCTACTTGACGATCTTCTTGGGCTCAGACAGCCTGAACTCCTGGTGAGTTGACACCCAGTCGAACGTCGCCGTCACCGTGGTGCGGCCGTCGAGGCAGGACACCCAACGTGCCCACGACCCGTACCGGGCCGCATGCCCGAACAGCACGGTTACGGCGCGGCAGGGACGGAGTACGGTCACACGTCGTCGCCGGTGTCCGGCCAGGGCATCCGTCGCGGCCGTCTCGATCGCCACCAGCCGGCGCCGGGCGACGCCGCTCCCGGGTGCTCCTCCGTGAGGCTGCGGAAGAGCGAGTCGACCTCGGCGGTGGCGGCGAGCAGTACCTTCCGTTCCTCCTCAGGGCATGCGGCGATCTCCCGCTCCAGGTGATCCCGTGCCGCGATGTCCTCGGCGTACAGCTCGGGCAGATAGCGGCCGGACGGTGCCCAGTTCCCGGCCATGCGTCGCACCATCCGCTCCCAGATCGTCAGCGACACCACGGCCGGGGTGTCAAGACCGACCGCCGCGGCGACCGGGGTGGGGACCGGCACTTCGCGCAGGATCTCCGCGAGCGGGGTCACCTCGGCGTCCGGAAAGGCCGGCGACGGCGCCTCGACCGCATCGACGGTGTACGTCGGTGGCTCATCCTCGTCATGCGTATCGCCTTCGCCCTCCGACAGGATCAGCCGGGTGCGGGTCACCGTGCCGCTGGGGTCGGCCAGCCAGAAGGTCTCCGGATCGATCCGTTCGTCCGGGTAGATGGCTCCTGCCCCGGTGCGCTCGGCGAAGGCCGCTGCCAGCTCCGCCTCGCCGGCCGGGCCGCAGACGTCGTCCCGTACCTGGATGTCCAGGCCCATCACGACGTCACCGCGCACATAGTGGTACGTGCACAGGACGGCAGCCTCCCAGTCGCGGTGGTCCTGATCAGCCTCCCCGTGACAGACGTCCACCTGGCCGGCCGGCACCCCGACCACGTCCGCGAGCGCCACGGCGAGCGCGGACGAATCGAGGCGCCGGCCGATCAACAGGTTCGCGATCACTCGCCCCATGCCCGGACCTTCTCACGGTCCGGCTCTCGCGAGGCCGGACGGCGACGCTGTGCCGTTCGGCCCATCTCAGTCATCGGGAAGGCCAGTCCACCTGACGGCCGTCCCGCTCGAAGGACTCCTCGGCATCCGCCCAGTCCTCCACCCATTCCCCGACGCAGTTGGTGTCCATCGCCGGATCATCAGCCACGCGGATCATGGATCCCCTGGCCTCTTCCCGCTCCTCGGGCGTCTCGGCCAGGTCGGCGAGTCTGTCCACCCGGATGTAACGTCCGGCGTCGGCACCCGCGACGATCCGCCCCACGACGCCGCATTGGCGCACGGCTTGCGCGTGCTTGGCGATGACGGCCGACCGGTCGGGGACCGACCTGCGACGGCTCTACCGGGACGGCCTCGGCCAGGGCCGCCACCATCGCATCCGGCTGCGGCCGGTGCACGGTCAGGAAGTTGTCGAGCACGATGCGCGGGGTCGCGAGGTCAGCCCGAGGGCCGGATCTTCGCGAACTTGGCCGCCATGACCGGGCCGAGATGCCGGACGATGTCGTTCCCGGGCTGACCGGGGTAGGGCAGGTCGTTCAGGAACGACGTCACGATGACCGCGTCGACCTCCGGCACCCCGCGAGCACTCTGCCCCTCCAGGAAGTCGAGAGTCCGGCGCCAGTCCGGCACCTCGGACTCCTCACCGAGGAACGCCAGGACGGTCTCCTCCACGACATCGATGAAGAACACATGCGGCAGAACGCCGTGCTCGTTGAACACGTGGGCGTCGTAGCTGTCCTCGAAGCCGGGGATCGCGGCGACGAGATCCTGCACCAGTCGCACGTCCGGAGACACATCGGGGGTCGTCATCAGCAGTCCAGTCCTGGGTAGTTCTTGTAGCCCTTGTACTTGCCCTCGATGGCATCGTCGAGGGCCTTGATGAGTGTCCTGGCCAGTTGCTCGTCCTCAGGCGTCCGGATCAGCGGCTCCCTCCGCCCGCCCTTCCTCGGCTTCCACTCCGTGTCGGTGAGGAAGTTCTTGAGCGAGTCCCTCATCTCCTTCGCCTTCTGCACATGGTCCCTGCCCTCGACCTTGGGGCCGCCCCTCGCCTCGTAGTCGGCGGCCGCCATCGCGCTTCCGTCACCGATCTGATCCGGGCTGCCCACGCCCTTGTAGAGGGTGTTGATGATGTTCTGCAGCTTTCGGTGCTCGGCCGTCGGCTTCGTCGCGCCGTCGTTGTTGTGCACCAGGATCCCGCTCGCCGCGGCGACGACATAGTACGTGTGGATGTCGCGGACGGTGAGGTCGTGCGTCGTCTGCTGCTGGGTGAACCGCGAGACCCCGAGGACCGGGAGCGGGACACCGTCCTCATTCCGGAGCGTGCTCCCCCGCCGGATGTCACCGGCGTCCACCCAGCGCCCCTGGTCGGTCAGCCAGAACGGGTGCGTGTCGGTGACCGTGAGCACCGCAGGCCCACCAGTGGCCCGTACGGTCAGCCGGGTGAAGTGCTTGTCGTCGTAGGTGGTGATCGCCTGCTCGACGGGCCGCGCCTCGGTCCGGCCGGTGTACGGGTCGGTCGCGAGGACCTGGTCGCCGACCTGGACCCTCTCGATGGGCATACGGCGCCCGTCGGCCAGCAGGACGGGTGTGCCCGGCAGGAAGCTGTGGCGGACCGGGCAGGTCGTCGGCTTGTCGTCGGGCTTCTTCTCGTCCGGCTTCTTCTGCTTCTCCGGGTCGTACTTCTTCTTCGCGTCGTCGAGTGCCTTCTCGGCGTCCTTGACGCGTTTCCGGTTCTTGATCAGGCCCGTGATGCCGTCGTACAGGTCACCACCGTGCTTCTTGAGCTTCTGGATGAGCTCGGCGGCCTTCTTCCACTTCCACGGCGCACCGTACTTCGCCGCGAGCTTGCCCACCGCGCCACCGATCAGACTGGTGAGGACGTTGATGAGGGTCTCGGTACAGGCGCCCATGTCGCCCTCGGTGATGCATTTGAGCGCATCGGTGATACCGAGCTCGTCGGCCAGGATCTTGGCAAGTTCCTTGGCGGCTTCCTTGGCCTTGTCCGAGTCCGCCTTCTCCGTCGCCTGCGCGTCCTGGAGCTCCTTCAGCGCCTTCTCGTAGTCGATCTGTTCCTGCGACTTGGGGGCGTCGCCGGCATCACCTGTGTTGCCGCCGTTGTCGGACGCGGGCAGTCCGTCGCCGGTGCCGCCATCGCTTCCCCCGGTGGCCGCGTCCTGCCCGCCCCCACCAGCGCACTCGGTGCCGACGGCCTGACAGATCTTGCTCGCCACGGCCTTGCCGGCCTCCGTGGCACCCCCCAGCGCCACGAGCGCACCGATGATCGCGATGACCACCGCCACCAGACCGATGTACTCCACGGCCGTCTGGCCCGACTGGGACTTCCGCAGTCCCAGCAAACGTGCGTCCGTACGCGGTACGACTCCCCGCGCCCATCGGCGAACCCGGCGCGCAACCCCCAGTGCTGACATGTTCGCGACGCTAGACCTCGCGGCGGCCCGAGTCGTGGGCCCCCGGGCCCAAAGCCGGGCTCAAATCCCGCTCACGCCGCACCACTCACCGCGGCTCCGGCGCGTCGTCACTCAGTCCGTGTCCGGGTCCGGAACGGGTACGGAGCTGACCGCGCCGAGCATGATGTGCGGCGCGTCTCCGTCGCACTGGCTGACGCTGATCGCCACCCACCGAGGTCCGTGAGGCGTGTCCAAGGGCCCCCAGACATACAGTTCCCCGTAGAGGGCGAGTTCGATGATCTGGGCAATGAGCGGATCGATCGACTCTTCCGGTACCTCACCCATGAGGTAGGCCCGGAAGCTGATCTCGTGGTGCGGCCCCCATCGCTTCCCCAACTCCACGGAGAGGGACAGGAGATACTCCTCGGACTCTTCCTGGGCGGCATCCCACTCGGTTCCGGGTACGCCGAAATAGGACCGGCTCTCCCACAGCGGAGCGAGCCGGAAGCCCGGGCCATGGCTGCCGGTCCACCCGGTCTCGTCGTCCGCCTCCCGATGTGTCGGCCCGTCCACGGGCACTGGCCCGGCGAGGAGGTCGTCGATGGCAGCGACAGCGCCCGGCAGGCTGAACGGCACGCCCGTCGGCCTCACCACTTGGGCCGGTCGAAGGGCACGGGCAGCGGCTCCAGCGCGCCGGCCGCCCGCAGCTTGCGGTTGGCCTCGAGGATGGCCTCGATGTCAGGGGCCACCGTGCCGCCCCTGGTCAGGTCAATGACCAAACCATCGTGGGCGGTACGGGTGTACGTACCCGGAAGATCGTCGGGGACCAGCGCCGCGCGCCTGGCGGAGAGATGGACGGACCTTCCGCAGCGAGGGTCGGAGGCCGCGAGACCGAACTCTTCCTTCACCGCATCGTTTTGAGGTCGTCCGTACACCTGCCCGGCGTCCGGGTCCCAGACATCCGCGAGAATCCTCAGGATGTCCGCTGCACGGCGCACCGCCGGAAAGGACTCATCAAACCTGGGTGAGCGAAAAGACAGAGAAACGGAGTTCGTTACGTATTCCGAGGTCCCACCTGCGTGAATGGCCAGAGTTACACGAGGCATCCCGGAACTATTGGTCAAGAGGGACGACGTATAGCCGATCCGGGGGATATCAGGCGCCTGATTTCCCCGTTCGATGTATTCAGCCAGCGCGTGTACGGAACTCGACGGAACCGCCGGGGCCGAAGACAAGTCGTCCGCGGCTTCAAGCCATCCACTGAGCGACGCCTCTTCCATCTCGTCCAGAGCGGTCAGAGTTTCCGCCCAGCGTTCGGCGATCCGCTCGACGCTTTCCTGGCGCATCCCCCAGAACGCGTTGACGACAACGTACAGCACAGCGCTCTCCCCTGCCTCAGCCGACTACGTCAGCCGGCGTGTGCTCCACCTTAACTTCGATGCCTCGCTCATCGAACATGTCCCTGGCAGCCGCAGCCACGTCCGGATCGGAGAAGTGCCAGACGACCGGCTTGCCTCTCGCCGCATCGAGTTGTCGCGCGGCCTGTTCTGCCCACCGGTCCTTGATGTGGGATTTGAGATCCGCGGCGTCCGCATCGTAGAAGTCAGAAGTACGATACCCATGCTTCGCTTCGAGGTAGGTGCCGGACTTGGCGTCCCAGCCATCGAAGTCCACGTCGTTACCCTTGAGTTCGTCGAGCGGAACTCGGTACTCCTTCCCGCGCTTCACCCCGGAAATCTGTTCCTGATAGCGGGCACCCATTTCGGTGGGGTAGTTCCACACGCCGGGCTTGATCGGCCACCACGTCCCGTCGCTGTTACCGTCCTTCGAGCCCTTGCGCGGGTTCTTGAGGTCCTTGTACCAGGCCGGCTTCGGCTGCTCCTGAGCCCTCTTGAGCTCGGCCTTCCGCTTCGCGGCCTTGGCCGCCTTCTGCGCCTCCTCGGCCTGTTTCGCCGCCTCTTCAGCGGCCTTCTTCTTGTCAGGATCCACTTCGTCGCACTTGCCGGCGAACAGCTGGACCGGTACGACGACCTGCGGCCCGGCCATGACACCGGTACCGCTGCCTGAGACACCCAGGCAGCTGCCGTCGTACGGAACGCGGACGCGCGCGCCCATCCCGATCGTGCAGCCCGTCAGCCCCGCGTCCTTCGCGGCATCATCGGCGTGCTGCTGCGCTTCCTTGGCGGCCTTCTCGGCACCCTCGACATCACCGGCCTTGGCCGCCTTGCGGGCCTTCTCCGCTGCCTCGGTCGCCTTCTGAGCGAGCTCTCCCGCCTTGCCGAGTTTCCCGAGCTTGCCCAGCTTTCCGAGCTTGCCGATCAGCTTCGCTTCACCGTAGGCGGGGATGAAGAGGGAGCCGACGTTCCAGGCGACCATGCCGATGGCCTGGCCCTCGTCGCCCCTGTTCCACGCGTCGCGGAACTCGTCCCCGACGAAGACATCGTCGAGAACGGTCACGCCCGTGTTGACCGACGCCGTCCCCCAGTCCCAGACCGCACCCAGGTAGTCGCCTTCGGACCACTTGTCGCCAGCGCCCTCGGAGTCCTTGCTCCACTGGTCACCGAGGCTCGTGCCGTAATCCTTGAGGCCGTTCCAGGCGTTGATGGGATGCATGATCGTGTCGAAGGTTCCGGTGACATCGCCCACGAAGCCGTCGACGGCTACGCCCTCGAAGAAGCCGCCGACCTGCTTGGCACCGCAGGAGAGAAATGCGCCGAATCCGGAGGTGCAGCTCTCGCCCTCGTTCTCCTCACCCCCGCTGTCGCCGTCCTCACCCGCGTCCGCGTCATCGCCGTCCGTGCCTCCGGAGTCATCGACGTCGTCGCCGCCCTCGTCGACCCCCGCGTCCTGTGTGGAGGGCTCATCGGTTCCGATGGTTCCACCGGTGTCACCGGGCCCGTCCGGGCCCTCGACCCCGTCGCTTCCTCCGCCGCCGCCCGCGCCGCCCGCGGCCTCGCCGTCACCCGCGTTCGCGTCGCCGCTGCCGTCCGTACCCTCCGCGCCCGTACCGCCGCCGCCCGCGCCGCCCGCGGCCTCGCCGTCACCCGCGTTCGCGTCGCCGCTGCCGTCCGTACCCTCCGCGCCCGTACCGTCGCCGGCCTCGACGCTCGTACCGTCACCACCGGCGTCACCACCACCGCCGCCGCAATCCGTGCCGACGGCCTCGCAGATCTTCGCGCCGACGGTACGGCCGATCTCGGTCGTGTATCCCGCGGTCGCCAAGCTGGCGATGATGGCGATCACGACGACGAGCAGTCCGATGTACTCGACCGAGGTCTGCGCCTCGTCCCGCCGCCAACGGATCATCCGCGCAACGCTGAACGGGCGTCGCTCCACCCGCTCCGGCTCGTCCAGGAGGAACCACTCGCGCGACGACAGGCGGCACAGCAACACGATCATCACTGCGGGAAGAACGAGCTGCGTCACACCGCGGCCGCTGCCGTCGCTCAGCGACCCGAGAGCGCCGATGACCAGCCACACCTGAACGGCGAGAAGCCCCCGCCACACCCACATCCCGCCGAACCAGGCCCACCGTGCCAGAACCAGCCCTGCGGTTCCGGGAAGAGCCCCGTAGGTCAGCAGCCCCAGGAAATCTCCGTCCACTTCACCCACGGAGGCCGCCACGGCGAAAAGTCCAATGGCACCCAGCGCAGTCGCGGCAAACAGCAGATGGAGGAGAACGAGCACTGCTCGCAACGCTCGCGGCATGGGCTGCCTGCCGGCAGCGGGCGTGGGCGGCACTGCCCCCACTCCCATACCCCCGGCGAACCCATGCCAGCCAACTCCCGCTGTTCCCCCATCCGTTGCAGACATGGCGCGAACGCTAGGTGATGAACATCTGTTCGTCATGGGCCCCAGGGCCCAATATCACGGGCGGACACTTCTCTTCCGGAAGCGCCGCACCACAGATTTCCAGGTCGTACGAGGCTTCCAACTGTTCGCGTAGGCAACGGCGTTGGGTCCGTGGACCCTAGTGGATCACTTGTTTCATGTTCTAGCGTTCCCGAACATGTTTGGAGCACAGGGCACGTCCGGCCCCTACGTCAACTACGGCACACTCCATGGGCGAGCGCCGCTTCTACGCCACCTCGCGTGGGCGCAAGCTCTGACGTGGCTGCAGGTCGGTGTGACCGTGCTCTACGTCCTCACGGTCCTGTCGATGACGACGGTGTACCCGGGCGAACTCTTCGGCGTGCTGCTGTACGACTCGCTGCCGAGCATCATCGGCGCGTACCTCGCGCAGCGTGCGTGGCACGGCGGAGCTGCGGTGCGCCGTGGGCTGTTCGCCGTACAGGGATGGATGCTCTGGCTCTGCGTCGTATCCCTGCTCCAGGCCGACTTCCGCGCCTTCACGCAGGCGGCGATTCCGTTCACGGTGATCTGGTTGCTGCGCCGGCCCGAGGTGCGCGAGTGGTTCGAGCTGCCGGCCCATGAGCGGGAGATCCGGCGCCCGTTCAGCGTTGCGCGGATGATCCGGTGGCGGCGTGACGAGGCGCAGACCTCGGTCGAGTACATCGGACTGCTCGTCGTCGTGATCGCCATCATCGCCGGTCTGGTGACGGCGGGATTCACGACGGAGATCGGCCGGTCGGTCGGGGCGAAGATCTGCGAGGCCGTCGGCACGGAGTGCGGCGGTGCGGGCGCGGGTGACGGTGGCGACGGTACGGACGTCGAGGCCGGCGGCGGTACGGACGGCACCGACGGCGGTACGGACGGCGGTACGGACGGCACCGACGGGGGAGCGAGCGACGGCACGGACACCACCGGTGGCACGGACGGCGGCACCGACACCACCGGCGGCACCGACGGCGGGTCCGAGGAGCCCGACGGCGGCTCCGGCGGGTCCGGCGGAGGCACCGCCCCGAACGCTCCCGAGCCCGCCCTGGAGACCCAGGACGGCGAAACGGTCCCGCTCGCCCCCGGCCCCTGGGATCGTCGCGAGGTCGACCCCGACGAGTACAAGGACCCCGAGAAGGACGTCATGTGGCCGGAGGAGCGCCACGACAAGACGATCTGGGACCACACCCGCGGCTTCTTCGTCGCCCCCGTCACGGGCTTCTGGAACGACACCGTCGATTTCATCTTCAACCCGAAGGAGAACATCGTCGGCGCCTGGACCGGCCTGCGGGACTACACCCAGGACTGGTGGAAGAAGAACGGCGGCAGCGTCGGGGACAAGTGGGAGAAGGGTGACTACCTCGGCGCCGGCATCGACGCCGTGGGCTCGGGCGTCGAGTTCGGCATCGACCTCGTCACCGACACCGTCGTCGACAAGGAGAACTGGAAGAAGGGCAACAAGGGCGCGGCGATCGGCAACACCGCTCTCAACCTCATCGGGATCCTCTCCCCCAAGACGATCAAGAAGTTCAGGAAGCTCGACCCCGACGCCAAGAAGGAAGCCCCCTCGACGCCCAAGGAAGGCGCGGCCCAGGCGGCGGAGGAGGCCCGCGAGGCGGCGAAGAAGGGCGACCTCGACGCGGCGCAGAAGGCGGCCGACGAAGCGCAGAAGTACGCCGACGAGGCTGCCGAGAAGATGCGCAAGGACCAGGGCAAGGCCTGCAAGAACATCGCCATGGCCCCGGCGCGGGCAGTTGTCGCCGTCGGTGGCGACCGGTCCGGTCCGGTGACCGTGATGCCCGCGGTCCACCACTCCGGAGACTCCGCCTCCACGGGGATCCGCACGGTCGAGTGCGGCCCCGACGACGACTCCGTCAAGGACGCCCGCGAGGCCCAGCAGAAGGCGCTCGACGCCCGCGCCGACGTGCTGCGCGAGGCCATGCGCCAGGCGAAGGCCGAGGGAGCCAAGAGCTACGACCCCCAGGCCCTGGAGAGGCTGCTCAAGCGGGCCGAACACGACCCACAGCCCGGCAAGAACGGCATCAGCAAGAAGCAGGCCGCCGACGCCATCGAGGAGGTGACGGTGATGCTCCGCCAGAAGAACATCGACCCCGTCAGCCGCGGCTCCCTCACGGGCAAGACCCTCGACTCCAAGCAGGGCACGACGCTCGACGAGAACCTCGCCGAGGTGAGGGCCACGCGGCGCGCCGCCGAGAACGACGCGGCCGACGGGACCAAGGTCTACTCCGGCATCGGCCACGACAAGGGCCGCTCGAAGGTCGATCTGGGCAACGGCGACACACTCGATGCCTCGTCCATCCCCGACGTGGACGTGGCGTACCGCGGCAAGGACGGCAGGGACCATCTGGTCGAGGTGAAGAACCGCGGCGGTGCGACCACCAAGTACGAGATCCACGAGCAGATCGAAAGGCTCGGGAAGTGGAAGCGCGACCGCGGCGACGGTCCCGAGCGCGAGGTCCGCTACGAGATCGAGTCGACGGACGGCTGGGACAGGATATTCATGGACTTCCAGCCGAAGAAGCTCACCCCGGCGCAGAAGCGTGCTGGAGAGACACCGAAGACGGTCGACGGCACGCCGGCCTCCAAGATGGCCGACGAGAACATCGGCGCCCGCATCGGTGGCCAGGACGTCTCGCCGCGGCAGCTCAGGGAGATGAACGACGCGTGGAAGGCCAAGAGCCACACGGAGCGCCAGGAGGCTCTTGCGTCCGGCAAGATGAAGGACCCGAAGTCGGCGATGGAATACCTGGGAGTGTCCTGAGCGTGCGAGAGACTGCGGACGTCAGGCATCCCGAACGACGGCTCGTCCCCGAGGAGTTGCGCAACCTTACGGCACCGTGGAACGCACTGCGGTACGGAAGCGGCGACGACTTGTCGGAGGCCGGCCCGTCCACCCAGCGGGCCGCCACCGCCCTGGCCGTCCTCTCCGCCGCGCTCCTTCCGACCCGTCACCGCGTCGCCGGCTGGTCCGAGGATGCCTTGGACCTGCTTGAGGGGATGCGCGGCGAGTGGCGCCGGCTGGCCGGCGAACGGATGCCCACGACGGCGGAGCTCACCTGGGAGGGCGTCGGCGAGGCGGTCCGCGCCTGGTATGCCGAGCAGGACGAGACCGCCCTGCGTGAGGCGGCGGCAGGGGAAGCCTTCGAGGACGTCGTCGGTGCGTGGGTGTTCTGGATCAGAGGGACGCTCGCCGACCGTGCGATTCGCGCGCTGCGCCACGGCCTGGAGGCCGCGGCGCAGGTCGAGGCTGATGTCGAGGCCGGGGCCGTGGCGCGGGCCGCTGAGAGCGCCGTACGGGAGGGGCTTGCATCCGCCTCGGCCTTCCACCTGCTGGAGGCGGTCGGTGGCCGCGCCGGGGAGGAGGCGCTGACGCGGCTGCTCCATGATGTACCGCTCGACGTGTACGACACCGCCTGGGCGCGCGAGGCGCTCTGGAACCTGCGTCGGACCGCGTACCCGGAGACGCCGGCCGGGCAGTCGCTCCTCCCCGAGGGCCTGCGTACGCTGTCGGCCCCCTGGACCCGGGCCATGACCACCCCCGATGAGCCGTGGGAGTACCTGCCCCACACCTCGGACCATGTGCGCCTCGCTCGCACCCTGCTCGCGGCGTGCGAGCAGCCGACGCCCCTCCCCTACCGGTCGGACTTCGAACAGGCGGCTGAGGATCAGGAGGATCAGGACGAGGAGCTCGGACTCCCCCGGGTCGACCTGGGGACCGTGCTCGCCGGCGTGATGCCGTACGCCTCGATGGTCACCCGGGACGGCATGGCCGCAGCGTATGCAGAGTGCCGCCTGCTGGGCATCGAGCGCGACCGACCCGATGACCTCGACGACTTCATCCAGCGGGCGCTGTCCCACGTCCTGGCCGGGATCGCGGGCAGCACCTTCGACTGGCTCGCCCGCAACCCGGCACCGGAAACGGCCGAGCCCTGGTCGGTGGAGGCGGCGGTACGGGCCGTGCACCGGGGCCTCGCGGACAAGCGGGCGATGCAGCTCCTGCTGTGGTCGGACACGGATCTCTCCCGCCGGGCACTCGCCGTCATTGAGTCCGACGCCTCGCTGCCGCCCGCCCTCCGGGAAGCGGTCACGGAGGGCGTGGAGCTCTAGCGGCAACGCCGTTCAGTTAGGCGTGGGGGCTGTTCGTCAAGGCCGGGGAGCAAGGCAGCGGAGCTGCTGTAGAAGAGGTCTGTCACTCCAAGACATC